>DATBAU010000172.1:0-11134 GCA_036271355.1 Rudaea sp. | reverse complement strand
CAGATTGAAAACGCCGGTGAGATTGATGTCGAGCACGTCGTGCCATTGCTCCGGGGTCATCTTGCGCAGTGTGGTGTCGCGCGTGATGCCGGCAGCGTTGACCAGAATGTCGATCGAGCCGTGTTTCGACGCTAGCGACTTCGTCAGTTCGGTACACGCGTCGGCATCGCCGACGTTCACGGATTCGAAACCGATGTCGAATTCAGCGACTTCCTTCTGGAATTCGGCGACGCGTTCGGCGCGGCTGCCGAGGTCGGCCGCGATGACTTTCCTACCGGAACGCGCGAGGTATTTGCAGATCTCGGTGCCGAGTCCGCCGATGCCGCCGCTGACGACAGCCACACGTTTGCTCATGGATTTGTCTCGCTGATATTCCGCGCCGCGCACGATGGCGCAGCGCAACAGGCCGCGATGGTAACAGCGCCGGCAGCGCTGTCAAACAACCGTCATCAGGACTTTGGTTCCTTGCCGCTCGGCTGCTTGGCAGAACCGGCGGCGGCGGTGAGGAAGCCTTCCTGCACCGACTTCCACAGATCGAGATTGCGCTCGGTCATATCGTTGAGCATCGACCATGGCGTCTGGCCGAGAATGTTGTTCAACTGACTGCGAAATTTCTGTTGCTGATCGAGAAAGATCTGCAGGCTTTTTTCGAGGTAACTGCCCATGAAACCTTGCATCGAATCGCCGTAAAAGCGAATCACCTGCGACAAAAGCTGCGTGGTGAACATCGGCTGCCCGGTCTCTTCGTGCTCGGAGATGATCTGCAGCAAAACCGAGCGCGTCAGGTCGTCTCCGGACTTGGCGTCGCGGACTTCGAAGTCTTCGCTGTCGAGTACGAGCTGGCGCACTTCCTCGAGTGTGATGTAGCTCGAAATCTCCGTGTCATACAGACGACGGTTGGGATATTTTTTGATGATACGTACTTGTGCCATGCCGCAAACTTAGCAGAAGATGCGGCAACGCACCAGCAGCGGTGCTGCGCAGCATTTCCGGACTGTAAAGTATAAAAAAGCCCGGATCACTCCGGGCTTTCGTCTCTCAGATGCGCGCGCAGAAGCGTCACCAGCCCATGTATTGGCCGCCATTGATGGCGAGATTTGCACCGGTGATCCAGCGCGCGTCGTCGCTCACGAAAAACGAAACGGCGTAGGCGATTTCATCCGGCTCACCGAGTCGCCCAACCGGAATCTGCGCGGCGATTTTGTTGCGCACATCTTCGGGCACTGCCATCACCATGTCGGTCGCAACGTAACCCGGTGAAACCGTATTCACCGTGATGCCGAACTTCGCGTTTTCCTGCGCCAGCGAAATCGTAAAACCGTGCATGCCGGCTTTCGACGCGGCGTAGTTCGCCTGTCCGTACTGGCCTTTCTGGCCATTGATCGAACTGATCTGGATGATGCGCCCCCATTTGCGGTTGCGCATGCCGTCGATGACCGGTCGCGTGACGTTGAAGACGGAATTGAGGTTGCTGTTGATCACTTCCTGCCACTGCATCGCGCTCATCTTGTGAAACGTCGTGTCGCGCGTGATGCCGGCGTTGTTGATGAGGATATCGATGGGTCCGAGTTTTTCCTCGACCGACTTGATCATCGCTTCCGACGATGCCGCGTCGCCCACATCGCCCTTGACGACGGTGACGTCGAGGCCGTGCGACTTCATCTTCGAGACCCATTCCTTGCTCTTGGCTTCGTCGCGATAGTTGGTGGCGACCTTGTGTCCTTGCTGCGCCAGCTTCTTGACGATGGCCGATCCGATCCCGCCGGTTCCACCCGTGACCAGTGCTACGCGTGCAGACATGATTCCCTCCGATGTTGTTTTGGCGTCGCTAATGTCAGCGATTGTACACGCGCGAACGTTCACGATTCGCGAGGAACTGCGAGCAGTCGGCTCGCGTCGAACTGATCGATGGCCGCGCGCAGCGAATCATCGATTCGGCTTGTCGCGCCCCCCGTTTGGATGCCGAGAAACGCCAGCGCAGAACGCAGCGCGGGAAGGGGATCGCTGCGATCGACGGGCCGCGCGCGATCCTGTTTCGAGAGTTTGCGCCCGTCCTCGCCGAGGACTATCGGCAGATGCAAATACGCTGGCGTCGAATAGCCGAGCAAATGCTGCAGATAGATTTGACGCGGGGTCGAATCGAGCAAGTCCGCACCGCGCACGACTTCGGTAATGTGTTGCGCATCGTCGTCGACGACCACGGCAAGCTGATATGCAAACCAGCCTTCCGTGCGCAGCACGACGAAATCGCCAACCTCGTCGCGCAGATTCTGCGCTTGCGGTCCGAAGGTCTGATCGACGAAACCGATCGGCGCGTTCGGCACACGCACACGCCACGCCGGCGCGCGAGACGGATCGGGCGGCGCAACACATGCCGCCGGGTGAATTCCGCCGAACGCGTCCAGATCCGCGCGGCTGCACCAGCACCGATAAACCTGCGGCGTGATGCGCGCGAATTTCGCGCGATATTCATCCGCGCGTTCACTCTGATAAATCACCGGTTCGTCGGATTCGAGACCGAACGCGCTGAGCGTTTTCAGAATACCGGCCGCGGCGCCGGGAATCTCGCGCGGCGGATCGATGTCTTCGACACGAACCAGCCACACGCCGCCGCGCTGGCGAGCGCGCACCCAACTGCCGACCGCCGCCACCAGCGAACCGAGATGCAACGGGCCAGTGGGCGAGGGCGCAAAGCGCCCGCGATAGGTGATCATGTCGGCGTCGAGAGCTTGAAATGCGGGCAGTCTACCCAAAGTTTTCGACATGGCGCATGCCGCGTAGCGAACACGAGGTAACCATGCTTCGCCTGATCCTTTTCGTCGGTACGAACCTTGCGATCATGCTGGTGCTCAGCATCGTCGTTTCGTTGTTCGGTCTCGATCGTTGGGCGTACTCGCACGCCGGCATCAATCTGCAAGGCATGCTTGTTCTGTGCGCCGTGTTCGGCATGGGCGGTTCGTTCATTTCGTTGGCGATGTCGAAGATGCTCGCGAAGATGTCGGTCGGCGCGCAAGTGATCGCCGAACCGCGCAACGACGGCGAGAAATTCCTGTTCGACACGATCGCGACCCACGCGCGCAACGCCAACATCGGGATGCCCGAGATCGCGATCTACGACGGCCCCGAACCCAACGCGTTCGCGACTGGAATGAGCAAAAATCACGCGCTCGTCGCCGTCAGCACCGGACTTCTTCAAAGCATGAACCGCGATCAGGTTTCCGCTGTGCTCGGTCACGAGATCACGCACGTCGCGAATGGCGACATGGTGACGCTCGCGCTGATCCAGGGCGTGCTCAACACGTTCGTGATGTTCCTCGCGCGCGTGATCGGCGGTGTCATCGATGGCGCGATGTCCGGCGACCGCGACGGCAATCGCGGCGGCGGCATCGGTTACTTCGTCATCGTAATGATTCTGCAGACCGTGCTCGGCGTACTCGCCACTATGATCGTCATGTGGTTCTCGCGCTGGCGCGAATTCCGCGCCGATGCCGGCGGTGCTACGCTCGGCGGACGCCAGAACATGATCTCGGCGCTGCAGTCACTCGCTGGACAAAATCCGTCGACGTTGCCGAAGGCGTTTCAGGCATTCGGGATCAACGGCGAGCATGGCGTCGGACGGTTGTTCATGAGTCATCCGCCGATAGAGGAGCGGATCGAGGCATTGCGACGTATGGCGTAGCCAAATCACATTTGTCCGAATCTTGTCGGACGTCTGTCCGTTTCGCGCAGCGTTATTGAGGAAAAATTCGCGCTCATCTTTAGTGTGAGCGAGAATCATGCGAGCGAAACTATATGTAGCGACGATATTGTTGGGGGGCTTTGCAATGTCGTCGCAGGGAGCAACGTTAACTTACCTTTCTGATATCACGCTGCCTATGAGTGGAGACATTCCCCAATTCGGGCTTTCCGTCGCAATCAGTGGTAATGAAGCACTCGTGGCAGCGCCTAAACAGTCCGACAAGGCGTCTGGCTTCGCAACGGCGTATTTCAAAGACGCGTCGGGAACGTGGCAGATGAGCGTCGGAACGACATTGTCCTATGCGCATTCGGCGATCGATGCGAGCAGCTACCTGCCATGCAACGGCGTAGCGATTGATGGCGACGCGGCGGTCCTTGGTGTTCCGGAGGCCGCGGGCGGACACGGCATCGTTGAGGTTTTCCAACTGGACAGTTCGGGCTGGGGCCAGACAGACGTGTTGTCGGCTCAGATGCCAAGCGCCTTTGAGACATTCGGCTGCGCCACCGCGATTTCCGGCGACACGATGGTCGTGAGCGCGCCGGGTCACGCCGGTGTCGGCGCCGCCTATGTCTTCGTCCGACAAGCCGC
The DNA here is from genome assembly GCA_036271355.1 of Rudaea sp. Taxonomy (GTDB): domain Bacteria; phylum Pseudomonadota; class Gammaproteobacteria; order Xanthomonadales; family Rhodanobacteraceae; genus Rudaea. Next base: position 6,807 of record DATBAU010000172.1, on the reverse strand, counting down.
GGGTTGGGAACTGCAATCGCAACTGACCGCGACCAGCGCCGCAGCAAATGACGCCGTCGGGTTGTCCGCGTCTATCGACGGTGATGTCGTGGTACTTGGTGCGCCACATTCCAACGCGAACAAAGGCGCCGCCTACGTGTTTCGGCGTTCGGGAACAACGTGGTCCGAAGTGAAGAAACTTATCGCCGCCGGCGGGTCGGCAGACGATCAATTCGGGGCCACGGTTGCCGTTTCGAACGGCACCATCGTGGTCGGTGCGCCGGATTTCAATGCCGGACAAGGTGCCGTCTACATTTATTCCGGTACTGCATTCACGCCGCAATCATCGCCCCTAACCGAAACGGCGCAGCGCTTCGGCAGCGCGGTGGCCGTCTCTGGAAATCGGGTGATCGTCGGCGCCATCGGAAGCAACGCCGCCTACGCTTACACACGTGAGGGAACAGAATGGTTTCGCCGCCAGACGTTCGGCGACCTGTCTACTTCGCGGTTCGGGGGTGCCGTAGGGATATCGGGATCGGACGCGATCATTGGCGCGATGGGTGTCGACCATGCCTATATCGTTCATGACGACCAGATATTTGCGAACGGTTACCAGTGATCAACACGTGATATGTCACCCGGAAGGATGACTCATCCGGCTACGCCGTCTCGTACGACATCACCTTCTCAGGCTCCTGCAGGAAATTCCCCTGCACGAAATTCACGCCGCATGAGAACAGGATCGACATGCTCGCCGCGTCTTCGACGAACTCGGCCACGGTGAGCTTGCCGGCGTGGTGCGCCTGATCGCAGAGTTCCTTGATCTTGTCCTGATTCTCTTTGTTCTTCGGCAGCTCGGCCATGAAATTACGGTCGAGCTTCAAGTAATTCGCGTCAACGTGTTTCAAAAGCTGGAACGAATTGAGGCCGGATCCGAATTGTTCCAGTGCGAACCCGCAGTGAATCTGTTTGAGTCCGGTCACGAACGCGCGCGCCGGTTTCAGGCTCGTCACGACTTTGCTCTCCGGCATTTCGAACACGAGTGCGTCGCCGCGTAGGCGCGCGTTTTTCAACCGCTGTGCGATCCACGGCAGTAGCGTCTGATCGTCGAGCGATTGCGGTGTCAGTTTGACGAAAAACGTCGTCTTGTGGCCCGCCTTTTCGCGCTCCGAAAGCGCCTTGATCGCGTTGGCGATCACCCAGCGATCGACCTGCGGCATCAGTCCATATTGCTCTGCAACCGGCATGAAGAAGTTCGGCGCGATTTCGCCTTTCGGACCTTGCATGCGCAACAGGATTTCGTAGAACTCGCCCTCGGCGCCGTGCAGGCTGATGATCGGCTGATAGAACAAGATGAAGCCATTGTTCTGCAGCGATTCCTTGACGAGCTTGAGCCAGTGCTTGTTCTTTTCCTCGTCGGCCTTGTCCTTGGCGTTCGGATCGAGGATGTTGATGCGGTTTCCGCCCTCGGCTTGCGCCGCGCGCAGCGACGATGTGGCCTGATTCACAGCACTCGCCGAATTTGCATTCTTTTCGCCGATCAGCGTTCCGCCGATGCTGACGTTGACGTTCACCGACTGCTTGCCGACTTCGAAGATGCGTTCTTCGAAAGCCTTGCGCAGCGATTCGGCGAGTTGTCGGATTTCGTCATGCGGACGGCCGACCGCGACCACACCGAACGTGTGTTCGCCGAAGCGTCCGGCGATGTCGGTTTCCTTGATGTGCCGACGCATGAGGTTGGCCATGTCGCCGAGCAGTAGATCGGCGTTGCCGAGTCCTACGGTATCGAGCAGCGCGCGGAAGTTGTCGGGCTCGATCAGCATGAACGCCTGATCGTTGCGGCCTTTGGCCGCTTCGCCGACGACGCGATCGAGTTCCGCCAAGCAGTACTGGCGATTGTAAAGATCGGTGACCAGATCCTTCGATCGCAGTACGTCGAGTTCTTTCGCCAGTTCCACGCTCACCGTCTGCTGACGGAAGCTGATCTGCTGACACGGTTCGCCTTCGTAGCTCGCTTCCGCGAATTCCATCACAGCGTCGAAGGTGGTGCCGTCGCCGCGTTGTGCTTTGAGGTTCAATTTCTGCGGCGGCTTTTCGCCCTTCGACAGTTTCTTGAGCAATGTCTTGAAATCATCGGCGTCGTCGGGCGCAATCATGTCGAGGATCGACATGCCCTGGATGTCTTCGAATTCTTCGAAGCCGAACATTTCCAGATACGCCTTGTTCGCGCGCACGTGCATGCCTTCGTGCACATAGGCGATCGGGTCGCGTGACGAATCCAGCAACGCATCGCAGCGGCGCTCGGTTTCGCGCAGCGAGGTTTCCAGACGCCGCACGCTGCGGCGCATGTTGAGTCCTTCGAATTCGCGTTTGACCACCGCCTGCACATGTTCGGCGCGGTGGCGCAGCGCGAGTCCGCGCGCACCTTCGTTGAACGCGGTGACGATGGTGTCTTCGTTGACGTTCGTCGTCACGCCGACGATCGCGATGTCCTTGCCCGTGCGATTGGCGGCGGCGGTCACGTCGGGCAGCTTCAACGTGCGCGCGGCGAGGTTGACCAGGATGATGTCGGGTGTGCTCGTACCGACCTGCTTTTCCAGCTCGGCGGCGTTCGCGGCGCGCGCAGGACGCACGGCGATGCCGCCGTTGCGCAGCATGCTGATGAGTTGCTCGGCTTCTTCGACCGAATCCTCGATCAGCAGCAGTTTGATGACGTTGTCTTGTTTGCTCATTGGCACGATGCGGGGCTACTGAACAGCTTTTACTCGATTCCGCCGTCCATTTCCACCGGACGGCCATGACATACCGTTGTCACGGGCCATTTGTCATAGCGGCGTCTTGGAATCCTGCCCGGCGATTTCGCGCACCAGGCGCGGCACCAGATAGCCGGAAAGACGTCCGCGCAATCCCTCCATCAAGGTATGCGCGCGCGCGTCGTCGACCTCGAAATGCGCCGTGCCCGATACGCGATCGAGCTGGTGCAGGTAATACGGAACGATACCGGCGTCGAAGAGTTTCACCGACAAGTCGGCCAGCGCATTGACGGAATCGTTGACTCCACGCAACAACACGGACTGATTCAGCAAGGTAGCGCCGGCGGCGCGCAATCGTTGCGCGCTTTCCGCGACCGAACTATCGATCTCGTTCGCATGATTCGCGTGCAGCACGATGGCGATAGGCCACGATAGCCGCGACATCCACGCGATAAATTCCGTGTCGATGCGCTCAGGCAGTACGACGGGTAAACGCGTGTGAATGCGCAACCGACGCACGTGCGCGACGCCGGCCAGCGCATCGGTCAATTCGGCGAGCTTCGGTGTCGACAACGACAGCGGATCGCCGCCGGATAGAATCACCTCATCGATCGATGCGTCATTACGTATGTGTTCGATCGACGCTTGCCAACGGTTCGCCGCCGCGGTGTCTTCAGCATAATCAAAATGCCGGCGGAAGCAGTATCTACAATTCACCGCGCACGTTCCGGTCGCGATAAGAAGCGCGCGGCCGTCGTATTTGTGTAGTACGCCACGCACAACACGCGCGTCACTGTCGCCGACGGCATCGTCGCAGAAACCCGGCACGTCGAGCAATTCCTCGCGCACCGCGAGAACTTGCCGCAGCAGGGGATCGTCCGCATCGCCGTAGCGCATCCGCGCGACGAAACCGCGCGGCACACGCACGGCGAAACCGGTGTCACGATCCGGCAGAAGTTCGTCGGCGCGATCAGCCAATCCCACGGCGTCAAGTAATTCTCGCGCGTCGGTAATCGCCTCGCGCCAAAGCTGCTGCCAGCGTGCCGGTGGTTGGGCGCGAAGGGGGGTTGCGGGTATCATTGGCATTCTTACGGACGCCAGCGTCCAATTCGATTATTTCAAGACAGCAATGTTAGCCGCTTTTCATCACGCGGCTCGTTGCGTAACGGAGCGACTATGGCCAGCTATGGCATGAACGATGTGAAGAACGGCATGAAGATCATCGTGGACACGTATCCATGCACGATCGTCGATACCGAATATATCAAGCCGGGCAAGGGTCAGGCGTTCACGCGCGTGAAGTATCGCAATCTCAAGACCGGTCGGGTGGTCGAACTCACGATGAAATCGACGGATTCCGTCGAAGCTGCCGACGTCGTCGATACCGATATGGAATACCTCTATAACGACGGCGAGTTCTGGCATTTCATGCATCCGGAAACGCACGAGCAAATCGCCGCCGACAAAAGCGCGATGGCCGATGCGTCGCAGTGGCTGAAAGGCAATGAAGAGTGCATCGTCACGCTGTTCAACGGCGCGCCACTGCTCGTCGCTCCGCCGACTTTCGTTGAACTGGCGATCGTCGAAACCGATCCTGGCGTGAAAGGCGACACCGCCGGTAGCGGCGGCAAACCCGCCAAGCTCGAAACCGGCGCGACGGTGCGCGTTCCGCTGTTCGTGCAGCAGGGCGAAAAAATCAAAGTCGACACGCGCACCGGCGAATATCAGGGCCGCGTGAAGTAATTCGCGCCGCCCGAATGTCGCACGGAACAGCGAAGCCAATGAAACCGGTCGATCATCTTTTGGAAGCGCGCTGGGTCTTTCCGGTCGAACCGGAAGGTACGATTCTCGAGCGTCACTGCGTTGCGCTCGCGGGCGATGTCATCGCCGACATCCTGCCGATCGATCAGGCGCGCACGAAATACGCGAACGCCACGCGCGTCGATCTCGGCGAACACGCGCTGATTCCCGGCCTCGTCAACGCGCACACGCACAACGCGATGACGCTGATGCGCGGACTTGCCGACGATCTGCCGTTGATGACCTGGTTGCAGGAACACATCTGGCCGGCTGAAGCGAAAGCGGTGGGCCCGGAATTCGTGCGCGACGGCGTGGAGCTCGCTATTGCCGAAATGCTTCGCGGCGGCACGACCTGCTGCAACGAGAATTATTTTTTCCCCGACGTGCAAGCCACGACGTATCTGCGCCACGGTTTTCGCGCCGCGATCGGTTTGCCGTTCATCGAATTCCCGAGCGCATGGGCAAAAAGTCGAGACGAATATTTCGACAAGAACCTCGCGGTTTACGACACGCTGAAATCCGAATCGCTGATCAGCGTGACGTTGGCGCCGCACGCGCCTTACACCGTCGCCGACGAAAGTTTCACGCGTATCCGCATGTTGTCGGATCAACTCGATATTCCCGTCCATATTCACCTGCACGAAACCGCGCAGGAAATCGAAGACGCCAAGAAACAATACGGTCAGCGTCCATTCGCGCGATTGAAAACGCTCGGATTGGTCAACGATCACCTGATCGCTGTGCACATGACGCAGCTTCTCGACACCGAAATCGCGCAACTCGCCGAGGCCGGATCGAGCGTCGCGCATTGTCCGGAATCCAATCTCAAGCTCGCGAGCGGATTTTGTCCGGCGGAAAAACTGCGCCGCGCCGGCGTGAATCTCGCGATCGGCACCGACGGCTGCGCGAGTAACAACGATCTGGATATGTTCGGCGAAACGCGCACCGCCGCGCTGCTGGCGAAAGGCGTATCGGGCGACGCGAGCGCGTTCGACGCAGCGTATGCATTACAAGCTGCGACATTGAACGGCGCACGCGCACTCGGCATTGCCGATCGCGTCGGCTCGATCGTGGTCGGCAAACAGGCCGATCTCGTCGCCGTGCGTCTCGACGCGCTTGAAACCGAGCCGACATACAACCCCGTTTCGCAACTCGTCTACGCGACGGGTCGTCATCAGGTCAGCGACGTGTGGATCGCCGGTGCGCGAAAAGTCGAGAACTGCGTCGTGCTCAACATCGATGCTAATGCATTGCGCGAAAAAGCAAGAAGCTGGTGCGATCGCATCGGTTCCTATCGCGGATGAAGCGGATCGTGTTCGCTATTGTGTTTGCGCTGAGCGGATGCACGGTTCCGCTCAAACATTACGAGGCGTATCGCGGCGACGGCACATTCACGAGCCATCCGGCGCCGTCCGCGCTGTGTCAGGACGGATACACCGTCGACCTTGGGCCGATCGCTCTCGATCAACTCAGCCATGCGCATTACACGCTCGCAGGATTGCCGAACGTCGAATCGATCATCGGCGTGGCGGTCGCGCCGAAAACGACGAATTCCGAAGATATCCGCCCGCAAGCACTGATCACGATCACGTTGCGCGACGAACGCGGCCATATCGTTTTGTCGCTTCAGAATCACCTGTCTGAGTGGACACGGCTGTACGCGAGCGACGATCCGCAACACGCCTTCATTTATCAACCGGGCCGACTTATCGATGTGGCTGTAGAACCGGGCGTCGTCCACGTTCAACGATTCCCAATCGGCGAGGACGATAGCTGGGGTACGTATTTCACGCCGCGCAGCGCGGCGCGGTACACACTAGACTTCACCGTCGATGAGCCCGACGCCGCATCGGCCGATTTGGACGTCCGACTACAAGTGCGTCGCGCGCTCGCACCGTGCCCGTGAGAACACCATGACCGCCAACGTCAGCCATGCCGAAACCGCCAAGTTCGATCGCCTCGCCGCACGCTGGTGGGATGCGGACGGCGAATCGCGTCCGCTGCACGATCTCAATCCGGTGCGTCTCGCTTACGTCGCCGAACGCGTCACGTTGAAAGGCGCGCGCGTGCTCGACGTCGGTTGCGGCGGTGGCATTCTCAGCGAAGCATTGGCGCGCGCCGGCGCGAACGTCATCGCGATCGATCTTGCGCCACGCGTGCTCGATGTCGCGCGATTGCATCTCCACGAGTCGAATTTGAACGTCGACTATCGCGAAATCGCGGTCGAAGATCTTGCGCGCGAAATGCCGGGGCAGTTCGATGCGATCACGTGTAT
>DATBAU010000171.1:0-3169 GCA_036271355.1 Rudaea sp. | reverse complement strand
TTTGCGCCACACGTCCATCGATTGTTCGGACGGTTTCTTCTGCCCGTCGTCGATGAAAACGCCGGCGTTGTTGATCAGAATGTCGAGGCGCCCGTGCTTGCGCGTGATCTCGCCGACGGCGGCGGCGATGCTCTTCGAATCCGTCACGTCGAGCGCGATCGAATCGACGTCGAGCTGCGCGGATTTCAGCGATCTCGCCGCCGCTTCGGCTTTCGATTTGTCGCGTCCGGCGAGGATGACGTGCGTTCCCTTGGCGGCGAGCTGACGAACGGTTTCGAGACCGATTCCGCGCGTGGCGCCGGTGACGAGTGCGATTTTCTTGGACATGTGAAACTCCTTCTTCAATGAAAATCAGTGAGTGGTGGTGACCAGATTCAGCGTTGGAGATGTGTTGTCTGCATCCGGATTTTGCAATCGCTTCGCGCGCCGGCGACGCACCAGCAGATAGAAGACCGGCGTCAGCAGCAGGCCGAAGAATGTCACGCCGAGCATGCCGGAAAACACCGCCACGCCCATCGCGCGGCGCATTTCCGCGCCGGCACCGTGCGAGGTGACGAGCGGGATCACGCCCATCACGAACGCGAGCGACGTCATCAGGATCGGGCGTAGACGCAGCCGGCACGCGTCGAGCACGGCCTGCCAAACGGATTCGCCCATCGCTTCGCGATCTTTCGCGAATTCGACGATCAGGATCGCGTTCTTGCACGCGAGTCCGATGAGCACGATGAGTCCGATTTGCGTGAAGATGTTGTTGTCGCCCGACATGATCGTCACACCGAGGATCGCGCACAGCAGACACATCGGCACGATCAGGATGACGACGAGCGGCAACGTCACGCTTTCGTACTGCGCAGCGAGCACGAGGAACACCAGCAGCACGACCAGCGGGAAAATGTAGATCATCGTGTTTCCGGCGAGGATCTGCTGGAAGGTCAGATCGGTCCATTCGTAGCTCATGCCGTTCGGCAATTCTTGCGCGAGCACTTCTTCGATTGCCGTTTGTGCCTGGCCGGAACTGAAGCCGGGCGCGGCGGCACCGTTGAGTTCGGCGGCGAGATAGCCGTTGTAGTGAGGCACGCGATCGGGGCCGGATGTTTCGCGCGCGGTGACGAAGCTCGCGAGCGGAATCATGTCGCCGCGTTCGTTGCGCGTTTTCAGTCGCCCGATGTCGGCGGCGTTGAGACGGAATCCCGGTTCGGCCTGCGCGTTCACTTGATATGTGCGACCGAAGCGGTTGAAGTCGTTCACGTACAGCGAGCCGAGATACATCTGCATCGTGTCGTAGATATTCTGCAGCGGCACGCCGGCGGATTTCGCTTTCTCGCGATCGACTTCCAGATCGATCTGCGGTACGTTCACTTGGAATCCTGAAAACACGCCCGCGAGTTCCGGGCGCTTGCTCGCTTTCGCGATCACGTTCTCCAACTGTTTGTACAATTCGTCGGCGCCGAGATTCGCGCGATCTTCGATCTGCAATTTGAAACCGCCGATCGTGCCGAGTCCTTGCACGGGTGGCGGCGGGAAGATCGCGATGAACGCGTCCTGGATTTGCGAGAACTTCATGTTCATCGCCATCGCGATGGCGCCCGCGGACATCGACTGATCGCGACGTTCATCGAACGGTTTCAGTGGCGTAAACGCGATGCCCATGTTCGGCGCATTGGTGAAACCGTTGATCGACAATCCCGGAAACGCGGGGACGGATTCGACACCCGGTGTTTTCAGCGCGACATCGGTCATGCGGCGGATCACGTCGGTGGTGCGGTCGAGCGTCGCCGCATCCGGCAACTGCGCGAAGCCGACGAGATATTGTTTGTCCTGCGGCGGAACGAAACCGCTCGGCGTGCGCGCGAAACCGAACGCGGTCAGTGCGATCAAACCGGCATAAATGAAAACCGCGATCGAACTGCGGCCGAGCACGCGGCTCACCGTGCCGACGTAGCCGTTCGACGCCCACGCGAAGAAACGATTGAACGGACGGAAAAACCAGCCGAGCGCGGCGTTGAGCAGTCGCGTCAAGCGATCGGGTTTTGCGTCGTGCGATTTCAGCAGCAGCGCCGATAATGCGGGCGACAACGTCAGCGAATTGAACGCGGAGATCACCGTTGAAATCGCAATCGTCAGCGCGAACTGTTTGTAGAACTCGCCGGACAATCCGCTGATGAACGCCGTCGGCAGGAACACGGCGCACAGCACGAGCGCGGTTGCGATGATCGGACCGGTCACTTCGCGCATCGCCTGTTTCGTCGCCTCGATCGGCGAGCGGCCTTCGCTGATGTTGCGCTCGACGTTTTCGACAACGACGATCGCGTCATCGACGACGATGCCGATCGCGAGCACGAGTCCGAACAACGACAGCGTGTTCAATCCGAATCCGAACAGATGCATCACGCCGAGCGTGCCGATCAGCGAGACGGGCACGGCGAGCAGCGGAATGATCGACGCGCGCCACGTCTGCAGGAACACGATCACGACGATGACGACGAGCAGAATCGCTTCGATCAGCGTGTGCAGCACGGCGCTGATCGAGCCGCGCACGAACACGGTCGGATCGTACGCAGGATCGTAGTCGATGCCGTCAGGAAATGATTTTTTCAATTCGGCCATCTTCGCGCGCACGGCATCCGAGATCGCGATCGCATTGCTGCCCGGACGCTGAAAAATGCCGACGCCGACCGCCGTCTTGTTGTTGAGCATCGCGCGCAGCGCGTAATTGTCGGAACCGAGTTCCACACGTGCGACATCGCGCAGCCGCGTGATCTGTCCGTCATTGCCGGTGCGCACGATGATGTTGCCGAAATCCTCTTCGTCGACGAGTCGGCCTTTCGTGTTCACCGCGATCTGGAAATTCGGTTTGGTCGATCCGTCCGAAACATTCGGCGCGGACGACGAACCGAGTTGTCCCGCCGCGACCTGCACGTTCTGTTCGCGAATCGCGCTGGCGATGTCGGTCGCGGTCAGTCCGCGCGCGGCGACTTTGTCCGGATCGAGCCACACGCGCATCGAATAATTGCCGCCGCCGAACTGCTGCACGTCGCCGACGCCGTCGATTTTCGCCAGCTCGTCCTTGATGTGCAGGATCATGTAGTTCGACAAATAATTCAGGTCGTAGCGGCCGTCAGGCGAGGTGAGAAACACGCCCATCGTGATGTCGGGTGTGGATTTGTTC
>DATBAU010000170.1:0-3648 GCA_036271355.1 Rudaea sp. | reverse complement strand
GCTTGCAGTTGTTGCGCGTGACCGACATCGCGCGGCATGCCGCGAATCAATTGCCGCAACACGACGAAATCGTTTTGCAATCGCTCAAGCAGGGGCATGGGCGATCACGAATCCGGGATAGGTGTGAACGCGATCCTGCGTTTGCAGCGCGTGCGCTTCCGCGTCGAGAAACGTGAACAGATCGCGCAGATGCCGGCGGTCGGGCCCGACTTTTATTTCTTCGAGATACGCGGGTTTCGCGTGCGCGCTGCGCAACAGGATGCGCGCGCCGGGCGCGGCGCGTTCGCAGATCGCGTTCCATTCCTCGACGAGCGCTTCGGGATAATACGAACTCATCCAGTCCATGTGATCGAGCAGCACGAAGCGCGAAATCGGCTCGCGATGGTTTTCCAGAAATTGCGTCACTGTCGTTGTGTGCGCGGAAATGCGATCGGCCAGTCCGTTTTTCAGCGCGTGAAATCCGCTCTCCTTGAGATATTCCGGACAGCATTCGCGGTCGTATCGGCCGGTCAAATACAGGCGCCAAAAATAATTGCTTCCGAGCGGCAACTGGCGGAAAACGTATTCGACGCAACCGCGGATGAAACTCGCGATGCCATTGGAATGCTGCGCTTCGACGAGCTTGCGTTGCGGATACGGAACGCCGAGCAGGCTCATCACGAATTGGCGCGAGATGGTCCAGTTCACCACGCGCGTCCACAAGAGCGGCGCGATGCGCTGATCGTAGATCGCCTGCTGTTCGGGCAGATCGCGCGCGCCGATCAATTCGTCCATCGCGTGGCGCAAACGCGGACGCATGCGGAAATAATGACGAACACCGGATGCGACGAGTCCGGATAATCCGTGGAAATAAAAGCTGCCGCGTTTGCTGGTGAACCAGTTGCCGTGTTTGTCCCACCATGATTTGGCGAAGTCGGACAGATCGGCGCGAAGATGTCGCGTATACAGATTCTGGAAATCGGCGTGATAGCCCTCGCCGAAAATTGCGAAGAAGTCGTCGAACTCGAGATTTTTGATGCCCGACAGTTTTAGTTCGAGCAACGCCGTCTGGCGCGGATTGGCGTCGACCGCATAAATGCGCCGCGGTTTGAGCAGTGCGTAGTCGAGCACGTTGCAGCCCGCGCTCGTGATCGCGAGGACGGTGTCGTCGTCGGAAATGCCGAGCACTTGCCGGTCGACGGCGGGATCTTCCCAGCACGCGTTGTAGACGAGCGAGCGGGAATAAATGGCGTTGAAAACGTAATGATCGATTCGGTCGCGAAACGTCGACATCGGCTCTTCGCACGTGGGCGCCGGACAGTGGCGCCGTCAAAGGTAGAGAGAGGACGTGACATTCGAGTGACGATCGACCGCGACGTTTTGCGTTCGACGAATCGCGGTTACATGCGTGTCGCGTCGATCCATTTCGAGAACGCGCGCATGAATTTGGTGAGGAACTTGCGCGTGTCGTCGTTCGCGAGTTTGCCGTCGTCGTCGAACAGTTTCGCCGCTTCGCCGATGTACGCTTCGGGTTGTTGCATCGCCGGCATGTCGAGGAAAACGAAAGTTTGCCGGATGGCGTGATTCGCGCCGAACGCGCCTAGCTTGTACGGCGTGACGCTGACCACGGCTGCTGGTTTTTTTGCCCACATGTTCTTGCCTTCCGGTCGCGACGCGACGTCGAGCGCATTCTTCAGACCGCCGGGCATCGAGCGGTTGTATTCGGGCGTGACGAAAATCACGGCGTCGCAATTCTTCACGTCCTTGCGCAGCCTCGTCCACGACGGCGGTGCGTCGGTTTCCAGATCCTCGTTGAAAACCGGCAGATCGCCGATCTCGGCGATGCGGCAACGCAATCCGGCGGGCGCGAGTTCGATCAGCGCGTTGGCGACTTTGCGGCTCAGCGACGCCTTGCGCAGACTACCGATGAGAACGATCACTTCGCGTTGTTGCGACATCGCGTACCTCCCTGTTTTCGTCCTGCGCCGCTTCCGGTGCGCGCGCATTCACAACGCTAGTTTGCTCCTCTCGCCGGTCCGGCGCACGCGTCCGCCGAACGGGATTCGGTTTCGATTCACGTTACTTCGCCGTCGCGTCGGTGCCGACGTTTGTTTCCTTTGACGAAACGCGCGTGTAGTGATTGATCCAATTCACTTCCCACGTCTTTCCGCCGTCCGGCGAGAACGCCTGTTCCGATTGCGCGGTGTCGGGCGTGATGCCCCAGACCGAGAAACGCAACAGGATCGCTTTGCCGTTGTACGATTCCTGATCGTAGAAATCGACGCGTCCATTGCGGAATTCGCCGACGCCGGGAACCTCGCCCAGTTTGCCGACGTTCGGCGTGGCGAAATTCACGCTCCACTGTTGCGTTGTCGGGTTGTAAACGCGCAGCGCGATCAATTCGAGATGTCCGGTCGGTGTTTCGGCGTTGAACTCCGCGATGTTCGCGCGACCGCCCCAGATCGGTTTGACGTCGGTGGTTCCGTCCATCTCGATCCAGTCGTTCGATCCGGTCAACGGATGCATCAGGCGTTTCGAATGCGTTTTCCACGAACCGATATCGAAATCGAAATCGTGCGCGCCGTCGTGATGCGCATTCGCCGTGTTTTCGACAGCGTGTGCGTTGAGCGACATCGATGCGACAAATGCGAGCAATGAAATCAGCGTGCGGCGACTCATGCTTTTTTCCTCGTCAGGTTCGCGGTGAATTCCACTTCCCAGGTTTTGCCGCCGTCGTCGGAATACGATTCTTCGTAGCGATGCGCATCGGCCGTGATGTTGGACCACACGCCACGGATCAGGATGTAGCGACCGTCGAGCGTGTCCTGCGCGAACAGTTCGCCGCGACCGTCCTTGAACGATCCGATCAAGCCGTTGGAAAACGCGCCGTGCGCGGAGTTGATGAACGTCTGGCTCCATTGATGTCCGGCCGGATCGTAAAGAAAGATCGACATGCCTTCCCAATGACCTTTCGGTCCGTCGACTTCGATCTGCTCCAGCGCCGCGCGGCCTTCGAACAGTTTGCGAACATCGACCGTTCCCGCGAGTTCGATCGATTCCGCCGATGCCGTCAGCGGATGCACGCGCCGCGTGATGTGCGTGTTCCACGTGCCGAAATCGAAATCGAAATCGTGAGCGCCGTCGCGTTCCGTCGGCGCGACGGGTTTTTCGTCTGCGAATGCGAGTGCGAACCCCGACAGCGCGAGAACGAGCGCGCCGATGCCGAAACGTTTTGCAAACCTCATGTTCGATTCCTTATTCATGACTCATCCCGCGTAAAGTTCGCGATCCAGTTCGTGTCCCACGTTTTGCCGCCGTCGAGCGAGAACGCCTGCTCGATCTGGAATTTCGTTTTCGACACGCCGGAGAAAATGAATCGCGCGAGGACGGCGCGATCCTCGACGGTGTCCTGTCCGAAAAATTCGCCGCGTCCGCTGCTGAAACCGCCGATCATTGGCGCGCCGATCGCCGGATCGCTGCTGTTCGACCAGTAGATGCTCCACTGCTTCGACTTCGGGTTGTAGACGCGCAGCGAAAAACCTTCGAGATGTCCCGACGGACTATCGACTTCGAGTTCGCCGAGATTGCTTTTCCCGTTCCACACTTTGCGCACGACGGAGGTGCCGTCGTATTCGACCCACGAACCGCCGCCGGTGACCGGATGCGTTT
>DATBAU010000169.1:0-10697 GCA_036271355.1 Rudaea sp. | reverse complement strand
GCGGTGAGATCGCGGTTGCCGGGAAGAATATCGAAGCCCGCCGGCGTGGGTAAAATGGCGCTTTGTATACTTGTTTCGTCGAGCAGTACTTCGCAACCGGTATATTGGACCGTGCGCTTGTCGACGCCCGACGCCATCGTCGCATTGCCTTGCGGATCGAGATCGATCAGCAGGATTTTTCGGCGCGTCTCCGCCAGCGCCGCGGCGAGATTTACGGCCGTCGTTGTTTTACCCACGCCGCCTTTCTGGTTGGCGACCGCGATGATGCGGGTTGTCACGGCTGCACCTTCATGCGGCATGTTCCTTGAACATAGTAGCGCGGCGAACGACGACGAGATGGCGAGCTTTGTCGGTACCCGGCACGACGAGTGGAACAATCGTCGCGACGATGAAGTCGGGCGGCAGACCGAGAATCTCGTCCTTGTTCATCAATCCCTTCATCGCGAGGAGAATGCCGTCGCGCGCGAGCAAATGCCCGCCGAGGTTCACCATCTCCGCCACGCTCGCGAAAGCGCGCGCGGTGACGGTCTCGAATTGTCCTTTCACGTCTTCGACGCGCGCGTTTTCCACGCGCACGTTCGTCAGCGTCAGCGCCCGCACGGCCTCGCGCAGGAAGCGCGCTTTTTTGCCGTTGCTGTCGATCAGCGTCCAGTTGCGCGACGGTTCCAGGATTGCCAGCGGAATGCCGGGCAAACCGGCACCGGAACCGATATCGGCCAGCGTTTCGCCGCGCACGAATTTCGCGATCGCTAGCGAGTCGATCACATGGCGATCGATCATTTCGGCGACGCCGCGCACCGCCGTCAGGTTGTACGTTCCGTTCCAGCGAAAAAGCAGTTCGACGTAGTCGAGCAGTTTCTCGATTTGATCAGCCGTCGCCGCCAGGCCGAGTTCGGCCATGCCCGCTTTGAGGCGAGCGTACGACGCGGCGCGATCGGTGGTCGGATTCATGCGGCTCCTCGGCGCACGGCCAAACGAATTGCCGCGCAGGGCCGGCAAGTATCCGTGCCCGGCGGCGCAAAATCCAGCGGAATGCAGGCTCGGGGCGAATGCCCCGAGATTGAGCGCGTCAGCTCTGCGTGAGTTGCACGCGCGTGATCAACAGGCCGCGTTCGCCGAGCTCGCTGTTGAGCTGCATCTTGATGCGGCGGTTGCGGTCGGAATCGTTTTCTTCGGCGGTCTGCACGCAGATGTCGCAAACGCGGCGCGACAGCATTTCCGGCACGGTGTCGATCACTTCGTCGGCGCGGCGCGCATCAACGACCTGCACGTAAATGTTTCCCTGCAGCGTGTCGCCGGACGGCGTCGGAACATTGACGGCAACGACGTTGCCGAGCAGGCGAATCTTGTGGATCACCTTTTCGACGAAGGGCAGCACGACGTGCAAACCCGATCCGACCGTTCGCATGTGCCCGCCGATGCGGCGCAGCGTGTAGACCTGACCTTCCGGAATGCGTCGTACGGAGACGAAGAGCAGTCCGGAGAAGCCGCAGATGAGCAGAAAACTGATAATCGGGGACATTTCTTATGTGCCTCTTTTCAAGAGGTTATAATGCAATCTTAACGCGTTGTAAAGGTTTCTCACCCAGACAGCGGACGCTAAACGACTTTAACGAATTCTAAACCCTTGGGAAAGAACCGTCGCTGAACTGCCACACAGTCCTTATCGGAACTGCGTCGCGGTTCTTTACGGGTAGATCTATTTGGCGGGGAAAAGTGCGCCGAAATCGATCGAGCGTAAGGGCCGCGGTTCACCCAGGTAATTACCCTGAGCATATTCCGCGCCACTCGCGCGCAGCGCCTGAAGCGTGGCAAAGCTGTCGACGTGTTCGCCGATGACCTTCAGCGTCAGCGATTGCGCCAACTGGGTGATGGAACCGACCATTTTGCGATCCAGATCGCTGCCCGCCATGCCTTCAACGAAGCTGCCTTCGATTTTGACGAAATCGACCGGCAGATGACGCAAGTGCGTGAACGACGAGAAGCCGGTGCCGAAGTCGTCCAGCGCGAAGCGGCAACCCAATTTTTTGAGTGCCGAAATGAATTTGCGCGCGATATGCAGACTCGTGAGTTCGCTCGTTTCCGTGATCTCGAACACGAGCTGGCGCGCCTGCACGCCAGAACTGCGGATAGCCGCCTCGATCAGCGCGAGCGATTCCGGATCGGCCAACGTCATGTTCGACAGATTGACGTTGAACGCGATCGGCGCCTTCATGTTTTTCAAGCCCGCCAAATGTTTCACCAAGCGGTTGACCACCCACAAATCGACCTTCGGCATCATGCCGACGCGTTCGGCCAACGGCACGAACACACTGGGCGAAATGAGCTGACCGTCCTTGCCGACCATGCGGATCAGGATTTCGAACAGGTATTCGAGACCGCCGTTGCCCGCGCCGTTGACGCGCCAGCCTTGACGTTGCACGACCGCGCTTTCGGTCGTCGGCAACGCCGCCAGCGGCACGATCGGCTGCACGAGGAAAATGAAACGTTCCTGTTCGAGCGCGGTGCGCAGGCGATCGGTCCAGCCGGCTTCGATTTCGCGCGCGATGCGCGCGTCGTGTTCGCCGACGTAGATTTCGGTTTGATCGCGACCACGCTGCTTCGCCGTCTTGCACGCGAGTCGCGCATGTTCGAGCGCGTATTCGCTCGATGGGGTGTCTTTGCTGACAACCGCCACGCCGATCGATGCCGTGCAATGCCGCTGCTGGTTATGCGCGACGTAGCGACACTGATGCATCAGTTCACGAAAATTGTCGGCAACCGGAAACAGGTTTTCCAGTTGCACACCAGTGAGCAGCAGCGCGAGCCGATCGCCTTCGATGCGCGCGAGCATGTCGCCTTCGCGCAGACGTTTGCTGATACCCGACGCAACCTCGACCAGCAGTTGTTCCGCGCCGGTCGGTCCCGCGGTGTCGATGATGTAGTTGTAGCGATCGATGTCGATGTACAGCACCGCCGCATACCCGCCGTTATCGCGACGTTTGTTCAATTCCTGCGTCAGCGTGTGATTGAAGTGACGCGCATTCGCCAAACCGGTGAGGCGATCGTGCGTCAGTTCCCAGCGCAGGCGTTCGGCACTTTTGCGTTCGGAAATATCGCGGAACACCACGACCGTACCTTCGCGGCGCTGCTGGATCGCGAGCGGCAGCACGGTGCATTCGACCGGAATGCCTTCGCCGGACTTTTTCCAGAATACCGTTTCGTGCGCGGACAACGATTCGCCTTGCGCATACGCGCGATTGAGCGCCGATTCGCTCGCATCGATGCGTCCGCCGTCGTCGGATGCGTAGTGGATGACATCGTGCGCGCGCTTGCCGACGGCTTCGCTTTCATCCTTCAAACCGAGCAGGCGCAAACCGGTCGGATTGACGAACGTGATCACACCGTTCCCATCCACGCCGTACACACCATCGCCGACCGAACCGAGAATGCCGTCGAGCCGCTGCCGTTCCGCTTCGACGGATTTCTGCGTCGTGATCTGTCGGCTCAGCGTGCGAACGCGGGCGAGGAACAATTCCTTCGCCTCGTTCTTGAACATGCATTCCATCGCGCCCGCATCGAGACAGCGCTTGATGACGTCTTCGCGATACGTACCCGTGATGATCGCCAGCGACGGAGCGCCCGGTTTGCCCGAGAGTCGACGACACAGCTCGTCACCGTTGCCGTCGGGCAAGAAGTAATCGACGATGACGAGATCGAATCCGCCGTCCGACGACATATCCACCGCTTCGCGCAACGTGCTCGCGGTGGCCACATTGAACCCATTGCGCTCCAATAATTGACGATAGGCTAGCCGCACGCTTTGCGAATCGTCGACGAACAAAATGCGGATGCCCGCCGACGGCACTGGCGGCGTTTCGGTCGGCACCGGCGCCGCTTCCGCCTTTGGCTCGTTTGCAGCAGGCGCCATCGCAGGTTGCTGCGGCGCCATCGCGCGGATCGCGCCCGGAATGCGACTGAAGTCGGCCCACATGATCAGGTTCGACGGCTGACGCGACTCGACGAATTGCGTCAGGTCCGGCGAGCGCTCGTGCGCCATCATCAAAACGGGTACGCGATTGCCCGGACCTTTGAAGAATTCGAGCAGCGCGGAAAACTCACGCGTCATGCGCGCGGGCGCGCCGATCAAAACCAGTCGATAGTTCTGGCCGAGTTCGGCGGAGCGCTGCAGATGATCGAGCGCTTCCAGATAACTCGACAATTCCCCGCTGGGCGTGATGCTGGCAGCGCCGAGTGTCCGCTTGAGCAAATGCCCCAGCGTTGCCGACCGCTCGACGACCAGAATCCCCTCCACGTTCCGTTCCCTCCGCCAGAACTCAACTATCGCAGGGCGTCGCCACGCCGCGGCTGCCGTAGGCGACCGGACGCGTCACTGCGCTGCATCGTGCGGCACGAACCGCAATCCCCAATTAAGAACACGATCATGCGGCATGGCCGCGTGGGCGAATGCGGGCGTCATCTCACCAGTTACGGTAATCGTTTGCAAGAGCTGACATGAAACCATGCAATCCGCATTAAAATGCACGCGAGTTACACGGAGTTTTCCATGGCTTACCCTCAGATTCGCATGCGCCGGATGCGTCGCGACGCGTTCAGCCGCGCACTCATGCGCGAAACCAAGCTGAGTCCGTCGGACTTCATCCTGCCGGTTTTCGTCTGCGAAGGAGAGAACGCGCGGCAACCGGTTGCGTCGATGCCCGGCGTCGAGCGCCTCTCGATCGATTTGATGGTGAAGCTCGCCGGAGACGCGCACGCACTCGGCATTCCAGCGCTCGCACTTTTTCCGTCGACGCCGGACGACGCGAAGTCCGAAGACGCGCGCGAAGCATGGAACGCGAATGGACTCGTTCAGCGCACCGTCCGCGCACTGAAGAAAGCGCATCCGGAATTGGGCGTGATCACCGACGTCGCCCTCGATCCATTCACCACGCACGGCCAGGACGGATTGATCGACGCCACCGGCTACGTGATGAACGACGCGACCATCGAAGCACTCGTGAAACAAGCCGTGTCGCACGCCGACGCCGGCGCCGACGTCGTCGCGCCATCCGACATGATGGACGGCCGCATCGGCGCCATCCGCAAAGCGCTCGAAGAAAGCGGCCACATCCACACGCGCATCCTCGCCTATTCGGCGAAATACGCATCCGCATTCTACGGACCGTTCCGCGACGCGGTCGGCTCCGGCGCCAAATTGGGAAAAGGCAACAAGTATACTTATCAGATGGATCCGGCCAACGCGTTGGAAGCGATCCGCGAGACCGAACTCGATCTGGCCGAAGGTGCGGACATGGTGATGGTCAAGCCCGCGCTGCCGTATCTCGATGTCATTCGCAATGTGAAGCAGAAATTCGGCGCGCCGACGTTCGCGTATCAAGTCAGCGGCGAATACGCGATGCTGAAAGCCGCATCCGCGAACGGATGGCTCGATGAAAAACAGTGCGTGCTCGAAACGCTGACGTCGATCAAGCGCGCCGGCGCCGACGCGATCCTCACGTATTTCGCGATGCAAGCCGCGCAGTGGCTGGCGGAGTGAAACGGTTCGCCGTTTTCGGCGATCCCATTGCGCATTCGCTCTCGCCGCGCATCCACTCGGCGTTTTCGAAAAAAACGAACATTCCGCTGACCTACACGGCAATTCATGCGCCGGCCGCGACGTTCGAAGATCAACTCGCTGAATTCAATCGCGACGGTGGCATCGGCGCCAACATCACGCTTCCGCTGAAATCCCTCGTCGTGCCGATGTGCGCGGAGCTTTCGGATTTCGCGCAGCGCATCGGTGCGGTGAACACCCTTTCGCGCCGACTCGATAACCACTGGCGCGGCGACAACACCGACGGTCCGGGCCTGATCGAGGATCTGGTTCAACGTCACCACATCAATTTGTATGGCCGGCGAGTCCTGATACTCGGCGCCGGCGGCGCGGCGCGCGCGGCAGCCTTTGCTCTGCTGGAAACGAATATCGAATCGCTCGTCATCAGCAACCGCACGCCGGCTCGTGCTGCTGCGCTCGCCGACGCACTGGCCGATCCGGAACGCGTGATGACGAATACCGTCGCCGATTTTCGCAACGAACACGCGTTCGATGTCGTCATCGATGCGACGTCGGCCGGCCACAGCGGCGCGCACCACAAACTGCCGGCGCACCTCATCGCGCCGAACACTGTCTGTTATCACCTTTCTTATGGAAAAGCGGCGCGAAATTTCATCGCGTTCGCACGACAAGCCGGCGCGACACGCGTGTTCGACGGACTCGGCATGCTCGTCGAACAAGCCGCCGAAGCGTTCGCAATCTGGAACGACGTTCGACCTGAAACCGACGCCATCTATAACGAGTTGCGAGCCGAAGCGCCGCTCGATGCAAGCGACTGACATGGACTGTCGCATCGGCTGCGCCGCGTGTTGTATCGCGCCTTCGATATCCTCCGCAATTCCAGGCATGCCAAACGGCAAACCGGCTGGCGTTCGTTGCGTTCAACTCGACGATGCGAATCGCTGCAACCTGTTCGGCCGACCGGAACGGCCGCTCGTATGTTCGCGTTTGCGCCCCAGCGCATCGATGTGCGGCACATCGACCAACGAAGCGCTCGCGATTCTCGCCGAACTTGAAACGGCTAGCGCACCGCTCTGAGTTTTTCTTCCGACGCCGCCAGATATTCGTTCTTCAATCGCACGTAATGCTGCGCGGAATAATGCAGTTGTTCGATCTGCACGTCGGTGAGTTTGCGCAGCAATCGCGCCGGATTGCCGACCCACAATTCGCCTTCGCCGATCAGCTTGCCCGGACCGATCACCGCGCCCGCGCCAATCATCGAATGCTTGCTCACGCGCGCACCGTCGAGCACCGTCGCGTGCATGCCGATCAGACACACATCCTCGATCGTGCACGCATGAATAACCGCGCTGTGGCCGATCGTCACATCCGCGCCGACGATCAACGGCATTCCACCCGGCGTGTACGGACCATCGTGCGTCACGTGCAACACCGCGCCATCCTGCACGTTCGTCCGCGCGCCGATGACGATGCGATTGACGTCGCCGCGCGCGACCGTGCACGGCCATAATGAAACATCGTCGCCGAGTTCCACGTCGCCGATAACGACGGCGGCTTCGTCGATATAGACGGCCGAACCCAGCTTCGGCATGCGATTGCGATACGGTCGGATATTCATATTTTCATCATAACGCGCGCGGAAAGCGGCACGGCACTAAACTATCGTCATGGAGACCTTTTCGGCCGACGATCTGGCTGCGCAACTCGCCGCGATGCGCGCCGCGCAGCAACGCGTCGTGCCCGGTTACGCGCAACGCATGGACGATCTGAAACGTCTGCGCGCGGTGCTGAAAGCGCATCTAGGCCCCTTCGCCGACGCGATGAGCGCCGATTTCGGTCGACGTCCGCGCCATGAATCCTTGCTCACCGACGGCATGACGGCGTTGAGTGCGATCGATCATCTGCGCGCGAACATGCGTCGCTGGATGAAACCCGAGCGCGCCGCCGCCGACTGGATGTTCTTTCCCGGCAGAACAGAAATCCGCAATCAGCCACTCGGCGTCGTTGGCGTGATCGCGCCGTGGAATTATCCGGTGAATCTTGCGTTGGTTCCGCTCGCGACCGCGATCGCCGCCGGCAATCACGTGATGCTCAAGCCGTCCGAACATACGCCGCGCACGTCGCAACTGTTGCGCGATGTGCTCGCAAATGTATTTCCGGACGACCGCGTCGCGACAATTCTCGGCGGCGCCGATGTCGCAGCGAACTTCGCCGCGCTGCCGTTCGATCATCTGTTCTTCACCGGATCGACCGCCGTCGGCCGTCTCGTGATGCAGGCGGCGGCGAAAAATCTCACGCCGGTGACGCTCGAACTCGGCGGAAAATCGCCCGTCATTCTCGCTGAGGATTATCCGATCGCGACGGCTGTCGACCGTATCGCGGCGGGCAAATTCCTCAACGCGGGACAGACGTGCATCGCACCGGATTACGTGCTCGTCCCGCGCGCAAAGATGGCCGCGTTCGTGGAAGCCATGCGTTCGTACGTCGCGCGGCGTTACGGCACGGTTGCCGAAAATCCCGACTACGCGAGCATCGTCAACGCCGGCCAGTTCGAGCGTCAAGTCGCGTATCTCCGACAGGCGCGCGCCGCGGGCACGCAGGTCATCAAACTCGCGCCGGGCGATGTGGCGAAACGCATCCTCGCACCGACGCTCGTGATCGAGCCGGACGAAACGCTCGCGCTCGCGAACGAAGAAATCTTCGGACCGATCTTGCCGCTGATCGCCAGCGATTCGCTCGACGAAGCGATCGATTACGTCAACGCGCGACCACGCCCGCTGGCGTTGTATTACTTCGATACCAACGCGGCAAACATCGAGCGCGTCCTGAACCGCACGACCGTCGGCAGCGTCGCCATCAACGACACCGTGATGCAATTCGCGCAAAGCGGATTGCCGTTCGGCGGCATCGGCCCGTCGGGCATGGGCCAATACCACGGTGCCGCCGGATTCCACGCATTCAGCAAACGCACGCCGGTGCTGTATCAAGCGCGCTGGACCAGCATGAAACTGATGCGCCCGCCGTATAGTCGCGTCGCCGATTTCCTCGTGAAATTCCTGACGCGATGAGCGAGACATCATCGCAATGGTTGAGCCGCATGAAACTGGGCCTGCCGATCATCCAAGCGCCGATGGCCGGCGTGTCGACGCCTGCGATGGCGGCGGCTGCATCGAACGCCGGCGCGCTCGGTTCGATCGGCGTTGGGGCGGCGAAAGCGGACGAAGCCGCGCGCATGATCGACGACCTGCGGCGCGCGACGGATCGTCCGTTCAACGTCAATGTGTTTTGCCATCGGCCTGCGCGCGCGCGGCCCGACGTCGAACGCGCGTGGATCGATCGGCTCGCAGCCCGTTTCACTGACGCCGGCGCGAAACCGCCGCGCGCACTAACGGAAATCTACACGAGCTTTCTCGTCGACGACGCCATGCTCGCGATGTTGCTCGACCGCAAACCGCCGATCGTCAGCTTTCATTTCGGCATGCCCGACGCGGCACGAATTCAAGCGCTGCGCGGCGCCGGCATCGCGCTGTTCGGCGCGGCGACGTCGCTCGCCGAAGCCCGCACGCTCGTTGATGCCGGCATCGACGCCGTCGTCGCTCAAGGTTACGAAGCGGGTGGACATCGCGGCGTGTTCGATCCCGACGCGCACGACGATCAACTCGGCACCTTCGCGCTGACGCGCATCCTCGCCGACGCGCTCGACGTTCCCGTGATCGCCGCCGGCGGAATCATGGACGGCGCCGGCATCGCTGCGGCATTGAATCTCGGCGCCGTTGCTGCGCAACTCGGCACGGCATTCATCGCGTGCGACGAATCGATCGCGGACGGCGGGTACCGCGCCGCACTTCTCAGCGACACTGTGCACCACACGACAATGACACGCGCGATTTCCGGACGCCCGGCGCGCTGCCTGCACAACCGTTTCACCCAACTCGGCGACGGCATTCCCGCATCGCAAATTCCCGACTATCCGATCGCCTACGATGCCGGAAAAACATTGCACGCCGCATCGAAGGCTAACGGCGAGTTCGGCTTCGGCGCGCAGTGGGCCGGTCAGGCCGCGCCGCTAGGACGGGCGATGTCGACCGCTGCGCTAGTCACGCAGCTGGCCATGGAAGTGGATACAGCGCGAGCGTCGTAGTCCCGTATTTGCGCGGCGTATCGTTCGCCAATGGTTTTCGAACGCCAATTTATTTGCTCGCCGCGTGAGTCGGCACGACCGGCACATCGATCGTCTCGTCGAGCGTCCACGTGGTGCCGTTGAGCGTAACGGGTTGCCGGCTTTTGATAGCGCACGCGATGTGCTCGCGCGTGTTCTTGGCGCAGGTCGCGTCGAGGCTGCCTTTCTGCCCATGATCATGCCGTTCGTGTCCATGAAGTGCGTGCCGTCGATCGCGGCGAGCATCGTTACCTTGCCCTGGGGTTCGAGGTAGAACGTGATCGATCCGTTTTTCATCGCTGGATCGTTCATTGCCTTGGTCGACGGAGAGGACGACCTCGCGATCGCATCGTTGGCGACAGGTTGCGTGCTGAGCAGAACGAGCGTCTCGAATTTTTCGGGATGTGCTTCGTTGGCGATGTAGAACGCCGCGATGTTGGTCGGCGAGAACGCTTTGCCATTCAGGACGAATTGTCCGCTGACCGGCGCGGCGCTCGCGCTCGCGGCGATCGCGATCACCGCCGCAAAAAGCCATCGGCTGAAAAAACGACTCGATGAGGCCTCGATACCGGATTGCGGCGTGTCGGCGAATGGGTAAATTGCGTCGATGTCGACGGCTGTACCAAGCGCGTCGGCACCAAAATTCTGATCGCCATAACTCAAGACGCTCTCAAGCCAAACCAACTGGCCGAGGAGTTGACGGAACGGCTCGGAATGCGCACCCGCCAGTGAAAACACGTTCCGTACTCAAATTTAAGCCGGCCGAATGCCCGCTGCACGTCTTCAATCGGAAAAGAAGAAGGTGAAACGACGGGCGGCCGAAATTTTCTTCACTCCCCGCCGGCCGTGTCGTAGCATGGGCTGATCGGACGGCATCGCTGGTGCGTCCGACGTGAGTGGGGTGCGGCATCTCGGTGCCGCAGCGAGACAACATCGGGGCATCCACATGCGCGAACGCGCAACGGCTATCGATACCGATCCGAA
>DATBAU010000168.1:0-3316 GCA_036271355.1 Rudaea sp. | reverse complement strand
GCCAGTCGGCCATGCGCACCGTCGCGACGTGCGGCTCTTGTTGCAGGAATCCGGCGTGCCGCCGTGGACACGCATCCACTTGCCGCTGATTTTCGAAGGCGACGATCTGATCGGCGTCGCCGATATCGTTTTGAGCGATCGTGGTCACGCGCTCGTCACATCGGCGCGGTCGTCCATCGTTTGGACGTCGACGACACCCCGCGCGCCATTGATTCCGGACGTCCGCTAGGGTAGTTTTCGCGCCATGGCGCAGACCGACGAAAAAGCCGTTCCGGCTCCCCAGATCGCGGAATTCGAGAAGTCGCTGGACGAACTCGAACAACTCGTTGCCAAGATGGAACAAGGCGATCAGAGTCTCGACGAATCGCTGAAATCCTTCGAACGCGGCATCGCACTGTTCCGCAACTGCCAAAGCGCGCTCGAGCAAGCCGAATTGCGCGTGCGTCTGCTGTCCGATCCGCATTCGCCGGACGATGCCGAAGACTTTCGCCCAGAAACACCTTGATCACCACTCGACGTGAACCGCCGATGGCGCTGATCGATTTCAGCGCACGCGCCGACACTGTGCTCTCGCGCGTGATTCCGCCGGAAACGCAGGCGCCGGAAGAATTGCATCGCGCCATGCGCTACGCCGTGCTCGGCGGCGGCAAGCGATTACGACCGGTTCTCGTGTACGCGACAGGCAGCGCGCTCGGCGCATCGCTCGACCGGCTCGACGCGAGCGCGGCGGCCGTCGAAATCATTCACGCATACTCGCTCGTGCACGACGATCTACCGGCGATGGACGACGATGCGCTGCGCCGCGGACGCCCGACCTGCCACGTCGCGTTCGGCGAAGCGATGGCGATTCTCGCCGGCGATGCATTGCAGGCGCTCGCCTTCGACGTGCTCGCGACCGACCGCGGTATCGATGCGAGTATACATGTGGAAATGTTGGCAAAACTCGCGGCCGCGTGCGGCTCGCACGGCATGGCGGGCGGACAGGCGCTGGATCTCGCCGCCGTCGGCAAGCGTTTGTCTCCGCAAGAACTTGAACGCATGCACGTTCACAAGACGGGTGCGCTGATCCGCGCTTCTGTCCGACTCGGCGCACTGGCCGCCGGTTGCCGCGATGCGAAACTGCTCGATGCGCTGGAGCGCTACGGCCACGCCATAGGTCTGGCGTTCCAGATTCGCGACGACATTCTCGATGTCGAAGGCGACAGCGCCGTAATCGGCAAAACCGCCGGTAAAGATGCGGCGAACGATAAACCGACCTATCCCGCAATTCTCGGCATGGACGAAACGCATGCACAGTTGCGAAGATTCACGGACGAAGCGATTGCAGCCGTAGAGAAACTCGGCGAGCGCGCGATCTCGCTGATCGAAATCGCGCGCTATGTCGCCGAGCGCGACAGCTGATTAATTCACCAACCGAAGTGTGATCGGATAACGATATGCCACACCTTCGCTGGCCTTGATCGCCGCGATCACCGTGAACACCAGCCAGCCGACGATCACCACCGCGCCCGCGGGCACCGCGATCAAAAGGCCCAGTCCGAGCGTCAGCAAGATCAACAAGAAAAGCGCCACACCGATGATCGCGATCGTGATATTGAAGTTCACCGCTTCCTTGCCCTGATCGGCGACGAACGGCATCGTGTCGCGTTTCACGAGCCAGATGATCAGCGGCCCGAGAAAACATCCGATGCCGAACATATGAACCGTGAGCGCCGCGCCGAGAATCGCGGACAAATGCGCAAACAGCGCCCACTGTTTTTCCTGCGTCGTCGGCGCGCCCATCAACGGCGGCGGCGTCGGATTGTCGTGGCTGACGTCATTCGGCGGAACACTCATCGCGCTCTCCTGGTTGCCTGAGCAAGACGTTGCGGGCGAATCGGCTCCGCATCAACCATGACCAACGATCTACTCACCCGCCACCGTCATGCGATCGATGAGGATGGATCCGGTCAAAATATGCGAACGCGGATCGATGTCCGCGCCGATGCCGACGATGCCGGACAACATGTCGCGCAGATTCGCCGCGATCGTGATTTCCTCGACCGGATGCACGATCGCGCCGTTCTCGACCCAATAACCCGAGGCGCCGCGCGAATAGTCGCCGGTGATGATCGACACGCCCTGCCCCATCACGTCGGTGACGACGAGTCCGGTGCCAAGTTTCTTGAGCATCGCGTTGAAATCGTCGTCGCCTGTTTTCACGACGAGATTGTGGATGCCGCCCGCGTTGCCCGTGCTTTGCATTCCGAGTTTGCGCGCGGAATAACTGCCGAGCACGTAGCGCTCGAGCACGCCGCCGCGAATCAGATCGCGATCGCGCGTGGCCACGCCTTCCGCGTCGAACACCGCCGAGCCATGGCCGCGTTTTATGCGCGGGCGTTCGACGATATCGACGAAATCCGGCAGAACTTTTTTGCCGGCGTGATCGAGCAAGAAACTCGCTTTGCGATACAACGCGCCGCCGCTGACAGCAGAAACGAGATGGCCGATCAAACCGCGCGCCACTTCCGGCGTGAACAAAACCGGCGACGTACGCGTTCCGATTTTCCGCGCGCCGAGATGCGCCAGCGTGCGCTCGGCGGCCTTGCGACCGATCGACGCCGCGTCCGGAAAATCGTCGGCGCTGCGCTCCGATTCGTACCAGTAATCGCGCTGCATACCCGCGTCGTCTTCGGCGATCAGCGAGCACGACAACATGTGTCGCGTGGAGCGTTCGCGGCCGAGGAAGTCGAGCGAATTGGCGTACACCGACAACGATTCACCCGCTTGCACCGCCGCACCTTCGGAGTTCGTGATGCCTTTGACCGAGCGGCCCGCTTCTTCGATGTCGATGCCGATGCGGATCGCTTCCTGCGCATCGATGGTCCACGGATGCCACAGATCGAGGTCGGGAAAATCGCGTGCGAGCAGCGCCGGATCGGCGAGACCCGTCGCCGGATCTTCTTCGGTATAGCGCGCGATCGCGATGGCATGTTCGATGGTTTTGGCGATCGAATTCGGCTGCAAGTCCGCAGTACTCGCCGACCCTTTGCGCTTGCCGAAATACACCGTCACGCCGACCGAACGATCGCGCGTGTGTTCGATCGTTTCCACTTCGCCGAGCCGCGCATTGACCGCGAGACCGACATCGACGCTCGCGCCGACCTCGGCATCGCTCGCGCCGGCGGCACGGCAGCGCTTGATGACGTCCTGCGCGATTTCGGCGAGCCGGTCGAGTTGCGCGAGGCTGTCGTCGTTGCGGTTTTTTGCGATTGATTGATCCACTGCGTATGCTTCCAATCCGTTTCAATTGATCCGACCATGAGCGCCGACGACG
>DATBAU010000167.1:0-9251 GCA_036271355.1 Rudaea sp. | reverse complement strand
ACCGCCCTTGGCTTCGTGCAGTCATGAGTTTCAAGAAGCTTGATACCGGTCGCGCGCAGTCTGCTACGACGGTGATCGCGCGCAGGAAGCGCGCGGTTCGCGCACGGATCAGGGATGTCCGATCGCGAACAGCAACCTCGGGGAGAAAAGAAAACGTTTTTTGGTGACTTTTTGCCGTTAAGCAAAAAGTTACCCGCTGCTTGCAGCGGAAGCACTTGCTCTAGAGAGCCAACGGCAAAAGCGCTGGATTCCGGCTTTCCCGGGAATTACGATCAAAAGTTCAAAGCGGAATTCCAACTCTCACTCGAATGAAGCGCGCGCGCGGCATCAGCCCATCGCCTCAGCCACCAGCTCCTCAATCTGCCCCAAATTCGGAATCACCGCCTGATCATCCCGCACCAGCACATGCGCGTGCACACCGGGCGGATGCTCACTCTCATCCCCCGTCGGAATCAGCAAATCCGGCGTGACCGTCGTCAATCGCGGAAACCCCTGCGCCAGCATCGCGAGAAACGGCATCTTCGCGTTCCCGCCAAGCGCTTTCAAAACGGCGACCTTCGCGTTGCTCAGGCTTTCTTCCGCTACCCCGCCCGACAACATCGAAAACGAAAACAGCGGCAGGCGCCATCCGCGCCACGACAATCGACCGAGCAACCAATGTGGCGCGTTCGGAATTTTCTCCGGCGTCGAGTACGTGATCACTTCGGCCACCGTCGCATTCGGCAACAGGACGCGGCCGCCGGTCACCGGAATCATGACGCCGCGAATTTCGCGCGTTAAAAGCTCGGACATGACTTACCCCACGCTATATTCGGCGATCATCTTCTGCGCGAGTTGCGCCGGCGAACCGACGTAACTCACCACCCCTGCTTCGCGTGCACCATCGACCATCGAGCTGATGACGCACGTATCCGGATCCTGCACCCACACGGTGCCGCCTTTCGCTTTCAATTCTTTGCTGCCTTCGACGGCATCATGCGCCATGCCGGAGAAAATGATCGCGCCGCCGTCGGCACCGAATTGTTCGGCAACATCGCGCAGCACCATGTCGATCGACGGACTGTACGGAGGTTTTTCCGGCAGATGCGCGAGCGTGATGACGCCGTCGCGCGTGACTTGCAGACGATGCGTGGTCGGCACGATCAAGACTTCACCGTGACCGGCGTGCTCGCCGTGCGTCGGATTGCGCACCGTCAGCGTGATCGATTTGCGCAGTTGCGCCGACATCAATTCGAGAAACTCTTCGCCCATGTGCTGCGCGAGAATGAACAGCACCGGGAATCCGGCGGGCAGCGCGCCGAGGAAATCGCGCACCGCTTCTGGACCGCCGATCGACGCGCCAAGGACGAATACTTTTTGGACGGTGGCCGTTCCGACGGTCGGCGCGGCAGTGTCTTTCACTTTCGTTGTCGCACGCGAACCTTCGAGCCACAGTTCGGTGCTTTGCGCGGGCGTCTGGATCTGCGGCGCGACGGCTTCTTCCATCGGCATCAGTTCTAACGACAGGCTTTCGAGACTCGGCAATGTGGATTTCTGTTTCGGCGCGCCTTCTTCGACCGGCGGCGCGAGGTAGTCTTCCGCCGCCACTTTTTCGATGCCGAACGGCGCAGAGGTTTTTGCGGCGTCGCCGGATTCTTCGGAGAGATCTTCGAGCGACCAATCCGGCGGAAGCACGGGACCCGCGGACTGCGCCTGCTCTGCAGCCGTCGGACGCACCGCCGGCTTGAACTCATCGGACGTCGCTTCCGGGACGTCGGCCGCGGCGACATCGAGCTGGTCGAAGATCGCGGGAAATTCGTCGTGAAGTTCGGCGACGCTGGCATCGTTGCCGAGACTGATGTCGCTGAGTTCGATCGTTTCGTCGTGCGAGATGGACGGCTGCGTGGACAGATCGCTCAGGTCGAAATCGTCCGGCAGACCGATGTCGAGTTCGTTGCTCGGCGCGCGCGATGTTTTGGCCGTGTCGGCGGCAGCGAACAGCGCATCGAGTTCGGCGGCGAACGCATCGTCGGCACGTTGCTGCTCGGCGCGCGGCGGCGCGATGGGCACTGCCGGCGTGGGTGGAATATTGAGCGCATCGCCTTCCGCGAATTCGCCGAGATCGGTGACGTCGAGCGCTGCCTTCTCGATTCCTTCGGAATGAAGTTCGTCGGCGCGAAATTCCTGCGGCACTTCGAGTTCCATGGTCGGTTTTTCGGCCACGGGTTTGATTTGCTTCAACGTCGGCGGTTCGATCGCCGCGGGCGGTTCGTCGAATGTGTACGTGCTCGGCTTTTCGGCGACAGGAACACCGGAGGCGGATTTCTGCACAGGCGTCGGAACGGCTTCGGCGCCGGGCGGACGCGGCGGCGTGGCCACTTCCGGACGGCTCAAAATCTTCGAGGCGAGGTTGCGCGCCCAACGCGCGTGATCCCAACCTTGCAACGCTTCAGTGACGTTGGCTTCGTTGAAGACGACGTTGTAGTCGCCGGCGTCGAGCACGTCGTATAGCTGATCGATGTATTCGTCGCTGTCCGGACCAAGGTTGACCACGACGGTACGCGCGCCGGAGTTTTCCAGCGCGTCGCGATCGATATTGGCCGCCGCGGTTTCGTAAACGACCGACGCGCCGAGTTCCTTCAGCGCATCGCGAAGCTGGTTGCCGTGCTGCGTTGTTGGATACAACAGCGCGACACGCATGTCGCCGCTGTCTGCGATTTTAGGCACGACTCAACCTCAACGTTTCCTGCACATTACGCAACAAGTCCGCTTCCTGATAGGGCTTGCCGAGATATCGTTCAACGCCGATTTCCAGCGCGCGTTGACGATGCTTTTCGCCGGTACGCGACGTTATCATGATGATGGGCACGAGTTTGAGTCGCGCGTCGTTCTTCATGTACGTCGCCAGTTCGTAGCCGTCCATGCGCGGCATCTCGACGTCGAGCAGCACGATGTCGGGCACTTTGTCCTGCAGCTTCTCGACGGCATCGAGACCGTCTTTCGCCGTGATCACTTCCATATCGTTGCGTTCGAGGACGCGCGTGGTGACTTTGCGCATCGTGATCGAATCGTCGACGACCATGATGAGCGGTTGCGCGCGCGTTTCGACGACCGGCATCGGCGGCGGCGCGACGGGCGCGGGCATTTCGCCGGCCTCGACGCGATCGCGCAGCGCTGCGCTGCGGCGGACGAGCGGCGCGAGATCGAGAATCATGACGACCGAACCGTCGCCCATGATGGTCGCGCCGAAAATGCCCGGCACGGAGCTGATCTGCGGACCGACCGATTTGACGACGATTTCGCGCGAGCCGATCACGCCATCGATGCGAACGGCGGCGCGCTGATCGCCGGTGCGCGTCATCAACAAAGGCAGCTGCGTTTCGTCGCTCATGCGCGCCGGCGGCAGGTTCAACAGTTGCGACAATTCGTAGATGAGGTATTCGTCGCCCGCATACGTGTACGCCGGATTCGGCAAATTCATGCGCCGCGCAAGATCTTCGCGCGCGATTCGCACAACGCCTTGCACCGACGACATCGGCACGGCGTACGTCGAATCGCCGAGACGAACGAGAATCGCCTGCGTGACCGCCAGCGTGAACGGCAAGCGGATGGTGAAGATCGAGCCTTTGCCGAGATGCGAGTCGATGGCGAGCGAGCCGCCAAGCTGCTTGATCTCGTTGTGCACCACATCCATGCCGACGCCGCGGCCAGCGAGCTGCGTGACGTGTTCGGCAGTGGAGAAACCGGTTTCGAGAATGAATCCGTACAGATCACGGTCGGACAATTGCGCGTCAGGTTTCAACAGACCGCGTTCGATGGCTTTCTTGCGGATCGCATCGCGATCCATGCCTTTGCCGTCGTCGGATACACGCAGCACGACTTCGGTCGCTTCGCGCGAAACCTGGATGGTGACGGAACCTTCGGCCGGCTTGTCGACAGCGGTGCGGTCGTCCGGCGATTCGATGCCGTGCGCGAGCGCGTTGCGCAGCATGTGCTCGAACGGCGCTTTCATGCGCTCGAGCAGGTTGCGATCCATTTCGCCCTGCGCGCCCTCTACTTTCAACTGCGCGCGTTTGCCGACTTCCTGCGCGGCCTGGCGCAACGTGCGGCGCAGCGACGGCACCAGCGAATCGAACGGCACCATGCGCGTACGCATGAGGCCTTCCTGCAAATCGGAACTGACACGCGACTGTTGCAGCAGCAGCGTTTCGGATTGACGCGTGAGATCGTCGAGCAAACCCTGAATCGAAACCAAGTCGGACACCGATTCGGCCAGCGCACGCGATAACTGCTGCAACTGGCTGAAACGATCGAGTTCCAGCGGATCGAACGCCGCATCCGATTCATGCTGTTCGCGTTGATAGCGCGACAGAATCTGCGCTTCGGTTTCGAGTTCGAGTTTGCGCAACTGTTCGCGCAGACGGCTGACGGTTTGTTCGAATTCGATCAGGTTGAAACGGAACGTCGAAATCTGCTGTTCGAGACGCGAACGGTAAATCGAGACTTCACCAGCGTAGTTCACGAGCGAGTCGAGCAGATCCGAACGCACGCGGATCATTTCCTGCGGCGCGCGCGCTGCGGGATCTTCTTCTTCGACCAATTGCTGACGAATCGGACGCGGCGGTGGCGGCGCTTTCGCCGCACCCGGCGCAGAGGCTTCGGCTTTCGGCGCTTCGAGTGGCGCCTTTTCAGCACCCGGCGTCGTTTCGACGATCGTTTCGGCCGGCGCGACCGACGATGCGGGCATGCTCGGCAATTCGCCGGACACGAGACCTTCGAAACGCGCGATTGCGTGTTCCGGCATCGACAGCGCCTGACGACGCGAAACACGCTGCACGAGTCCATGCAGACGATCGAAGCCGCGTTCGAGCGAATCGACGGTGACGCGATCCATCATGCGGCGGTTTTCGCTGATCGATTCGAGCAACGATTCCATCGCGTGCGACAAATCGCCGATCGGCGCGAGGCCGGCCATGCGCGCGCCACCTTTGAGCGTGTGCAAGTCGCGCTGCAAGCCGGTGACGAGATCGCGATCCTGCGGCGATTCGCGCAGTTTCGCCATCAGCGAATCGGAGTGATCGAGGATGTCGTCGCCCTCCTGCACGAAGATTTCGAGCAGGTCTTCATCCATGTCGGGCAGTTCGAGCTTGCCGTCCGGTTGCGGATCGTCGGCGAGCGGCGGGAAGTGCGCGACGCTGCGCATGAATGCCGTCTCGGGCTGCGCGGCTTCGACAGCTTTCGGTTCGGGCGCGATCTCGGCGACTTCCGGCAGCGATTCGAATGCCATGACGGTTTCTTCGATCTGTTCATCGGAAGGAACCTCGGCAGTCGGCTGCGCGGCTTCGCGTTCTTCGACGCGCTCGCTGCTCAGTTCCACCGTTTCGGCGGGTTCTTCGTTTCGCGCCAGATCATCGAACGACAGCAATTCGGTTTCTTCCGGCATCGGCTGATTGGCTTCCGCTTCGCGGCGCGCGGTTTCGGCGGCGGCCTGCTCGGCGGCTTCGCGCGCCATGCGTTCCTCGATCGCATGCACTTGCGCGACAGCTGCAGCTTCGGCGGCGGCGCGTTCGCCCGCCTCCTTCGCTTCGAGTTCGCGGATGAACGACGCGGTCAGATCGTCTTCATGAGTGGAGTTTTCCGCGAGTTGCGGATGCTCGGTGACGGATTCGTCGGCGAACGAGCGCGCGTCGGTTTCATGCGTCGGCAACGCTTCGATCGACGTGGTGTCGAAATCGATGAGTGTATCGGCGCCGGTGGAATCTTCGGCGGCGGCGACGGGTTCGCGCGCTTCGTCCTCGGCGAGCGAGAACAGCGTGTGCATCATTTCGGGTTCGGGCAGCGTGTCGCGCAACTGAGCGACGCGCGCGGCGAGCTCGTCGGAATTGGGCATCTGCGGATTGTCGTTTTGCAATTCCGCGATCACGCCGGCGACGAGTTGCGAGGTTTCCGCCATCGCCGCCGCACCTGCCGCGTCCGGCGCTTGCTGACGCGCGCGCAGCCGCTTCACGTAACCTTCGAGCGGCGCGAGCACCGCGCTGATCACGGGAATGTCGACCATCGCGATCGCGCCGTTCAACGTGTGCACGGCGCGCAATAAAGGTTCGGTCGCGGGCGTTCCGGGTGTCGCCTTGAGCGCATCGAGGTAGCCGTCGATCGTGTCGAGGTGCGAGGCGACTTCGCTCTTCAAGATGTCGAACAGCACCGGATCGATGTTGGGCAGCGGACCGGCGATGATTTCGTCTTCGGCGAACGGATTGATGTCGCCATGCGTGCTTTGCACGTAATCGGCGCTCGTGCCGAATGCGCGCTCCACGTCGAAGTCGTCGGCGATATCGGCGCGCGAGGAGGACTGCGGTTCGCCGAACGACGCGGTCGACGATTCGGCCGGCGTGTCGTCGACGACCGCAACGAGCTTGCGCACGACGCGCTTCACTTTCTTCATGCGCTGCGCCGCGCCCGCGCGGACCCACGCTTCTTCGCCAGTGGCGATCTTGTCCGCCACATCCATGATCTGGCCGATGTCGGATTTCGGCATGCCTTCGCCGCGCAATGCGCCGAGCAGTTCCGGCAAAACGCCGACAGCGCTATCGACCAGCGCCTGCACGTGTGCGCTCGGCGGAATGGTTTTGTCGAGCACGCGGTTGAGCATGTTCTCGACTTTCCAGCTGAACTCGCCCAGCGCGAGCGCGCCGACGAGACGGCCGGAGCCTTTCAACGTATGGAACGAGCGGCGGATCGGTTTGAGTTTTTCGAAATCGTTGGCATCGGATTTCCACGCCGGCAGCGCGCGATTGAGATTGTCGATTTCGTCCTGCACTTCCTCGACGAATACTTCGCGGATTTCCTCGTCGATGTCGTCGGACGGCGTCGCGCTGAAACTCGCGTCGGCCATCGGCGACGATGCATCGACGTCGGGCACTTCTTCTTCGATTTCCTCTTCGACTTCGACGTAGCGCACGCTCGGCGCCGGCGTCGCGGCGGATTCGGTTTCGACCAGACGCAGTCCGCTCAAGTCGTGTTCGACCGGATAGTGCGTTTTCGCTTCACCGACGATGAGATCTTCCAGGCCATGGCCCGGCGCGATTTCGACGTGCGGTGGATTGACGTCGGCGATCTGATCCGACGCTGAATCCATCTCGATCGCGTGCGGCTGAATGTCGTCGGGCGTTTCGTTCGTCGCGCCGATGCGCGCGATGTACGCATCAATGCTTTCGTTCGTGAGTTCGACACTCGGCATTTGCTCCATCGGTTCGATGGATGACAATTCCGCCCGCAATTCATCGCCGAGTTTCAGGCCTTCTTCGCCGCTGGCCGGCATGTTTTCCGATCCCCAGCGCGGAAATTCGCCGTCTTGCGCATCGGCGGTGGCGACCGTCGGTGCAGCGAACGCCGGCGTCGAGAACGGCGAACCGAATGCGGACACCGAATCATTTTGCGTACGCGACGTCTCGCGCTTGTTTCCCGGCGGAACGTCCGACGGTGAACTCGGCGTGGGTGGCGGGCCGCCGCCATCGTCCTGCGGCACCGGCCAGTAGCCGAGCGCGGTGAGCGATTGACGCGTGACGTCCAGAATCTTGTCGCGGCCGCCGCGTTGTTCGCGCGTGGCTTCCATGTAGTACTCGATCGAAGCGAGCGCGTCGGCGAGCTTGTCCATCTGTTCGACGGTCGGCACGCGGCGATGGCGCAGCAGCTCCACTTCGACGAAACGGACGATGCCGTTCATCAGTTGCGCCGACTCGGAAAGATTGAGCATGCGCAACGCGCCGGCGATTTCTTCGAGCAGGCGCGGAATCGGTTCGACGCGCGCGTGATCCCACGGCGATTCGATGAACGCGACGATGTCCTGCTTTGCCTGGGTGATGTTGACCGATGCTTCTTTCATCAGCGCATCGAGAATCTTGCGCACTTCCGCCTTCGGCAATTCGAGATCGTGCGGATTGACGCTAATGGCATCGCTTGTCGTATCGGCGCCGAGGCGTTCGATGTGATCGTCGAGCGATGCTTCGACGTAAAGTAGCGCTCCCGCGACATCGAGCAACGCGCTTTCGTCGGCGGCACGTGTGTTGTTGCCGATCTCTTCCATGATCTTGCGCTGATCGAGCACGACGCGGCGCGGCATTCCCAGGCCGAGCATACCGAGTGTGTCGCCGACGCGATCGAGTACGTCGACTTGCGCCATTAGTTCGGCTTGATCACCGTTTTGCGCGCGTAGGAAAATGTCGAGCGCTTCCTTCACGCGCATCAAGTCGTCCTTGATCGCGGCGGAAACGGTGTCTAACAAGGTCCGGTTGTGACCGGAGATCGAACCCTTGGCGTGTTCGAGTTCCTTTTCGCTCGGCAACAGTGTGTCGAGTTTGTAGACCTGACGGATTTCGGTGGCGCGCGGACCGCTCGCGGCGGCGTGCGCGATGTAATACAGAAGGTTCTTGGTCAGATCGACCGGCGGCGACGTGCGGAAACTTCCTTCGCCGCCGTCGAGCAGGCGTTTGATCTCGCGATCGACTTTGCCGAACAGCAATTTAAGCGCGACATTGGTTTCTTGCGCACCCGACGCGACACTTTCGAGAACGCCGGTCGAAACCCACCACAGACGCTGGCAGTTTTCTTCGCGGCACACCGCGCGCAGACGGTCGAGCACGGTGATGAGCCGTTGAAGCTGCACTTGCGGTTGATCGTCGCGGATCCAGCGCAATAGCGAAAGCTGGAACGCCGTGCGCAAACGCGCGGCTTCCGACTTCAATTCCATTTCGGGCAACGTCACCGGCGCGTCGGCAGCGGTAGGCAGCGGCGCGGATAAATCCGGCGAGAACAACACCGATTCGGTCAGCAGTTTTTCGCCACGCGTCGCGCGCAAATCATTGAGCAGCGGCAGCAGGACAATAGGAATGTCCTTATGACCACTCTGCAAGCGTTCGAGATAATCCGGCAACTGCACGATGCCGCGCATCAACACGGCGTAGGTTTCATCCTGCGGCTTCACATTGCCGTCGAGCAGCGCGAGCGCGACGCGCTCCATTTCCTCGACGACCATCGCCGCGCCGTACAGCTCGACCATGCGCAGCGTGCCTTGCACCTGATGCAGGTATGTTGCGCAGAAGCGCATGAGGCTCGAGTCGGCGGGATCCTCGACATACGCTTCGAGCGCTTGCCGCGCTTGTTTCAGCGTCTCGTCGAGTTCCTGTTTCACCCAGTTGAGGGTGGTGAAGTCGATGCCGTCTTGAAGTTTCATAACCGTTTCTCAGCTATTGCGCGTGAACGCAAGCACGTGGCGA
>DATBAU010000166.1:0-1664 GCA_036271355.1 Rudaea sp. | reverse complement strand
ATCTTCGTCGCCGCTCACGCGATAGACGTTGCCGCGATTGGAGATCTCGACGCCGAGTCGAAGTTCGATTTGGCGCAGATGTTCGTCGAACGGGCCGTTGAGATTGGCCAAGCGTTCCATGTCGTCCGGTTCGAGGACGAAGTCGTGTTGTGTCAGTGTGGTCATGCGAAAGAAATGGCGTTGGAGCGCCGTCGAATCAAGCAGCCAGCGGAGCGCGGACGCGTCCACGCAGCGAGTTCGCCATCGCCTGCGTGATCTCGACATCGATGAATTGTCCGACCATGCGCGCGTCGCCGGGAAAATTGACGTACCGCATATTGTCGGTGCGGCCGGTCATTTCGTTCGGATTCTTGCGGCTCGGACCTTCGACGAGAACGTTTTGCACCGTGCCGACCATCGCTTCGTTGATGCGTCGCGCATTCGCGTTGATCGCGTTTTGCAAACGGGCGAGTCGTGCGCGTTTCGCTTCGTCGCTCGTGTCGTCCGGCAGATTCGCAGCGGGTGTGCCGGGTCGTTTGGAGAAAATAAAACTGAAACTCTGATCGAAGCCGATGTCGTCGATGAGTTTCATCGTTTGCTCGAAATCGACATCGGTTTCGCCGGGAAAACCGACGATAAAATCCGTCGAGATGCAGATATCCGAGCGCACTTTGCGCAGCTTGCGGATTTTCTGCTTGAACTCGAGCGTCGTGTAGCCGCGTTTCATCGCAGCGAGGATGCGGTCCGAACCCGCCTGCACCGGCAAGTGCAGATAGTTGGCGAGTTTCGGCACGTTCGCGTACGCCTCGATCAGCGAATCGGAAAACTCCAGCGGATGCGAGGTGGTGAAGCGAATGCGCCCGATCGAATCGATGCTGGCGATGGCGTGGATCAGCACCGCGAGATCCGCCACCGAGCCATCGTGCATCGCGCCGCGGTACGCGTTGACGTTCTGGCCGAGCAGATTGATTTCGCGCACACCCTGATCGGCGAGTGAGGCAATTTCGGCGATCACGTCGTCGAACGGCCGGCTGATTTCTTCGCCGCGCGTATACGGCACGACGCAATACGAACAATATTTCGAGCAGCCTTCCATGATCGACACGAACGCCGTCGGACCTTCCTTGCGCGGCTCGGGAAGATGATCGAACTTTTCGATTTCTGGAAATGAAATGTCGACTTGCGGTTTTTTCGTCGCGCGCCGCGCGTCGATCATTTGCGGCAAGCGATGCAGCGTTTGCGGGCCGAACACGAGATCGACGAATGGCGCGCGTTTGACGATCGCGTCGCCTTCCTGACTCGCCACGCAACCACCGACGCCGATTACGACGTTCGGATTCGCCTGCTTCAGTTCACGCCAGCGGCCGAGTTGCGAGAACACTTTTTCCTGCGCCTTCTCGCGGATCGAGCAGGTGTTGATCAGGATGACGTCGGCTTCGCTCTCGTTCTGCGTCACTTCCAGGCCGTGCGATGCCGCGAGCACGTCGACCATCTTGGCCGAGTCGTACTCGTTCATCTGGCAACCGTGCGTTTTGATGAAAAGTTTGCCGGACATCGACCGATGCGGAAAGAAACGTGGGGAACTTCGTATTTTACGGCTATGTCGTAGTGCGAGCTAGGTTTTTCGGCGTTTTCGACGGAGCGGCTCAATTCCGCCGTGTATCGGCCGAAATGACGGGCTTAAC
>DATBAU010000165.1:0-3737 GCA_036271355.1 Rudaea sp. | reverse complement strand
GCGCGCACGATGGGCCTCAATGTGGCGGGCGTGGACTTGCTCCGCTCGCGGCGCGGACCGCTGGTTTTGGAAGTCAATTCGTCGCCTGGTCTTGAAGGCATCGAAACGACGACCGGCATGGATATCGCCGGCGAAATCATCGATTATCTGGCGCGTCGCGTGCGCAAACGTAAGGCGGCTGCGACGCGGGTATGAGCTGTCTCTGCGGTGCTTGCTTCCGGGCAAGGGGCGCGGCAATATACGAAATCATTCGTTGATGGTGAACCTATGACCGCACGTCGTAGCGTCGAAACGCCCTGGCCGACCGATGTC
The DNA here is from genome assembly GCA_036271355.1 of Rudaea sp. Taxonomy (GTDB): domain Bacteria; phylum Pseudomonadota; class Gammaproteobacteria; order Xanthomonadales; family Rhodanobacteraceae; genus Rudaea. The sequence continues at coordinate 3,425 of DATBAU010000165.1, read as the reverse complement.
GAACTCGACATCCTGCAGGTGCTCTGGGGTCGCGGACCGTGCACCGTCCGCGAAGTGCACGAAACCCTCTACGCGCACGAAGGCGCCGGCTACACGACCGCGCTGAAAATGCTGCAGATCATGCACGGCAAAGGACTCGTCGAACGCGACGACTCGCAGCGCGCGCACGTATACAAAGCAGGCGTTACCAAGCAGCGCACGCAGAAGCGCTTTCTCGCCGACATGGTCAATCGCGTGTTCAACGGGTCGGCCTCGCAAATGGTCTTGCACGCGCTCGGCAGCCATCCGCCGGCTTCGCGCGAAGAACTCAAGGAAATCCGCACGCTCTTGAGCAGAATCGAAGCAGGGGATTGATCATGCATCTGCCACAGAATTTGATCGGCTTCGTCGATGTGGTCGGCGCCGTGCTGTTGCATTTCATCTGGCAAGGCGCACTGCTCGCGCTGATCTATGCGGCGGGCCGGCCGTTCGTCACGCGCATGGCGTCGCGCTACCGGTTCGGAATGGCGATGCTGATCTCGATGGCGCTGTGTCCGTTGGTCACTGCGGCATTGCTGCTCGGCAGTTCGTCGCCGACGGCGAGCGTTTCCTCCGCGTTGCCGGCGATCAGAGCCGGCATGGCCGTCGTGACGGGTCACGCGTCGGACTCGTGGCAGTTCAAAGCCCTATTGCCGTGGCTCGTCGGCGTGTGGTTACTCGGCGTGTTGCTGCTCGCGACGCGTTCGCTGTGGCAGTGGCGACGGCTCGTGCGCATCGTGCGCGAAGCGGTCGCGCCACCGGCCGAATGGATGGAGCGCCTGGCGGAATTGCGCGCGCGTTTCGGATTGCGCCGCCCGGTGCGTCTGCTTTGTTCAGCGCGCGCGGTGACGCCGATGCTGATCGGCTGGCTGCGTCCAGTGGTTCTGTTGCCGGCGAGCATGATGAGCGGGTTCACGCCGGCGCAGATCGAAATGATCATCGCGCACGAACTCGGACATATCTGCCGTCGGGATTACGTTGCGAACCTGTTTCAGGTCGTGCTCGAAACGGTACTGTTCTATCACCCGGGCGTGCACTGGATCTCGCACGACGTGCGCAACGCGCGCGAAAGTTGCTGCGACGAACTCGTGCTCGAACTCGCGCAAGGCAATCCGCTGGCGTACGCGCGCACGCTCGCCGATCTCGAAGAATTGCGCTTCGACGAAGGCCTGCTCGTTCCCGCGCTCGGTGCGGGCGGCGGCGTGCTGCTCGCGCGCATTCGCCACATCGTCGGCGTGAGCGACACGAACGAACGCGCGCCGCGTGCGCAATCCTGGCCCATCGTGCTGATCGCCATCGCGCTCGCGCTGCTCGTGTGGCGTCCGCATTCGACGCCGACGTTGCCGAAACCCGACGTGCTCACTGCATCGCTCGCGAACGCACCGAAAGCCGCGCTCGCCATCGTCACCGGTAATGCGCAACTCGCGAAACAGTCCACGCCCGTCGTGACGGCATCCGTTCCGCCGCCGATCGCAATGCCGGTCAAGGCCGAACCCGAACGCGCGGAATTTATCGCGCCGCCGTCGATCACGATCGAACGCCCCCGCGTGGCCAAACCCGATCGCGTGGCGACAACCGTCCGCAATATCGTCGTGCCGGCTGCCCTGAATGCACCATCGCTCGATCTCGCCGAACCCGAAGCGACCGGCGTTTCGACGCCGGACGTCAGCGACGTCGACGCATCGATACAGCCGACGCGCATCGTTTCGCCGATCTATCCGCAACGCGCGAAGTTTTCCGGCACGCAAGGCAATGTGAAACTCGAATTCGGAATCGCCGCCGACGGCACGGTTTCCGACATCGAGGTGGTCGAAGCCAGCCCGGCCGGCGTGTTCGACGCCGCCGCGATCAACGCGCTCAAGCAATGGCATTTCGCGTCTTCTTCCGACCGACGCTACGTGCGCGATTTCGCCTTCGTGCTGCAGCACGATGCGCCGGATGAACCCTGCGTCCAGCCGACCGGCACGATGATCTGTCGCCGTCCGGCCGATTACTCGCCGAACCGCACGATCATTAACGAAAGGCACTGAGCGTTTTAACGCGTTTTTAATCGAGGCCGACCTAGTATCGATCGCACTGTAAGTTCTGCTCGACACTCCTAAGGTCAGGTCAGGTGACAGGCAGATTACGGTAATCGGGGCAGTAGCTTTAGGCCCAAGTCAGGTGTGTTCCCCCAATGACACCTGCTTGGGCCTTTTTATTGTCCGTGCGTCCGGGTTCGGCTGGCTTTTGTTTGTCCGAACGGCACCCATCTTCTTCAGGCGCTGAACTAATCCGCGCCGCACGCGATCTTAATTCCACATTTCCGTTTCGTTCATCTGAACGACCCATCCGCGAGTATTCTTCCGCCTATGAGAATTCTTGTCATTGAAGACAACAGCGATATCGCCGCGAACATCGGCGACTATCTGGAAGACAAAGGACATGTCGTCGATTTCGCCGGAGACGGTGTCACCGGTTTGCATCTCGCCGTCGTCCACGACTTCGACGCCATCGTGCTCGATCTGACCTTGCCCGGCATGGATGGCCTCGAGCTATGCAAAAAGCTGCGCCAGGAAGCGCGCCGGCAGACACCGGTGCTTATGCTTACCGCGCGCGATGCGCTAGACCAGAAACTCACTGGCTTCGACTCCGGTGCCGACGACTACATGGTGAAGCCTTTCGCGCTGCAGGAACTCGAAGCGCGACTCACCGTTCTCTCACGTCGCGGCAAAGGATTGCAGAGTCGCCTTCTGCAAGTCGCCGATCTCACGTACAACCTCGACACGCTCGTCGTCACGCGTGCCGGCAAATCGATCCAACTCAATCCGATCGGATTGAAACTGCTGCAGCATTTGATGGAATCGAGTCCGTCCGTCGTGACGCGTCAGGATCTCGAAACCCGCGTGTGGGGTGAGGAATTGCCGGACAGCGATTCGCTGCGCGTCCACATCCACGGCTTGCGCGCGGCGATCGACAAGCCGTTCGACAAACCGCTGATCCAAACGCGCCACGGCATCGGCTATCGCATGGTCGATCCGGAAGCGGCTGCCGTTTAAGCCACGCGCGTGGCGGGGATCCACTACCGGCGCCGGCTTCGCAGCCGCATCATCATCTCGTTCACCCTGTTCGGGTTCGCGCTCGCGGCGCTATTTGCCTGCGCTGCGATTTATCTTCGCGACCGTCTAGAAGATCAGCTCGTCAACAACCGGCTCGAGCGCGAAGTGCAGAACTTCGTCGACTTCAAGCGCGAGCATCCCGACCCCAGCGCGCAGTGGTATATCGGTGGTTACGACGCCGACATCAAAGCCGCGCACGCCTTCGGCAATGTCGCGTTCGACCGGCAGAAGTACGACACGAGTGGCGTCTACGACATTTACGAACTGGGCGTCGAAGGAAAGATGCGTCCGTTCAAACTCGCCGTCTAC
>DATBAU010000164.1:0-19240 GCA_036271355.1 Rudaea sp. | reverse complement strand
CGCCAGCGCCCGCACCGGCCTCGGCGACCGCATGGCGCCGGGCAGCGTGCAGGAATTGCTGATCGACGACAGTCCGGCTTTCCGCGTCGTGTTCCACGGCCCGGCGCCGCAGCGTCAAAACCTGTATTGGCGCGGACCGGTGCTGTCGTTCTTCGACGGCACGACATGGTCGCGGCCGGAATATCGTTCGTCGCGTAGCGGCGTCAGCGGCGATCTGCGCGCGAGCGGCGGCATGATCAGCTATCAGGTCACGCTCGAACCGTCCGATCGGCGCTGGCTGCTCGCGCTCGACGTGCCGCTCAGCGCGCCGGAGAACGCGGCGCGCGGCGCCGACATGAGTCTCGTCAGAAGTGCGCTGGTCGACAACGTCGTGCAGTACGAGATGACTTCGGCAACGAAATACACGCTGGACGCCGATCTCGATCCGACCGTGCGCAAGCGCATGCTCGATCTTCCGAACGGCGTCAATCCGCGCTCGCGCGAACTCGCACTCGCCTGGCGTAGTCGTTTCGCCGACGACAACGCCGTGATCCGCGCCGCGCTCGATCTGTTCCACGAAAAATTCTTCTACACGTTGAACGCGCCGACGCTGACGCCGCGCGATTCCGTCGACGATTTCCTGTTCGAAACGCAGCGCGGTTTTTGCGAACACTATGCTTCCGCGTTCACGTTCCTGATGCGCGCGGCGGGCATTCCGTCGCGCGTCGTCACGGGTTATCAAGGTGGCTATTACAACGACGTGGGCGATTACTGGGTCGTGCGCCAATCGGATGCCCATGCGTGGTCGGAAGTGTGGCTCGACGGACGCGGCTGGGTGCGCGTCGATCCGACGGGGGCGGTCAGTCCGCAGCGCGTCGATCTCGGCGCACGCGCGGCGGCCGGGGCTAGCGCACCGTGGTATCAGGCCGATTGGTTGCAGTCGGCGCGCAATCAGTTCGATCTGATCAACCGAATGTGGGACAACGCGATCGTGCAGTTCAACGCGTTGCGTCAGCAGAGTTTGCTTGCGCCGTTCGGCGTCGACAATGCGGACTTCGGCAAATTGATGGGCGTGCTCGTCGCGTGCAGCACGGCTCTGCTCGCGCTGTTCGCGTGGTGGGTGTTGCGCTCACCGCGCCGGCGCACCGATCCGCTCGATGCCGCATTCGTAAAGCTGCGCGCAAAACTAGCGAAAGCCGGCGTTCCGTCGGCCGACGCCGACGGCCCGCTCACGATCGCCGCGCGGGTACACAGCCGGCGGCCTTCGGATGCGTCGCTTACAGAAGTTTTTGCGGATTACATCCGCCTGCGATACGCGCGAGCTGAACCGGCTGACCGCGAGATAAAGCGCTTTGCGCAAACCGTTGCGTCTTTACGTTTGATAACCGTTTCGCGTGCAGAATAGCCGTGCCCGGCGCGACGATCGGCGCTGGCATATCGTCATCATCAACGAGTCCGGAGTGTGCCATGCGCGGCGTTTTCCTCCTCATCGTTCTTAGTCTTCTCGCACTCGGCGGTTGCGCCATCGTTCCCGCTCCCATCGCCGGAAAAGATTTCACGGCAGTCACGCCGCAACAGGCTGCCATGCAAAACGCGCGCGGCACGCGCGTGCGCTGGGGCGGCGAGATTATTCGCGTCGATCCGAAAGCCGACACGACCTGTTTCGAAGTGTTGTCGCGCGATCTGTATTCCGACGCGCGACCGAATCGCCGCGACGGCAGCGACGGCCGCTTCATCGCGTGTGGCAAAGGATTTTACGATCCCGCCGTTTACGCCAAAGGCCGCGACCTCACCGTCACCGGCCAGCTCGACGGTACCGAACGTCGTCCGGTTGGCGAGCACGAATACACGTATGCGCGCGTCGACGCCGAAGGCATTTACCTGTGGCCGAAGCGCGTACGCGCGCCGTATTACGATCCGTTCTATTGCGATCCGCTGTGGGGACCGTGCTGGGGTCCGTATATGTGGGGATCACCGGGTTACGGATTTCGCGCACGTGCGTGGTGATCACACGTACTAGCGTTTAGCGCGGCGATAAATCGACTCAGCCCGGCGGCCACGTCATCGGCCGCCCCGCCAGCAAATGCAGATGGATGTGAAATACCGTCTGCCCGCCGTGCGTGTTGGTGTTCATCACGAGACGATACCCGTCGTCCGCAAATCCCTGTTTCTTCGCCCACTTCGTCGCCGCGATCACGAGTTTGCCGATGAGTTCGGCGTCGTTCGCATTCGCCTCGTTGAGCGTCGCGATGGCGCGTTTCGGAATGAACAGCACGTGCACGGGCGCTTGAGGATTGATGTCGCGAAACGCGAGCAATTCGTCGTCTTCGTAAACGATATCGGCTGGAATTTCCTTGCGGATGATCTTGCCGAACAACGTGTCGCCGCCGATCTTGTCAACCATGTCGCGCTCCTTCACTCCAATGCCTGACGACCGCCGAACGCATGCGCGAGCGTGCCGCGATCGATGAATTCGAGTTCGCCGCCGAGCGGCACGCCGTGCGCGAGACGTGTCGCGCGCACGCTCGCCTGACGCGCGATCTGACTTAGCAAATGCGCGGTCGCCTCGCCCTCGACGGTCGGATTCGTCGCGATGATCAATTCCTTTACTTCGCCTTCGGCCAATCGCGCGGCGAGAAAATCCAGACCGATTTCTTTCGGACCCAATCCATCGAGCGGCGACAGACGGCCTAGCAGCACGAAATAGCGTCCGCGAAATCCTGTCGCCTGTTCAATCGCCAATTGATCGGCCGGCGTTTCGACGACGCACAGCAACGACGCATCGCGCGACGTATGCGAACACAACACGCATACCGATTCTTCACTGAACGTGCGGCAGCGCGAGCAGTTGCCGATGCGCTCGGCGGCCGCTTCGAGTTTTTCGGCGAGACGACGCGCACCGATCCGATCGCGTTCGAGGATATGGAACGCCATGCGCTGCGCCGATTTCGCGCCAACACCGGGCAGGCAACGCAACGCTTCGATCAATTCGTTGAGAAGGGGCGAACCGGACATCAGAACGGCAGTGTGAATCCGGGCGGCAGACTCATGCCGCCGGTGACCTGACTCATTTGTTCCTGCGACGCCGTCGCGACTTTGTTCACCGCGTCGTTGATCGCGGCGGCGACGAGGTCTTCCGCCATCTCGGGATCATCGGCGAACAATTTGCGATCGATCGCGACGCGACGCACTTCGTGACGGCCGTTCATCGTCACGCTGACGACGCCACCGCCGGCTTGTCCGGTGACTTCGATCTTGCCGATTTCTTCCTGCGCGCGCTTCAGGTTTTCCTGCATGCGCTGCGCTTGCTGCATCAAATCGCCCAATCCGCCACGCATTTTATTTCTCCATCGATCGACTGACCGGCTTCACCGAACCGGGTACCACGTGCGCACCGAAATCGCGGATCGCCGCCTGCACGAACGAATCGGAATCGATCGCTTGCTCGGCCGATTTCTGCCGCGCGGCGCGATCGCGTTCGTTCGCGTCGGCCGGCGTTTCCATCGCGGCCGCACTTTTCTCGAAACGCAACTTGACCGGATAACCGAGCGCGGCGCCGAGTTTGTCCTGGATCGCCGCGATCATCGACGGCGCTGCCAGTTCGCCGTGACCGTCTTTCGTCGACAGACGCACAACGCCGTTCTCGATGCCGATCAACGCGGAGTTTCGCGCAAGTTCGCCAGCGGGACCACCCAGTCCGGCCTGGCGGATCAGATTCGCCCAATCGCCGTCGAACGCGATCGGCGCGGTGGCAATTTCGCGCACGGATGCTTCCACTTTCGGCGCTTCGACTTTCGGTGTTGCGACTCTCGCAGTTTCAGTTTTGATCGGCTCGACGCGCGGCGCCGGTTTGATTTCTGCGGCTCGCTTCGCAACGTTTGGCGTCGGCGCAGCGCGAGTCGACGCGGCTTGCGTCGGACGTGAACTCGCGTCGGCCGGACGAAACGCGAGCATGCGCAGCATCGTCATCTCGAAACCGGCGCGCGGCGTCGGCGCGAGAGAAATATCGCGGCGTCCGTTGATTGCGATCTGATACAGCAATTGCACTTCTTCGGCAGGCAACGCCTGGGCAAGCGCAGCGACGGCGGCTTCATCGCTGCGATCTTCGAGTTCATGCGTTGCGACGAGCTGCTTCAACTGCACGCGATGCAAGGCGCTCGCGATATCGTCGAGCACGCCGCCGAAATCCGGCGAAAATTCGGAAAGGCGATCGATCTCGTCCATCAACGTCGCGCCATCGTTCGCCTGCACGGCGTCGAGCAACGCGAACACGCGACCGCGCTCGATGGTGCCGAGCATCGCGCGCACTTCGTCGGCATGCACCGCGCCCGCGCCGTACGCGATGGCCTGATCGAGCAGCGACAATCCATCGCGCAGCGACCCATCCGCACCGCGCGCAAGTTCGCCGAGCGCGGGTTGTTCGTAGGAAATCTGTTCCGCATCGAGAATGCGCTTCATCTGTCCGGAAATCTGATCCGGCAACAGACGCTTCAGATTGAACTTGAGGCAACGCGACAAAACCGTCACCGGCAATTTCTGCGGATCGGTCGTCGCGAGCAAAAACTTCACGTGCTCCGGCGGTTCTTCGAGCGTCTTCAACAGCGCATTGAACGCCGATTTGCTGAGCATGTGCACTTCGTCGATCAGATAGACCTTGAATCGCCCGCGCGACGGTGTGTATTGGGCGTTCTCGATCACCTCGCGCACATCGTCGACGCCGGTGTTGCTCGCTGCATCGATCTCGATCATGTCCATGAATCGCCCGGCGTCGATGTCCTTGCACGACGAGCATTCACCGCACGGATTCGACGACTGTCCACGCTCGCAATTCAGCGATTTCGCGAAGATGCGCGCGATGGTGGTTTTGCCGACCCCGCGCGTGCCAGTGAACAGGAATGCGTGGTGCATCCGGTCCGAATCGAGCGCGTTGGAGAGCGCGCGAACGACGTGTTCCTGGCCGACGAGTTCGGAGAATTTACGCGGGCGCCATTTGCGGGCGAGGACCTGATAGGACATGGGTCGATCTTACCAGAGGTGGGTGTTGTGCTCGTTAGATTGACGTGGCGTTTTGGAGCAGAGCTTTCGCTCTCAAGTGAGCGAGTCACTTTCTTTGCCGGTGCAAAGAAAGTAACCAAAGAAACACCTTTTAAATCTGAGCGCCACCAGTTTATACGCCACCGCGCGCGGCTAGTCTTTTGCCCTCTCGTAACTGGAAACTATCGCTCTTTTTACAGTGACCCTTAGCGTGGTCGAGGCCCGCAGAGAAAAAAAAAGAAAACAATAAAAATGAAGCGCCTCTTAGCAGACGCGTGCCGAGTTACTTGAGAGCAAGCGTTCTGGATCGTGCGAGGCAATGCACCTTGTGTGTGAAAGCCCAACAATCTTGCTGGGGCGTTGCCTGAGTGGCTGCTCAGATCCTAAAAGGTGTTTTTTGGTGACTTTTTGTCACCGGACAAAAAGTTACCCGCCGCTAGCGGCGGAAGCCCTAGCTTCAAAAAAACACAACAGAGAAGGTGGCAACCCCGCCAGCCACATCCCGGCACCCGAATCATTCACTACCGTTGCTGCCTTCCGGCCCTGGCGGGGTTTGCAAACTATCGTCGCGAGAGGACCAACGGGGCCGCCATAAGGTGGCGCTGAATTCGCCAATGAAACAATTTTACCTAACTTGCTGTAGAGATGGCGGAGAGGGCGGGATTCGAACCCGCGAAGCGGGTATAAGCCGCTTACACACTTTCCAGGCGTGCTCCTTCAACCGCTCGGACACCTCTCCGCGCCTGGGAAAAGGTGGCGCAGGATACATTACGCCGCGCATGCGAACAAGTTTTCATGTCGCGACGGGCGTGTTGTCCGGATGCAACCATCCGGATTCGCCGTCGGCGTAGTGTTCGTTCTTCCAGATCGGCACGCGCCGCTTCACTTCGTCGATGACGAAACGGCAGGCGGCGAACGCCGCATCGCGATGCGCGGCGCTCACGCCGATCCACACCGCGAGATCGCCGATCGCCAGCGATCCGGTGCGATGCACGCAGCGCGCGTCGATGATCGGAAACGTGCGTTGCGCGTCGGCGAGAATCGCCTCGCCTTCCTTCAACGCGAGCACGCCGTACGCTTGATAATCGAGTCGATGCACGGCGCGGCCGGCGTTCGTGTTGCGCACCCATCCCTCGAACATCACGCAGGCGCCTGCACCGGCGTCGGCGAGTGCTCGCGCGCATGAAGCGGCGTCGATCGAATCTGCGCTGAGTTCGAACTGCGTCATCCACCGCTCACGGGCGGAAGGAATGCGATTTCGTCGCCGTCGGCGAGCGAACGATTCCACGCGGCGAACTCGCCGTTGATCGCGACGCGAAGCTTGTCGGAAGAGATCGCGAAACCGTATTCGCGTTGACGTTGCGCATACAGTTCACGTGCATCATGCGTATCGACGTCGACGCTTTCCGCATCCCGACCGGCGACGTCGCGCAACGATGCAAAGTATAAAATGCGGTAATTCACGCGCGCACCTTGCCATTTCGCACGTCGCGTTTTCCGCCGGACTTTTCGAGCAGGCGCACCTCGGCGATGACGATTTCGTGCGACAACGCCTTGCACATATCGTAGATCGTGAGCGCGGCGACACTCGCGCCCGTCAACGCCTCCATCTCGACGCCGGTTTTGTGCGTCACCGATACTTCGCACCGAATCGCGAGTTCGGTTTTCGATGCGAATTCGATGAAAAAATCGCAGCGTTCGATCGCGAGCGGATGACAGAACGGAATCAGATCGTGCGTGCGCTTGACCGCCATCGTTCCGGCGATGATCGCGGTATCGATAATCGGACCTTTTTTCGCGCGCATATCGTTGTCACGCAGCTCGCGGGCGATATCCGCTGGAAAACGTACGCGCGCAATGGCGATTGCGGTGCGCGACGTCGGCGTTTTCGCGCCGACATCCACCATTTGCGGCCGACCGTCTGTTCCGACATGCGTGAGTTTCTTTTTCGATTTCTTCGCCATCGTCAACCGCCGATCGAAAACATTTCGACTTTCTCCGGATCGCCGTCGGCGCGAATCTCAGCGCGGCGTTCGCTGTAGCGATCCTTGCGCGCTTGCCAGTAACCGGAAATCAATCGCGCGAGTTCGTCGTCGCTCGCACCGGCGCGCAATGCGCCGCGGATATCGTTTCCCGTCAGCGCGAACAGACATGTATACAATTTTCCGTCAGCGGAGAGTCGTCCGCGCGAGCAATCGCCGCAAAACGGTTGCGATACGGAACTGATGAAGCCGATTTCTCCGGCGCCGTCGGCGAACGCGTATCGCGTCGCCACTTCGCCGCGATAATTCGGATCGAGCGGGCGCAGCGGCCAGCGCGATTCGATGCGCGCTTTCAATTCCGCGCTAGGCACGACGCGATCTTCGCGCCATCCGTTCACGGTGCCGACGTCCATGTATTCGATGAAACGCGGCACGTGCGCGGTGCCGCGGAAACATTCGATAAGGTCGAGAACCTGTCCGTCGTTGACGCCACGCATCACGACGCTGTTGAGCTTGATCGACGCGAATCCCGCGTCTTCGGCCGCGCGGATACCGTCGAGCACCTCACTAACTTCACCGCGTCCGCCGCTGAGCGTACGAAACGTTTCGGGGTCGAGCGTGTCGAGCGAAATCGTCAGACGATGCAGGCCGGCGTCTTTCAATGCCTGCGCAAAACGCGGAAGCAGCGTGCCGTTCGTGGTGAGCGCGATGTCGTCGATCGATTCGATATCCGCGAGCATGCGCACGAGTTCCGGCAGATCACGACGCAACAGCGGCTCACCACCAGTCAAGCGCAGTTTGCGAACACCGAGTCGCGAAAAAATGCGCGCGATGCGCGCGATCTCTTCAAAACGAAGACGCTCGTCTTTTTTCAGGAACACGTGATCGTGCGTAAAACGGTCTTCCGGCATGCAATACGGACAACGGAAATTGCAGCGATCGATCACCGAAATGCGCAGGTCGTGCAGTGGGCGCTGCAGCGTGTCGAGTGGCTTCTCGACGAGCGTGTGCGGGATAACGAGGCGCGTCATGCGGGCGCGTCCTCGACGGCCAATGCGGGCAGCGGCACCGTTTCGCCGGCGTGCGCGATGCGGTAGCCGCGATGGTGCATTTCGTCGCCGTCTTTTGCGCTGCCGTAGTGATACAGGACAAGACGCGCGCGAATGTCGACGCCGTATTCGCGTTCGATGTCGTCGATGCCGCTGTGCGACGGATTGCCGTGAAGCGCGCAGTCGTGCGCGATCACCGTCGGCGCGGGCGCGAAGTGCGACAGCATTTCAGGCACCGGCCGCGTGTCGCCGGTCCATGCGAATGCGCCGCGAAGCGCGATACCGAACGAAGTCATCGGCGCGTGATGGCGCGTCGGGAAAACATCGAACCACAGACCGTCATGCCAGAAACCGCGCGAGCACGGCACGAGAACGAATGCATCCCAAAAATTCGCGCCGCCTTCGGCGATGACGTTGGGATAATCCGCGACGCGCGCCTGCAGATGCGTGATCAGCGCCGCATGCGCGTAGATACGAATGTTTCCTTTCAACGCCGCATCGAAATAGCTGCGATAGAACAGTCGTTCGAGGCCGCCGACGTGATCCATGTGCGTGTGCGTGATGTAGATCGCGCGGGGCATGTCGTTGTAGATCTGCTCGTAGCGCGTCAGTGTTTCCGGACCGCAATCGATGAGCAGCACCGGTTTGCCGTCTCGTTCGAGCACCGCGCCCGACGAACCGAGTTCCACCGCCATCGCCGAGCCGACGCCGAGAAAGCGCAATGCGTAGGTCATGTGCGCACGCTCCGCAACGGCTGCGCGGCGATGCGTCCGAACGCGGCGTCATACGCGCGCATCAGCGGCGACCACACCGATTCGCGAAAATCGCCGTCTACTTTCGGCGCGGTGCCGAGCACTTTCGCGCATGATCGATGCAAACGTTCCAGGTTCGATCGCCGCCACGCTTCGTGCGGCCGGCGCAATTCACCGCGATCGACATCGACGATCCAGATACGATCGACGGTAACGAGAATATTGTGCGCGTTGAGATCCGCGTGATACGCACCCGCAGCGTGAAACGCGGCGATCGCCTCACCGATGCGGCGCGCGATGTCGCCGTCGAAACGCCCGGATTCGAGCAGATCGGCGAACGTTTCTGCATTGTCGATGCGCCGCGTGACGAGATCGCCGCGATAGCCGAGCCCGCTGCGCACGTAACGCGCCGCGATCGGCGCAGGTACCGGCAAGCCAAGATCTCGCAGTTGCGCGAGCAAACGAAATTCCGCGAATCCGCGCGTATGGTTTTCACCGGACCACATATAAAAATCGCCCATCACGCGCGCGATCAAGCCGCCGCGCCGGTAATGCCGGATAACCACCGATCCAAATGGCGTTTCGGCGTAACTCACGCTGCCGCGTCCGCCAGCGACTTCGGATGCGCGCCAATGCGCCGAATCGAACCACGCCGGATCGAACCCGCTCGCGCCGGCTTGTGCAAGCACGCTGGCGTCGAACAGAATCGCACCTTCGGCGGTGTCCTGGCGTTTGGCTTCGATCATCGCTTCTCTTGATATATCGCCATTTCAGCAGTTTACCAAGCCCATGCCGAACGTGCCCTCTCCGCCCGATTCGTTATGCCTGCTGCGGACGTCGGCCATCGGCGACGTCACGCACGTCGTGCCGCTTGTGCGCACGCTGCAGACCGCGTGGCCGGCCACGAAGCTCACGTGGATCGTCGGCAAGCTCGAAAACCGCGTAGTCGGCGACGTGCCGGGAGTGGAATTCGTCGTTTTCGACAAGTCCAAAGGCTGGCGCGCGTTCGGCGACGTAAAACGCGCACTCGGCGGACGCCGCTTCGATGCCTTGCTTCACCTGCAAGTGGCGATGCGCGCGAATTTGCTGAGCGCGTTGGTCCGCGCGCCGCTGCGCATCGGTTACGACCACGCCCGCTCGCGAGACCTGCATGGGCTTTTCGTCAACCGCAGAATTCCTGCGCGTGCGGGTCAGCACGTGCTCGATGCGATGGCGAGTTTTCTCGAAACGCTCGGTCTGAAACAAACGACGGTGCGCTGGGACATACCGATTCCGGACCAGGCGCGCGAATTCGCGTCGACACATTTGCCGGGCGATGCGCGGACGTTGATCGTTAGCCCATGTTCTAGTCACCGGCTGCGCAACTGGTTGCCGGATCGTTATGCCGCAGCGATCGATCACGCAGCCGCGCAAGGCTGGCGCGTTGCGCTGTGTGGTGGACCTAGCGCTTACGAACGTGAGTTCGGAAATTACATTGTGGACAAATGCAAAAATAAACCGATCGATCTGATCGGCAAGGACACGCTCAAACAATTCCTCGCGTTGTGTCAGCGCGCTCAACTCGTGCTCACGCCCGATTCCGGACCGACGCACATGGCCAACGCCGTCGGCACCGCGGTACTCGGTCTGCACGCGGCGACCAATCCAAATCGGTCCGGCCCCTATTCCGACCGCCGCTGGTGCGTGGACCGATACGACGCGGCCGCGCGTCAATTCCTCGGCAAGCCTGCCGACCAGCTCAAATGGGGAACCAAGATCGAGCGCGAAGGCGTTATGGAATTGATCACGATCGACGATGTCATCGAACGCTTCGAGGCGTTTGCAAGCGCTCGTCCGTAGGAACCCTGCCGAATGGCCGGTTGACGCCGCCATATGCCGCGTCGATGATCAAAATGGATACACCCGCCGGGGAAATTGCGATGATCGCGCTAGGCGCTTCGAAGTGGGCTTTGTTGATATCGATGGCGGCGACATCCGCGAGTCCGGCGGTCGAACAGCTTCCGGACGAAATTTATCTCAACGGTTTCGAGCAGTTCACGCTGACGATCGACGACTTCCTCGCGTGGTGCTCGATCCAGGAAAACGGGGCCACGTATAATGAGGTCACGGTGTTCAACCAGGGAACCGTTGTCGACTTGAATGCAGCGCCGGTTGCCGGATTCATTTGGGGTCACTGGACCGGAACCGACGGCGACTCCGGCAGCGGCGACACCAACCAGATCACCACGGTGACCATGAAATCGGACCGATCGGTTGTCGCCTGTTGTCCATTTCCGAACGGCACCGGATGTTGAAGGGCCTCAGGCTTTGTAGTTCTCGTACGATTTCTCTTCGACCAGCCGCGATCCAAGCGTCTGGTTGATCTCGCGTTTGATCGCGGCACGTTCGTCGTTACGGAAATACACCGACCGCGCGAGCTCGATGAATTCCGCGTCGAATGACTGTGCCTTTTCCTTCAGACGAATGCGGTCTTCGATGACCCACAAATCTTCGTTGACGTTTTTCAGGCGGCCTCGCGCATCGCTGATATCGGTGCGCGAGGCGGCGTTCGACGACCACGTCTGATTCAGCGCATCGAGTTCGTTGCGCACGTTGGCAAGCTTGGCCGCGTCGCGAATCTGCGCGGCTTTGATCTCCAGAATGGTGATCTTGTCGATCAGTTCGCCGAAGGAAACGGGGACGGAAATTTCGCTCATGGCTGTGCGCGACATCGAAACGAGTCGCGCATTATGCCATCGTCGCGCCGCTTACGATTTCTTCGGCAGGCCGTCGAGTTTTTCGATCGTCGCCGACGAAGGCATTTCGCTTGCTTGTAATTTCTTCGCGACCATTTCGGCTTCGCGCATCACGCGCAGGATGTTCTCGCCGGCCACTTTCGACAGATCCGCATCGCTCCATCCGCGATGCGCGAGTTCCTGCAGCAGCAACGGAAACTTGTCGACACCGTCGAGACCTTCCGGCGTGCTCGGAATGCCGTCGAAATCCGAACCGATGCCGGTGCAATTGACGCCGCAGACTTTGCGAATGTGCTCGACGTGATCGGCCACCATCGCGATGGTCACGACCGGACGCGGATGTTTCGCGTCCCATTCGGCGAGCGCCTGCTTCGCGCGTTCGGGCTGGCCGATGTAATAACCGCCGAACGGCGGCGCGTTGAAGCGTGCCTTTTCGGCGGAGCGATCCGATTCCCATTTCGCGCGTTCTTCCGAGACGTATTGCGGCGCGAAATTCACCATGACGATGCCGCGATTCTTCGCGACCATCGCGAGCACATCGTCGGGTACGTCGCGCGGATGATCGTCGAGCGCGCGCGCGCCGGAATGCGAAAACATGACAGGCGCCTGCGACACTTCCAGCGCGGCTTTCATCGTCTCCGCCGACACGTGCGACAGATCGACGAGCATGCCGGCGCGATTCATTTCATGCACGACCGCTTTGCCAAACGCGGTCAGTCCATGATGCTTCGGCGAATCGGTCGCCGAATCGGCCCAATCGTTGTTGAGCGCGTGTGTAAGCGTCATGTAGCGCGCACCGGCAGCGTACATCTGGCGAATCATCGGCAATGAATCGTCGATCTGATGGCCGCCTTCGATGCCGATCAGCGATGCGATGCGGCCGGCTTTGTGCGCGCGGATTACATCGTCGGCCGTGTACGCCATCTCGAAATCTTTCGGCCAGCGCGCGGCCATGCTTTTCACGATGTCGATTTGTTCGAGCGTCATCTTGATCGCGGCCGCGCCTGTCACCGATGGTGAAATCCAGACCGACCAGAATTGGCCACCGACCTGGCCGGCGCGGAGACGCGGGATGTCGGTCATTAGCGGCGTTTCGTCTTTGTCTTTCAACGGCAGCTTCAGCGTGTCTTTCGAAAGATCGACGCCGTCGACGGAGCCGAAGCGCTCGCGGATTTCCCACGGTAAATCGTTGTGTCCGTCGATGAGCGGCGTTTTTTCGAGCACGCGATGCACGCGTGCTGCGTCGTCGGTCGATGCAGCGAACGATGTGTTCGCGAGGGCGAGCAAGATGATGGCGAGCGACAACTTCATTTCGATTTTTCCGTCGGCGTGAAGAGTAAATCCTGATAGTCGTAACTGAAATCCGCAATAGGCGACACGGGTTTCATTGTGATGCGATCGACTTTTCCATCCGCATCGAGCGAGAAATTCACATACGCGGGTTCGATCGATTTGTCGGTGAATTTCGTGATGAAACTGTCGTATTGATAATGATCGAGCGGGCCTTTCATATTCGGCGTCGATTTGAAATCGATCGCGAGTTTCTTGTTGTCGACACTGACGACGATGTCGCCGTACCACGCATCGTGATACGTGCCGGCGTAGCGTTCCACCGGCAGCGATGGCCCGACTTTCGCCGGTTTCGCGGCGGCGGCTTTCGCCATTTTCAGCGCGCCGGCGATCTTGTCCGCCTTGTACGCGATGAATTTCGCGGGCCAATCGTTCGGCGGTGCGCCGAGATAATGATCGAGCAATTCGTACATCAATCCGACGATCACTTCGCCATCTTCGCTGTTGATCTCGATGGAGAAGCCGACGTGCTTTTCGGGAATCAGCACGACGGCCGTCAGAAATCCGAACACCGCGCCGCCGTGCCAGATGATTTTCGCGCCGCGATAATCACGCACGTCCCAGCCCATCGCATAAAGATTGAATTGCGGTTCTGTCGCTTTCAACGCATCCGGCTGATGGCCCGTCGGCATGATCACGAGCGGCGACCACATCACTTTCTGCGAGTCGTCGCTGAACAGATGCGCATCGCTGTCCGGCAGTTTTCCGGCGGCGAGCTGGATGCGCAGCCAGCGCGCCATGTCGTTCGCGCTCACCGTCAGACCGCCCGCTGGCGCGGCGTTGCGGCCGAGTTCGTCGCGTTCGTCGAGCACCTCCTGATCGCCTGCTCCGCGCAAACCGCCATTCATGCGCGCATGCGGATACGCGCGATCCGGATTCGCGAAACGCGCGTCTTCGTCGCTGGTCGAATGCAACATGCCAGCGACTTTCAGCAAATGGTTCGCCGTGAACTGTTCCCACGTTTCGCCGCTCACCGCTTCGATGAGCTGACCGGTGACCATGTACAACACGTTGTCGTAGGCGTACGCGCTGCGGAAACTCGTCGCCGGCTTGAGGTAGCGCAAACGCTTCACCGATTCCGCGCGGCTCAGGTTCGTGCGCGGCACGAACATCAGGTCGCCCTCGCCCAAGCCTAGACCGCTGCGATGCACAAGCAGATCGCGAATCGTCATCTCGCGCGTGACCCACGGATCGTACATCTGAAATCCGGGCAGACGATCGATGACTTTGTCGTCCCAACTCATCTTTCCTTGTTCGATCAGGATGGCGAGATCGGCGACGGTGAAGGCTTTGCCGGTTGAGCCGGTCGGGAAGATCGTATCGGCATCTACTTTTTCCGGGCTTCCAAGTCTGCGAACGCCGAAACCTTTCGCAAACGTGACTTTGTCGTCTTCGACGACCGCGATCGCCATGCCGGGCGCGCCCGCGGCTTTACGCACGTCGTCGGCGCGCTTCTCGAAATTCTCCGGCGGCGCGGCGATGGCGGAGACGGCATAAAGACCGAGCGCGATGGCGGCAATGCGTTTCATGGAATCTCCTTGGAAAGAACGGCCGGACGCCACAGACGCGCGAGTCCGAGCGTCAGCAGCGGCAGCACATAGACGGCGAGAAAAATGTAGGCGAGCGCGCGATAGCCCTTGGCGATCAGCGCGACGAGACCGAAGCGATCGGCGATGAACATGCAGACGACAAGCAGCACGAGTGCGGTGACGAATCGCGCCGACGCCGAGAACGCGACACCGCGACGCGCTTGCCACGCAAGCGAGATGCGTTCGTTGATCGCATGCACTGCGCCCGTTCCGCTTTCGAGCAGCGCGCAAAAAATCATGAGCTGGAAAACTAGATGGAACACCGGCAAGTCGAATCGTTGCAGCAGAAAATCCGACGGCAACGTTTCGTTCGCGATCGCCGGATAGAACGCGATCATGCTGACGAAGAACAATAGCGCGGGAATCATGGCGAGTGGTCCGGCGATGAGACCGGCGACGACGGCATCGCGATCGGATGTCATGTGGCGCAGCACCGGCAAGATCACGACTGCGCCGATGATGTTGTAGCTCGCGTAGGTCAATCCGCCGACGGCCCAGCCGGTGGCGGGTGCATCGCTATGAAATCCATCGGCGATGCGATCGCCGAAATGCGTGATCGCGAGCACGATGAACACCGCGTACACCCCGTACAACAAAAACGAAACGTATTTGAACAAGCGCTCGACGGAGGCGTTGCCGAACATGACGAAGCATGCGATGGCGACCATCAGCGCGAGAGTTCCGACGAGTGTCGGCACGCCGAACATCGCGTTGCCGATCGCCCCCGCCGCCGCGCCGAACACAGCGAGGATCAGCACGACGAACAAGAGATACGACGCCTCGAACACGATCCAGCCGCGTCCGAGCAGCGACTCGAAGAACGATCGATAATCGCGCGCACCGACGCGTCGCGCGAAGACGAACGTCGCCACGCAAACGCCGCTCCAGATCACCATCGCGAGCAGCATCGCGGCAATGCCGCCCCAGGGTCCGCTCGGCAGAAAAAATTCGGCGAGCTCGCGGCCAGTCGCGTAACCGCCGCCGATGATCACCGCCTTGAACGCGAAGCCCGGCAGCAGATAGCGCTGAAACCACGACGATCGCGCTGGTGCAATCACGCGGCGATCTCTCTCGCGCGTTCGGCTTCGACACGACGCGTGCTCGCATCGAGCGCGATCAGCACGCCAGCGGCGACCAGCGAAATCGCCGCGACCATCGCGAAGTAAACCGCGTGCGACATGCCACTCCACATCGTGCCGACAGCACCCGCCGCGAAACTGCCGGTGAAGATGGCGAAGAACCACGCCGCGACCGTCGTCGCGCCGAGCGACGGCGGCGCGAGACGCGCGAACAAACCGAGGCCCGTCGGCAGAATGAACAATTCGCCGAGCGTGAACACGACGAAATACGCGACGAGCCAAATCCAGTTCGCTTGTCCGTCACCGGCGAACCACGCGGCGGACGCGAGCACGAGATACGCGATCGCGACGATCATCGCGCCCGTCGCCATCTTTTGCATCGACGACGATTCGTGGCCGGCGTTAGCACGGCGTTTCCAGAACGCGAGCAACGCGGGCGTCATCAGGAATACGAGCAAAGGATTGAGCGATTGGAACCACGTCATCGGAATCGTGAGCCACGATGTAGTCCGATCGATACCGGCATCCGCGAACAACGCAACGGTGTTGCCGACCTGTTCGTACGCGCCGCGGAAAATCGTCACCGCGAGTCCGACGCCGAGCAGCAGGAATACCGTCTCACGACCACGCCGGATCGGCGCTTCGCGCAATTCCTTGCGCGCAACGTTGCTTTGCTCCGGCAAGTATTTACCGCCCGCGATGTAGATGATCAGACCCGCCAGCATGCCCACACCCGCCGCGCCGAAACCCCAATGCCATCCATAAAATTCGCCGAGCGTGCCGCAAATGAGCGGCGCGAGGAATCCGCCGATATTTATGCCGACATAATAGACGTTGTACGCCCAACTGCGGCGCGGGTCGTCGGGTTTATACAGATCGTTAATCTGACTCGGGAGGCTCGGCAGGAACAAGCCGTTGCCGAGCGCGATGGTCGCGAGCGCGGCATAAAACAACGGTTCGAACGCCATCATGAAATGGCCGGCGGCCATGATCGCGCCGCCGATGATCACCGCGCGGCGCTTGCCGAGCCAGCGGTCGGAAATCACGCCGCCGACGACCGGCGTGAAGTACGCCATCGCCGTATAGGTGCCGTAGATCAGCGAGGATTTCTCCTGACCGATCATAAGCTGCTTGGTCATGTAATAGACCAGCAGCGAACGCATGCCGTAGTAGGAAAAAATTTCCCACATTTCGGTGAGAAACAGAATGGTCAGCCCGCGCGGCTGACCAAACCAGTTGCGCGTCGGCGTCATGCAGCCGTCGCGTGCGGCGGCGATCCCCACACGTCGCGTCCGCACCAGACGGTGCCGTCTTCGTAGGTCAGACTCGGTTTGCGGTCTTCTTTCAAAAACACAGGGCCGTCGAGATCGACGATGTCGCACAATTGCCCAACGACGAACGCGGGCGCCATCGCGAGACTCGTGCCGACCATGTTGCCGACCATTACGCCCAAACCCAGCTTGCGCGCTGCGTGCGCCATCGCGAGTGCTTCGGTGAGTCCGCCGCATTTGTCGAGCTTGATGTTGAGCACGTTGAAGCGGCCGACGAGTCCGGGCACGTCGCCGAGACTCAACGCGCTTTCGTCGGCGGCGATCGGGATCGGAGACGTATAGCCGTCCAGATCGGATTCGCGTCCGCGGCGGATCGGTTGTTCCAGCAGAGACACATCGCTTTCGACGAGCGTTCCCATCAGGCCATCGAGTTTTTGGATGTCGTAGCCTTGATTCGCATCGACGCCGAGCCACGTGTTCGGCCGCGCGGCGCGAACGGCTTTCACGCGGGCGATGTCGAGATCGAGATCGCCGGTAAGTTTCATTTTCAGCGCGCGCGCTTTCGCAAACTTGCGCGCACCGTCGGCCATGACGGATGGATCGTCCGCACCCATCGTGAACGTCGTGATGAGCGGCTTCACCGATTCGAGTCCGGCGAGTTGCCAGACGTCTTTGCCAGTACGTTGCGCGTCGAGATCCCACAACGCGCAATCGACCGCGTTGCGCGCGCCGCCGGGCGGCAGCAGTTTCTGCAAGCCGTCGCGATCGATGCCGGCTTCGATCGCTTTGCGGTTGGCTTCGATCGCCGCGACCATCTCCGGCGCGTTGTCGTTGAGGTAATAAACGCCGGATGCTTCGCCTCGCCCGCGATGTTTGCCGTCGTCGAGCGTGACGACGACGGCATCCTGCGCTTCGAACACGAAACCCGAAATGCGGAACGGTGAAGCAAGACGCAGTTTTTCGACGGCGACGTGCAGCGATAACGCGCTCATCAGTAGTTCACTCCCCAGCTGATGAGGTGGAACACGATCGCGACCCACAACACCACGAACGCCGCAAGCACCGTCAGGATGCTCCACAGTTTCGCCGGCCAGCGGCGGCCGCCGCTCCACACCGCGACGAGATTCCACACGATGAGAATGAATCCGCCAATGAAGCCGATGATTCCGAAAATCTGATCGAAATGCAGCACCGGATCGAACGCATCGGTGGTGCGGTTGAGATCGGCGGACATCATCAGGATCGAGATGATCCACGCGGCAAATGCGAGCACCATCAGCCACGCGCCGATCTTGCCGGCGCGATACGCGGTGAGGTCGCGATCGACCAGCGGCAAGCGATAGCTGTAACGGCGGCGCACGATCGCCGTCACCGGCCAGAACACGGCGGTGAGTGCGAGGATCAACAAACTGAATTGCAGCGCGGGCGACAACCACGCGCCATTCTGGCCGGCCGGCGCACGGTCGAGCACGGTGAACGGCGATTCGCCGTCGATGCTCCATCGCACCACTTTGTCGTCGACGACTTTCGCGGCGAGACGCTCATGGCCGTAATCGTCCTGCCACAGGAACGGTGCGATCTCGACCCACTTGATCGGCGCGCCGTTCAAGCCTTTCATGTCGGGAATCAGCAATTCGCCTTTCGGACCGACCGTCACGCTGGTCTGTCCGATCAATCCGATCACCGAGAAGAAGTTCGTCTGCGAACCGCGCGATGCGACCCAGTTGCCGGACATCATCTGTGCGTGTTTCTTCGCGGTGGCGTCGTCGACACGCGAAGTCGGACGCGGCGCGGGGAAATAGCGATCCGCGAATTCCTGGAATAGTGCGACGCGCGTGTGATGCGCAGCGCCCTGTTTGCCGGCGCTGTTGAACGACACGTAGAAGCCGACGTTTTCTTTCAGCAGCAAATGCAGCGAGGTGTGGAAGTAATCGGTGTCGCCCAAGTGCGCGATCACTTCGTGTCCGTTGATGTTCGTCTCGAAAAATCCGAGTTCCATGCGATTCAGCGGCGGCTGATCGCCGCTCGCCGGAAAGATGGTGAGAGGACTGTCGTGCATCATCTTCGCGGTTTCTTCCTTGAGGATGCGGTTGCCGTTGTATTCGCCGTTCTGCAGATGCGCGATCATGAAATGCGACATGTCTTCGCCGGGCGATGACAACGCACCCGCCGGCGCGGGCCCGACGATTTCGAATTTGTGCGGTTCGCCCGATGCCTGGATGTAACCCGTCGCCATGTATTGTTCGAGGTCTTTCGGCAGCGGCTGGCGGAACGTGGAGTGTTTCATGTCGAGCGGCTGGAAGACGTGCTTCTCGACGTAATCGAAAAACGATTCGCCCGACACACGCTGCACGATGTAGCCGGCGACGGACGTCGCGTAGTTCGAATACGCCGGCGTCGTGCCCGGATCGAACACGCGC
>DATBAU010000163.1:0-20299 GCA_036271355.1 Rudaea sp. | reverse complement strand
TGGTATTCGAGGTCGCCGATCCCGGCAAAAACGCGGTCGCGTTCGAATTCAAGTTTTTCTAGACCTGCGACACTTATCAACGACCCGGGTTGGCTGTAGAATCGCCTCCCCGTCGCGATAGGAATCCGTTGCGTCCGGTTCGTGCGGCGGGGCACGTTTAATTAATTCGTCCCCGAGAAATTTCTGCCGCCGTGACCGCTTTGTCGTCGCATGCCGAGCATGCCAATTCCGCATCGGAATCCCCGCTGCAACCCGCGTTGCGCGAATGCGTCGCGCGCGCCGTTCGCCGCTATCTCGCCGACATGGACGAGCAGATGCCCGATGGCCTGTACGAACTCGTGCTGCAGGAAGTGGAGTGCGCACTGTTCGACGAAGTGCTGAAATGGTCCGACGACAACAAGAGCACCGCCGCGGCCGCGCTCGGCATCAACCGCGCGACGCTGCGCAAGAAACTCGCGCTGCGCGGACTCGACTAGCCCGCGCGCTTATAATGTCGCGTTGCGTGTGCCGCCTCTGACCGGCACGGGGATTCATCCATGGCCGATTCCAGCACCGTTCCGATCCGGCGCGCGCTGCTCAGCGTTTCCGACAAAAGCGGCCTGCTCGAACTTGCGCGCGGTCTGGAAGCGCACAACGTCGCGCTGATTTCCACCGGCGGCACCGCACGCGCGCTGCGCGATGCCGGATTGCGCGTGACCGACGTCAGCGACGTTACCGGCTTCCCCGAAATCATGGATGGCCGCGTGAAAACGCTGCATCCGAAAATCCACGGCGGTCTGCTCGGCCGTCGCGGCACGGACGACGACGTAATGCGGCGCCACGACATCGAGGGCATCGATCTGCTCGTCGTGAATCTGTATCCGTTCGAGCGCACCATCGCCTCGCCCGACTGCACGATGGACGACGCCATCGAGAACATCGACATCGGCGGTCCGGCCATGTTGCGCGCTGCGGCGAAGAATCATGCGCATGTCGCCGTCATGGTCGATCCGGGCGATTACGCCTCGTTGCTTCAGGCGTTGCACAGCGACGACGGCACCACGCTCGAATTCCGCCGGCATCTCGCCGCGAAAGTTTTTTCGCACACGTCGAGCTACGACGGCATGATCGCCAACTGGCTCGGCGCGCGCGAAAGCAACGAAGTCGAACAGTTTCCGCCCGCACTGCATCTGGATTTCAAACGCAAATCCACGCTGCGCTACGGCGAGAATCCGCATCAAAACGCGGCGCTTTACGTCGAGCGAAATTTAAGCGACGGCACTGTCGCCGGCGCGCGCGTGCTGGCAGGCAAAGAACTTTCCTTCAACAACATCGCCGACGCGGATGCCGCGCTCGAATGCGTCAAGGCGTTCCAGAAAACGCCGGCGTGCGTGATCGTGAAGCATGCGAATCCGTGCGGCGTCGCGATAGGCGCAACGGCGCTCGATGCCTACGACAAAGCTTTCGCGACCGACCCCGTTTCCGCATTCGGCGGCATCATCGCGTTCAATCAGCCGCTCGATGCGCAAACCGCGCGCGCCATCCTCGACCGGCAATTCGTTGAAGTCGTCATCGCACCCGATGTCGCCGACGACGCGCACGCCGCGTTCGCATCGAAACCCAATGTCCGCCTGCTTGCCTGCGGCGCGTGGCCCGAGCAAGCGCCGCGCGTTCTTGAATTCAAACGCATCGCCAGTGGATTGCTGGTGCAGGATTCTGATCACGACACATTGATGATGTCCGATCTCAAAGTCGTCTCGAAACGCGTGCCGGATGCGGACGAATTGCGCGATCTTCTGTTCGCGTGGCACGTCGCGATGTTCGTGAAATCGAACGCCATCGTGTATGCGCGCGATGGCCACACCATCGGCATCGGCGCGGGTCAGATGAGCCGCGTCATCAGCGCGAAAATCGCCGGCATCAAAGCCGCCGAAGCCAAACTCGATGTGCGCGGCAGCGTAATGGCATCCGACGCATTCTTCCCGTTCCGCGACGGCATCGACGCCGCCGCCGCCGACGGTATCCGCGCCGTGATCCAGCCCGGCGGTTCGATGCGCGACAAGGAAACGATCGCCGCCGCCGACGAACACGGCATGGCGATGGTTTTCACCGGCGTGCGCCACTTCCGACACTGAAAAAGTTTTCCGCATGAAGATTCTCCTCATCGGTTCCGGCGGCCGCGAACACGCGCTGGCCTGGAAGATCAAACAATCGCCGCGCGTGAGCGAAGTGATCGTCGCGCCCGGCAATGCGGGCACCGCGACCGAACCCGGCGTGCGCAACGCGGATGTCGCGATGGGCGACATCGACGGATTGGTCGCGTTGGCGCGCCGCGAGGATGTTGCGCTCACCGTCGTCGGTCCAGAAGCACCGCTGGTGGCCGGTCTCGTCGATCGTTTCCGCACGGAACGTTTACGCTGTTTCGGCCCGCGCAAAATCGCCGCGCAGCTCGAAGGATCGAAAGCGTTCGCGAAAGATTTCCTCATCCGCCACAACATCCCGACCGCGCGCTACGCCGTGTTCCACGACCTCACGCCCGCGCTCGCGTACGTGCGCAAGCATGGCGCGCCGATCGTCATCAAAGCCGACGGCCTCGCGGCGGGAAAAGGTGTCGTCGTCGCACTCACACTCGCCGATGCCGAACAGGCGCTGCACGATATGCTCGGCGCGCATTCGCTCGGCGACGCGTCGGCGCGCGTCGTCATCGAAGAATTTCTCGACGGCGAAGAAGCCAGCTACATCGTCGTCTGCGATGGCGACCACGCACTGCCGCTCGCCACGAGCCAGGATCACAAACGCCGCGACGACAACGACCTCGGCCCCAACACCGGCGGCATGGGCGCCTACTCGCCCGCGCCGGTCGTCACCCCCGATGTCGAACAGCGCATCCTGCGCGAAATCATCCATCCGACCGTCGCAGGAATGGCCAGCGAAGGCGCGCCGTTCATCGGTTTCCTCTACGCCGGTCTGATGATCGCGAAGGATGGTTCGCCGCGCGTGATCGAATTCAACGTGCGCTTGGGCGATCCGGAAACGCAGCCGATCATGATGCGATTGAAGTCCGATCTCGTCGATGTGATCGATGCCGCCCTCGACGGCCGTCTCGATCGCATCAGCATCGGCTGGGACGAGCGACCCGCACTTGGTGTCGTCCTCGCCGCGCACGGTTATCCCGGCAGCGTGCGCAGCGGCGATGCGATCGAGGGATTGAATGCCACAATGCGTACCGACGCGAAGATTTTCCACGCGGGTACAAAAGTGGAAAATGGGAAAATAGTGACGTCAGGCGGACGTGTGCTGACCGTTTGCGCGAAGGGATCGACGTTTGCTGACGCGCAGAAAAAAGCATATGCCGCGATGGGAAGTGTTCATTTCGACGGAATGGTTTTTCGGCGTGATATTGGTTATCGCGCTGTAGATCGCGTAAGTCGTTAACCACGTCCGATTTCTGTCGGTTTCGTGTCCGACAAGCTTACGCTTCCCTCGCTATGGTCTTTCATATCGTCACGCTCCGTGACTGACGTGAAAAACGACTATGAGATTGCGCTTATTGAGATTGTTGGCAATGTCACTTGCGCTAAGCGCATTCACGGCGTCCGCATTTGCGGACGGCCCTCTCGATCCGAGTTTCGGCGACTCTGGATTCGGCTTTCAAGTACTCAAGATTGGCGATTCTTCGACTATCACCGAGAGCTCACAGATATCGGCACTATCTCAAGATGCCGACGGCCAACTTGTTACAGCAGGTGTATCGCAAAGGCAGCTGTTTGTAGCTAGACATCGAAGTTCTCCGGATGGCAATCTTGATGGCGCTTTTGGTGACAAAGGCGTCGCAACGTCGTTCTTTGGCGACAACAATAATGGCGCCACGAGCGTTCGTGTCGACCACCACGGCCATATCGTTGCCGGCGGCTTCGTCAGTGGGGATGTTGCGTGTCCCGACGGCGACGAATACCGAACTTTTTTCACTGCGGTTCGGCTAAATGACGACAGGGGTAAAGGTGGGGACGCTGATTTCACATTCGGATCATTCGGCATAGCCTTGTACGGCGGATGCGATCAAGATCTTAGTGGCGTCGCTGATATCGCGATCGATGACGACGACGCCGTGATCGCGGTTGGCTCAGCTAATCCCTCCAGTTCAGACTTGACCGAACACTCAACAGTCATCGCACTCATTCGTTGGACGGCTTCTGGAATTTTGGATACGTCATTTGGCGAAAGCGGCGCCCAACTTACTTCATACGGAGATAGCGCGGGCGGAGTCAGCGTGAAGCGTGATAAGGCCGGTCGAATTTTAGTAGCCGCAATCGCGTCAGAATCTGAAAATCGCATTCCTCTCGTTTTGCGCTACACGCCAGATGGAAAACTTGACAGCACGTTCGGCAAAGATGGGATAGCGGCGCTTCCGCCTATTGCGATTCGCGCCAGCACCTACGGAAATGTCTGCTGCCTCGCTGTCGATTTGCTCGGCCGAATTTACATTGCAGGTGGCATTGACGACAACGGTGACGGTTATTTCGGTTTCCTGGCGCGCGTAACAAGTTCGGGATCACTTGACGCTACGTTTGGCGTCAATGGCGTTGCAATAGTGCCGTATGGTCGGTCTTATGTCGGTTCGTTAGTGCTTGATCATTCAAGTCGGCCGATATTGGCGGGCTATTGCAGCGTCTATGTTTACGCGGAATCTTGCGTTACGCATTTTAATCTCGACGGGACGATCAATCGAACCTTGGGAGATAGCGGTATATACACCACGCAGCTCGGTTTTGGCCAAACTTACGCCACGTCATTATTAGTTGATGGCTTGGGGAGGCCGACAATCGCAGCGATCGCCTACGACACGTCGGGCATTCCTCAACCCGTTTTAATTCGTTATGACGAAATGTTTGGCGACGGCTTCGACTGATACTAGCTCAACACCGCTTCTTCAGATGCAGGATATTTTGCCCATCCGCAAATTCGTAGCGGAACTCATCCATCAACGTGCGCACCAGCGGGATTCCGTGACCGCCGATCTCGGCGGCCTTGATGGTCCTCGCTTTGACTTCACCTTTCCACACCGTCGGATCGAAACGGTCGGCGAAATAGCACATCGTCACGTCGAGCGCGCCGGTTGAGCGCGAGAGTCTGAATTCGACGGGACCGCTCGCGTGTTGCGCGTGCATCAATACATTCGTGAGCAATTCGTCGAGCGACACCTGCACGGCGCGCAGCGCGGCTTCCGGCACGCTCGGGCTCAGTTGCTGATCGAGGCGATCGTTGAGCCGGCCGATGGCGGCGCGGTCGCGATCGATGCGCAGGTTCCACACCACACCGGTCGGCACGACCGACGCCGGTTTGCGGAACCATTTACGCCATCGTTCGCGCCATCCGGCCATGCGCGGGATGGTGACGAAATCGGCGCGAATGCGCAATCAGGGCTTGGTCTTGCTATCCAGCACAGCTAGCGCGGCGGGTTTCAGATACGGGTGATCGGCCGGCCACGGGTGATCCGGGATTTTGTGCGCGGCGTACAGGCGCATCGTCTCGCGGTAGGCGTTGGCGCGGGTGCGATCGTGCGCGCGCTCGGCTTGGAAGATCGCCTCGGCCTGCGATTTTTGCGCATCGTCGAACTTGCCGTTCGCCGCTTGCGCGAGCGCGAGAGCGACGGTGTCGGCCGCGTCGGGTCGCTGCGTATACAACGCCTGGCCATAGTCGAGCGCCATCGCGCGCTCCTGCTGCGTGGCCGCGTTGCAGGTGGCGGCGAGGCGCACGAAGATCTGCATCAGATCGCCGTCGCGCGCGCGCGCGGACAATGCGCTGCTGATGCCGTTGATCGCATCGCGACAACGGCCGGCGGCAACGAGCGCGGCGGCGAGACGTCCCTCACCATCGATCGACGACGGATCGACGACGACGAGCTTGCGATATTCCTCGGCGGCTTCGGCAAAACGCGAGCGGCGCATGAGCGCATTGCCGAGCAGCAGATGCACGTCGGGCAGATTCGGATTGGCTCTGGCGGCGCGCTGATAGAACGGTTGCGCCTTCGCGTCGTCGCCGGCGAATTCGTATGCCATACCTTGGCTGAGATTGGCCGATGCATCGTTCGCATCGATTTTCAATGCGCGCCGCGCTTCGTCCTGCGCCGCGTCGGATCGGCCGAGCAACGCATCGAGGCGCGCGGCGAGCGCGAGCGCTTCGATGTCGTTCGGATTGGCTTTCAGCGAAACCTCTAGCTGGTTGCGCGCCATCGGGAACTGATGTTGGTCCATGAACTGGCGCGCGAGATCGATCGGCTTGTCGCTCGGCGGCGGCGTCAGTGGGTGCGAGGCGACGTAAATTCCGGTCACGATCGGATCGGCGATCACCGGCTGCCCGTCGCCGGCTTTCGCGCGCGCCGCCTGCGCCTGATCGTTTTCACCTTTGCCTTGATAGGCATCGGCGAGATCCTTATAGAGCGATGTCGCCTGCGGTTCGGTCTTGAGCGCCTGTTGCAAATGCGTGATCGCATCGTCGTAGCGGCGTTGCTTGAGTTCGGTGCGGCCGAGGAACGCGAACAGTTCGCCGCGATCGGGATTGTCTGTCGTCGCGTCGAGGAGCATTTTGCGCGCGCCGTCGAGGTCGCCTTGCGCGGCGAGCAGATCGGCCAGGCGCAAACGGATCGGAAGATAGATTTTGTCGATCGACAGCGCAGTCTCCAAATCGGTGCGCGCTTGGGCATCCTTGTTTTGCTGATGCGCGACGACGCCGCTCACATACCACCAGCGCGCATCCTTCGGATTGAGTTGCGTCGCGTCGTAAAAAGCGACGGCGGCCGATGCCGGAAATCCTTCCTTGATGTAGAACGCACCGAGTTGCGCGTACGCTTCGGCCAACGCCGTACCGACCAGATTCACGCGTCCGGATTCGAAATCGTTGTGCGCGTTGGTGAGCCGTTTGGCGACGTCGGGCGGAAGTCCGTGCATGTCCGGTTGCGGCACCGGTTTGACGAGGGCATCTGCACCAAATGCGGATGCGCCAGCGAACGCAAGCGCGATGGAAACGAGGCGTAACGAAATTTTATGATTGATCATGAACAAATACGCGCAAGCAGGAAGCGCTGCATTCTAGCGGTGCGGACGTTAGCTCACCAGTTAAGGGGAAACGATGGCCGAACATAGCCAGTTCCGGTTGCTGCGCGAGCGGCGATTCCTGCCGTTCTTCATGACGCAGGCTTCCGGCGCGTTCAACGACAACGTGTTCCGCAACGCGACCGTGCAGCTCATCGGTTTCCAGATGGGTTTGTCGGTCGAGCAGATCACGTCATATTCCAACATCGCGCCGGCTTTGTTCATCTTGCCGTTCTTCCTGTTTTCGGCGTCCGCCGGACAACTCGCGGAGAAATTCGAGAAAACGCGCATCATCCGTTTCGTGAAGCTGTTCGAGATCGCCGCGATGGCGATCGCGGCCTACGGATTCGTGACGCGCAGTCCGCCGTTGCTGCTCACCGTATTGTTCCTGATGGGACTGCATTCGACGGTGTTCGGTCCGATCAAGTACGCGATCCTGCCGCAAGCGTTGCGCAACGACGAACTCGTCGGCGGCAACGGACTCGTCGAGATGGGCACGTCGTTGTCGATCCTGATCGGGTTGATCGTGGGCAACACGTTGATCGCGGCCGCAGGTCCGTCAGGGCCGACGTATGCATCGATCGCCGTGCTCACGATCGCCGTATTCGGCTACTTCACCTCGCGCGCGATTCCGACGGCGCCGCCCAGCTCGCCCGAGTTGCGATTCAACTGGAATTTCCTCGGCGAAACGTGGCGCGCGATCGGTTTCGTCGCGAAGGACCGCACGGTGTTCAACGCGGTTCTCGGCATTTCGTGGTTCTGGTTTTTCGGACTCGTGTTCACCGCGCAGTTGCCGAACTACACGACGATCTTTCTCGGCGGAACCGGCAACGTACAGACCGTCGCGCTCGCGCTATTTTCCATCGGAACCGCGGCCGGCGCGTTGTTGTGCGAGCGACTTTCCGGACACAAAGTCGAAATCGGTCTCGTGCCTTTCGGATCGATCGGGCTGACGCTGTTCGGTATAGATTTATACTTCGCGCGTCCGCATCCGGCGACGCAAACCGGACTCGAACCGCTCGCCTTCCTCGCCGCGCACGGCAACTGGCGCATCGCGATGGATCTCACCGTGATCGGCGTGTTCGCCGGTTTCTACATCGTGCCCTTATTCGCACTTGTGCAGAGCCGCGCCGAACGCAGTCAACTCTCGCGCATCATCGCCGGCAACAATATCCTCAACGCGTTGTTCATGGTCGTCGCGTCGGTGCTGTCAGGCGTGCTGCTCAACGTTTCGCATCTGACCATTCCGCAACTGCTGCTGTGCACGGCGCTGATGAACGCGGTTGTTGCGATCTATATCTACACGCTGGTGCCGGAATTCCTGCTTCGTTTCGTCGACTGGATTCTGATCAACACGTTGTATCGCGTCCGCGCGACCGGTCTGGAAAACATTCCGGAAACGGGTCCGGCGATTCTCGTCTGCAATCACGTCAGCTTCATGGATCCGCTCATCATTCTCGGCAGCATCCGCCGGCCGGTACGCTTCGTGATGTATTACAAGATTTTCAACATTCCGGTGATGAAGCAATTGTTTCGCGCGGCGAAAGCGATTCCGATCGCCGGCGCAAAGGAAAATCCAGACATTCTCACGCGAGCGTTCGAAGAGATCGACAAGGAACTCGCCGCCGGCCATCTCGTCTGCGTGTTTCCCGAAGGCGGCATCACGCGCGACGGCGAAATCCAGCCGTTCCGGCCGGGCGTCGAAAAAGCACTGGCGCGACGGCCGGTGCCGGTCGTGCCGATGGCCGTCCGCGGTTTGTGGGGCAGCATCTTCAGCCGCGCCGATTCGGCATTCGGCCGCATGCGATTGCCGCGACGGTTTCGGTCGAAAATCGAACTGGTCGCCGCCCCGCCGATTCCGCCCGAGCAGGCAAAAGCCGCCGTGCTCGAAGCGAAAGTGCGCGAACTGCGCGGCGACGCGGCGTAACGATCAGGCGAACAAGCGCCCGATCACGATCAGCGCGACGAGCGTGAGCCACACGACGAGCACGCGCCGCACGAGCACCATCGCGTCTTCGATGACAACGGTGGGAGCGCGCGCTTCGGTACCGTAGTGGTCTTCGGCGGCGACGTCGGCATCGACGCTGGCGCGCGCGATGGCGGCAAGAAATCCGAGGTCGAGCGTGAAATAACCTTTGCCGAGGGAGCGGTGGTATTCGTTCCAGGTTTTGAACACGGCATCGAAGTTCGAGGCGAGCGCGAGGCACAGCGCCATCAAATGCGCGGGCGCCCAGTCGAGCACGGAAGTGAGACGTTGCGCGGCGATCTGCGTCGACGAGGATTGTTCATGCGCGAATTCCGGCGACAGCGCGAGGAATTGCGAAAGGCGATACAGCAACGCGCCGGCCGGACCGAGCACGACGAACCAGAACAGCACGCCGAACCAACGCGACAACGCGGCCGCGAAGACGGTTTCGACAAGGCTTTCCGGCGTGAACGTGACATCGTCGGAGTCGCGCAGCGCGTGCAGCGCGGCGGCGCGGCGATCGGCGTCGGGCGCCTTGACGACCGCTTCGACATCGCGCTCCAGATCGCGCGGACCCCAACAGTAATACAGCACGAACGCGCCGAGGATGAGGCCGAACAGTCCGAGCAGAACACGATCGAGTCCCGCTTCGATCAGCGCGACGAACAGTGCCGGCACGCCGACGCCGACGAGCAGAACGACCGCCGCCGATTGCTCCTTGAGTTTTTCAACCCATGCGTGGAACCAGGTGAAATCGCGCAGCCGCACGAGATCCGGCAAGCCGCGGCAGACGGCTAGAACGAGAATGATTGCGACGAGTCTGATGGCCATGCGCTATCCGGAAGCCTTATCGCGATTCTAACTCAGCGTTTCGTCGTGAAGATCGGATCTTCGGTGGTGATGCTGGACAGTTCGATGCCCGACACGCTGCGCAGCCAATGCTCGATCAGGTGATACGACACCGAAATCGGCGAGGACAATCCGATCGCGCCGGATTTCAGTTTGTCGACGAGTTCGTTGGCGCTGAACCAGCGTGCTTCGGCCAATTCGGCCCCGACACGGATGGTCGGATCGATCGCTTCGGCGGTGAAGCCGAGCATGATCGATGCCGGAAATGGCCACGGTTGCGACGAATGATAATCGCATTCGCCGACGCGCACGCCGGCTTCCTCGAACACTTCGCGGCGGACGGCGTCTTCGAGCGTTTCGCCGGGCTCGACAAAACCGGCGAGCGTTGAATAGCGCCGTTCGGGCCATTTCGGTTGTCGCCCGAGAAGGCATCTGTCGCCGTGACTGACGATGACGATGATCGCGGGATCAGTACGCGGAAAATGTTCGATGCCGCATTGTGGATTTGTACACTTCGCGCGATGGCCGCCCGATTCCAGACGCAGCGGCGACGCGCAATACGAACAGAAACGCGTGCGGTCTTGCCAGAACGACAGTCCGCGCGCGTAAGCGAATAATCCGGCTTCGCTCGCGGGCAACAATGCGGCGGCTTGGCGAAGGTCGAGAAATTCGCCGCCGGATTGTGTGGCGACGCGTTCGGCGATCGCGTCATCGAGCGCGAGCAGGAAACGATGTCGCGATGATGCGCTGCCCAAGAACGTCGGCGACGCATCGATCATGAGCGGTGCGCATTCGTCGGCGCTGAATTCGCGAAATGCGGTGCGATCCGGCATCACGAGCGCACTGCCGTCGCGGCGCATCAGGATGAAGCGGGAATTCGGGCCTTGCGCGAGGGTGTTGAGTGCGCCGGTGTCGTCGCGGCGATCGCTGCTGCGGTCGAGTTCGAGTGCGCCGAATGCGTTGACGCGGCTGCGCTCGCTCGATCGCATGCGCTTAGACGGTGAACGACGAACCGCAGCCGCAGGTCGTCTTCGCGTTCGGATTGCGAATCACGAACCGCGCGCCTTGCAGGTTTTCGGCGTAGTCGATTTCGGCGCCCATCAGGTATTGCAGACTGAGCGGGTCGACCACCAGCGTGACGCCATCCTTGTTCACGGCCAGATCGTCTTCGGCGCGGTTTTCGTCGAAGGTGAAACCGTACTGGAATCCCGAACAGCCACCGCCGGAAATGTACACGCGCAGCTTCAGGTTCGGATTGTTCTCCTCGACGATCAGCTCGCGCACCTTATGCGCAGCGGCATCCGTGAACTGTAGCGGTTCGTCGAGGGATTGGTAGGTGAGCGTTTCAGTCATGGCGATCTTGCGGTGATTATCCGCTAGATTCCGCTTCGCCGCGAATTTTCAAGCCTTCTCGGCTTCCGGCGGCGTGTCGATGTCGGGCTTCGGTAGCTGTTTCTGCGGCTCGTCACGATGCACCATCTTGCCGTTGATGCGTGCGCCGGCGGACATCTCCAGCAATTTGTAATAGACGTTGCCCTCGACGCGCGCGTTGCTGGCCAGCTCGAGCCGGCCGGTCGCGTCGACGTCGCCGTTGATGGTGCCGTCGATGACGATGTGTGGCGCATGCACTTCGCCGGTGACGACGGCATGCTCGGATAGCGTGAGAATGGCCTGATCGCCTTCGCCGTGCACGGCGCCTTCGATTTTTCCGTCGATATGCAGACGTCCGCTGAAATGGATGTCGCCGCGAATGTGCGTGCCTTCGGCGATCAGCGTCGTGGCCGATTCGGAAACGGGCGCGTGAGCGTCCTTACGGTTGTTGAACATCGGATACCTCCTGCTCGGCGAGCGCGTCGGCCCAGGCGAAATCCTGGTCGACCTTGCCCATGTCGTTTCCTGCTTCGGCTTCCACGTGGATTCGATTCGGCGTGAATTTGTCCGGCAGCATCAGTGTGCCTGTGATTTGTTGAAAATATTTGAACGAGAACGGCAAACCGGTTCCGTCCTGATTCGGCGCGAGATCCGGCCAGTTGAGCGTGACGAGCTTGCCGTCGCGCACGCCGTTCACGCTCACACGCATGCGGCCCGAGGCGATCTGACCGGACTTGAGCGTCTGCGTGAGTGTAATACTGAAATTGTATACACGCGGCGACGCGGCGGCCTGCAGATGCACGCCGTGCACGTTCAGTGCTTCGAGTTTGCTGCCGTTGGTGAGACGGCTGTAGAACGCGAGATCGGCGCGCAAGCCTGAGATTTCTTCCTGACGATCTTTCAGATTTTGCTGCAAGTCGCCGTACGCGGCGCGCGCGACTTGCTCGGAGCGCTCGAGCACGGCGATACGTTGCAGCAACGCGTCTTCGTCCTTGCGCGCGCGATTGATTTCGGCGCGGTCGACGAGGTTCGCGGTCTGTTGCGTCAACAGCAACGCCGCGCCGATCGACGCGAACCACGCCAGCACAACGACGATGATCAGCGGCCAGCGACGCTTCTTGTGCCGCACTCGCACGACGAGCGCTGGCGGCGGTTGGACATTGACCATGCGACACGCGCGAGCAGCGCCAGGAACTTCGCGTTATAGCCGTGCGCGACGGTGAGCGCAAGCGCGTGCGTCACACTCCGGCGCTTATACTGACGTTCGATTTTTTCGATCGCCGAATTTTCGAGCAAAGGATACGAACATGGCGTTGCTGTGGCTCAAGGCGTTTCACATCGTGTTCGTGGTGACGTGGTTCGCTGGACTTTTCTATCTGCCACGCCTGTTCGTTTATCACGCCGAAACGAACGAACCTGCGATGCGCGCGCAACTGAAAATCATGGAACGCCGATTGATGATGATCACGCACGTCGGCGGCGCGCTCGCGCTCGTGTTCGGCATCGCGACGTTGGCGCAGGTGCCGGGATATCTGCAACAAGGCTGGCTGCACGCCAAGCTCGCGCTCGTGGTGTGCCTGATCGCGTATCACGTGTATCTCGTGCGGCTGAAGAATGCGTTCGCGCAGGATCGCGTGCGGCATTCCTCGCGCTGGTTGCGGCTGTTCAACGAAGCGCCGGCGTTGCTGCTGATCGCGATCGTGATCCTGGTGGTGGTCAAGCCGTCGCTGTAGCCGTCTATCGGGTGTTAAATCCTCTCTGTCCAAACGGTTGACGGACAAACCTCGCGTTTTGTGGAAGCACGCCCGACCGCACTGGTATAGTGCCGCGAGCCTGGGGTTTGCATGCAGAAGCACGACGAAACACAGCAGGCAGCTGAGCTGCGACGCGCATTCTTGCGCCATTTGCCGAAACGTCTGGAGACGTTGCGCAAGCGCGGCTATCGTCTATGCACGCAAGGCTGGGACATCAATGCGCTGAGTCTGCTGTTCCGCGAGATCCAGACGCTCGCCGGCACCTGCGGCCGTTATGGCCTGCTCGATCTTTCCGAACATCTGTTCGCGCTGGAAAGTCTGCTTACGCCGTTCGTCGAACAAGTTTCGATTCCGAGCAACACGCAGATGGAATCGTTCGGCGCGCAATTGCGCGGGCTCGAACCGCTCATCGTGCGTCACGAACAGCAATACGGCGAAACGACCTCGACGCAAGCCGCCGCCGCGCTCACCGCCGCGCCGGTGACGAGCGGGACGTTCGCGCTGCAGGTCGTTCCGCCGCCGGAATATTGGAAGCGGTTCGCGCCGATCGCGCCGTCGAGCGAAGCACCGCGTCGTGCTGCGCCCGCGCCGGAACCAGCGAGCGAACCCGCGCCCGTTGTAGCTGCGCCGACCATCGCGCCGATCAGCGCGCCGGCGGCCGTCGCGCCGGTGCAAGGCGAAACGTCGGCGGCGTCCGTCGAAGCCGGCGAGCGCCGCAAAGTATTTCATCTGAGCGACGGCAATCCGCTCGCGTGCGAAGTCGACCAGAAAATCGAAGCGGCCGGATATGAGCTCACGCTCGTGGACAGCGTCAGTGAATTGAAAGAAGTGCTCGGCGCACTCGCGCCGCATCTGGTCATCGTCGATGCGCCGTTCCAGGATTCGCTCGAAACGATCGGCGACATGATCAAAGTGGCGCGCACGCGCCTCGGCCGACGGTTGAGTCTGCTCACCTTTTCGCATTCGGCCGAGTTGCCGATTCGCCTGCGCGCGATGCGCGCGGGCGCCGACAGTTTCATTCCGTTGCCGGCGCAATCGAGCGATGTAATGGATCGCATTTCGGAATTGCTCGATGTCGAGAGTTCCGATCCGTACCGCGTGCTCATCGTGGAAGACGATCGTTCGCAGGCGATTTTCGCCGAATCGATTTTGCGCAAGGCCGGCATGAGCACGAATGCGGTCACCGATCCGCTCGCCGCGCTCGATCAGCTCGAAAATTTCCATCCCGAGCTGATCCTGATGGATCTGTACATGCCGAATTGTTCCGGCATGGAATTGACCGCGATCATTCGCGAGCGCGAAGCGTTCATCAACACGCCGATCGTGTTCCTGTCCGGCGAACAGAATCAGGAAATGCACTTCGAAGCGCTGAATGCCGGCGGCGACGATTTTCTGTCAAAACCCATTCGGCCCAAGCATCTGATTTCCGCCGTGACCAACCGCGTGCGGCGTGCGCGCTCGATGGGACGCCGCGCGATGGCGCAGAACCCGCGCGATCCGGTGACCGGTTTGTACGATCGCGCGTTCGTGCTCGATCGGCTCAATGCGAAACTCGCCGCGGAAGATCCGGCATCGCAGGGCGGCGGATTGCTGTACGTCGTCATCGACGGCGCGGGGCAAATCCGCGAGCGCGTTGGCCTCACGATTTTCGAAGCGCTGCTCAATCAGGTCGGCGCGTTCATCACCGCGCACTCCGACGACAAAGATCCCGTCGCGCGCTATGGCGACACCAGTTTCGCGCTGCTCGCCGGCGGCGGCGACGAAGATGCGTTGGTCGGCATCGCGAGCGATCTGCGCGATCGCATCGCGCGCGAAGTGTTCGAGCACGAAGGCAAGACGCTCACCGTCAGTCTGGCCATCGGCATCTGTCCGTTCGCGGCGGGCCTGGGCGATGCGAGCGCGATGCTCAACGCCGCCGAGCGCGCGATGACCGACGCACGTGGACCCGGATCGGATCAAACGCGCATCGGCGTATTCCATCCGACGCGCCCGAAATCGAGTACCGACGCGCAGCAGACGCTCACCCAACTCATCCGCGACGCGCTCAAATCGGAAGATTTCCAGTTGCTGTTCCAGCCCATCGTCGCGCTGCAGGGCGATGGCGAAGAAGCCTTTCAGGCACTGCTGCGACTGCGCGGTCCGGACGGGAAATTGTATACCGCGGCGGAAATCCTGCCGTTGGCCGAGCGTGAAGGACTATCAGCCGAAGTCGATCGCTGGGTGGTTTCGCGTTGTCTGCTCGTCATGGCCGAGCGGCAGCGGCAGATGCGTCCGGTGCGGTTGTTCGTCAGTCAGTCGATGGAAGCGGCGCTGGATTCCTCGCGCACCGGTTGGCTGCGTCAAATGCTCGAGACGCGCCGGTTGTCCGGCGAGATGCTGGTGCTCGAATTCAAATTGCAGGAAGTGCTCGCGCACCTCAACGATTTCGTTTCGTTCGCCAAAGCGATCGCCGATCTCGGCGTATCGATCTCGATTTCGACATTCGACGTCAAGGAGAATTCGCTGCAACTGCTCGAACGCTTCAACTGCGCGTACATCAAACTCTCGACGCGTTATGCCGGCCCGAACCTGCGCGACAACGCGATCCGCGACGAACTGCGCACGATCGTGAACGCCGCGCATCATCACGGCGCGAAGGTCATCGCCTCGCGCATCGAGGATGCGCAAAGCGCATCGCAATTGTGGAACGTCGGTATCGATTTCCTGCAAGGCGACTTCGTGCAGCAGGCGGGTCAGGATCTGGTATTCGACTTCAATGCCACGACGGCCTGACGTGCGCACCTCCCATACGACAACCCTGCAACGCGCGGCGCCGTGGATCGTGCGCGGAAGCATCGCGATCGTCGCGGCGGTCGGATTGTGCGCGCCGTTCGTCCTGCAGCCGCAGGAAGCGTTGTGGATTTCGCCGGGACTGATCGTCGCCGCGCTCGGCGGTTGGCTCGGCTGGCAAGCGTATGCATCGATCCGTCATTCGACGGTGCCGGTCGCGACGGCGACGCCCATCGCGCCGCGCATTGCCGAACCGGTCGCAACTGCGCCCACGCCCGCGTTGGCAGCGATGCAGGCCGAACTCGAAAAACTCCGCAGCCTGCAACGCGAACTGGTGCAAGCCAAGCAGGACGCCGAAGCGGCGATGATGGCCAAGAGCGAATTCCTGGCCACGATGAGCCATGAAATCCGCACGCCGCTCAACGGCATCATTCCGCTGCTCGACATCGTGCTGTCGACGAAGCTGAATCCGGATCAGAAAGATTATCTGCAGACCGCGTACAAATCCGCGCGCGAACTGCTGCGCATCGTCGACGACATCCTCGACTACTCGAAGATCGAGGCGAAGAAACTCGAACTCGAAGTCGTCGGACTCAATCTGCGCGAAGTCGTCGATTCGGTGCATCGCCTGCTCGAAAAGAGCGCGGAAGCGAAATCGCTGACATTCAACGTGACCATCGAACCGAGCGTGCGACTCGCAGTGCGCGGAGATCCTGTGCGATTGCGGCAGGTGTTGACGAACCTCGTCAGCAACGCGATCAAGTTCACGCAGCGCGGCTCGGTCGCGATGCACATCAGCAAGCGCGGCGAAACGCGCACGCATTTCGAAATCCTGTTCGCCGTGAAAGATACCGGCATCGGCATCGCGCCGGATGCGGCGACTAAACTGTTTCAGCCGTTCTCGCAGGCCGATGCGTCGACCACACGCATGCACGGCGGTACGGGTCTGGGTCTGGTCATCTGCAAACGCATCGTCGATCTGATGGGCGGCAAGATCGGCGTGCGCTCCGAACTGGGCAAAGGTTCGCTGTTCTGGTTCAGCGTGCCGATGCAGAAAGCGCTCGGCGACGTCACTGCGAGTCGCCGCGACATCCATGGCGCGCGCACGCTCGTCCTTACGAGCGACGCTGCGTCCATGCGTCGTCTCGGCAGTTATTTCTCGGCGTGGGGCGTGACGTTCCTGCAAAGCGCCGCGCCGGCCGACGCGCTGAGCAAAATTCGCTCGGCGGCGAGCATGGGCGACAGTTGGGCGTACGATTTTCTGATCATTGACAGCAGTGCATTGCCGGGGGCCGGCGCGCTGGGTCTCGTGCGCAACGTGTTGCGCGATCCCGCGCTCAATCGCGTGCAGTTCCTGTATCTGCAAGGCGACGAAGCGCCACCGTCGGAATTGAACGGCGAACCGCGCTTCGCGGCGATTCCGCGTCAGTTTGGCGAAGGCGAATTGCGCGCGTCGATGCTGCGCCTGCTCGGCGTGAGCGAACCGGTGGCGACGGCGAGTCTCGTCGTGCCGATGGCGAACGACATCGGCACGTCCAACGTGCAGATCGACACGCCGAAAGCGGAAGCGACGCCGGTCGGCGGACACGTGTTGCTGGTCGAAGACAACGCGGTCAACCGGCAAGTCGCGCAACGTCTGCTGTCGCTGATCGGCATCAGTTACGAAATCGCCGAGAACGGGAAAGAAGCGCTCGATGCGATCGCCGCGCGCGCGTTCGACGGCGTGCTGATGGATTGCCAGATGCCGGTGATGGACGGCTACACGGCTACGCGCATCCAGCGTCAAAACGAAGGACAGTCGGCCAAGCACATCCCGATCATCGCGATGACCGCCAACGCGATGGCGGGCGATCGCGAGAAATGCCTGAACGCGGGCATGGACGATTATCTGTCCAAGCCGCTCAACCGCGCGTTGCTGGAACAGACGTTGCGCAAATGGCTGCCGGCCGGTGCGAAATCGCGGCCGATCGCGCCGCCGCCGCGCGCGGCAACGGCGGCACCGCCCGTTGCGCCGATTCCGCCGGCCGCGATCGGGCCGTCCATCATCACGGGACAGACGCCGTCGCTTGTGCTCGATACGGATGTGATTCGCGATCTTGTCGAAGTCATGGGCGGCGAATTCACCGATCTCGTGCGCGTGTATCTCGAAGACACGCCGAAAGCGATCACGGCGCTCGAACAGGCCGCGTCGCGCGGCAGCGTGGAAGGATTGATCGCGCCGTCGCATTCGCTGAAATCGACCAGCGCGAATCTCGGTGCGATGGGATTGTCCGAGCTGGCCAAGCGTGTCGAGCATGGTGCGCGCGCCGGAACGCTCACGGCGAACGAATCGCCGATTCTGGTCGCGGAAATCAAGCGTGGATTCCAGCGTGTCACGCACGAACTCAACGCACTGCTCACGCGCAGCGCGCTGTAACCGGAACTACTTTTCGAGTTTGGTCAGCAGGTAGTTCTCGATACCGATTTCGTTGATCACGCCGAGCTGCGTTTCGAGCCAGTCGATGTGCTCTTCTTCCGATTCGAGAATCTCGACGAACAGTTCGCGACTGACGTAATCTTTGATCGACTCGCAATACGTGATCGCGTCCTTCAAATCCGGATGCGCGATCAGTTCGAGTTTGAGATCGCACTCGATCGCTTCTTTCGGATGCTCGCCGACGAGCAACTTGCCGAGCGCCTGCAGGTTCGGCAGCCCTTCGAGGAAAAGAATCCGCTCGATCAGCTTGTCGGCGTGCTTCATCTCATCGATCGATTCCTTGTATTCGTGCTCGGCAAGTTCCTTGTAACCCCAGTGCCGATACATCTTCGAATGCAGGAAATATTGGTTGATCGCGGTGAGTTCGTTGAACAGCACCTTGTTCAGATGACGGATGACTTCCGCGTCGCCTTTCATGCGCTCGATTCCGATTGCGAAACAGGGCCGCGACTATAGCGCGCTCGTGCGCACGTCGACGAAATGAGAATCGTTGTAAGAGAGGCTCGCCGTCAGGCGGCGGCTAAAAGCGGCAGCGGAAACGCGACGCGTCCGTGTTCTTCGTTGAGGATCTGTTCCGCGTAATCGGCACATCCGCCGCACGTGCTCGCGCAACCGGTGCGACGCGTGAGTTCGGCGAGATGTCGAACGCCATCGGCGGCCGCTTGGCGCACCGCGCGTTCCGTAACACCGTTGCAGATGCAAACGTACATGGACAAATACGACCTCAAGACAGGCGTATTATTTAATTGCAAATGCGAATGATTGTCAACAACATTCGGAAAGTTGCCAGTTGGCCCGTTCCAACCTTGGATTAGGATGCGGAAAGGGACGCGACCGCGAGGGACGACGCGATGAAAGCACGCTGCATTTTTGGGATTCTCGCGATGCTGTTCGGCGGCGCGACGGCGCTCGCCGACGTTGGCCCGCCGCATATCGAAAGCGTGGCGTTCGACATCGGCCAGCCGCGCATCGTCTTCAGCGAACCGATGTTGACGTGGGTGGGGTCGTCGCAACCGTCGGTCGTTTCTGTCCGACCGCCACTGCCTTGCGACTGGTACTGGGAAAACGACACCGCTCTCGTCTGCGGCGCTGCTTACATCGTCCAACCGATGATTCGACAGGCGACAACGTATTCGCTGCGCATCGATGGCGGCCTGTGGTCGCAGCAAGGTCAGGAAATCCAGCCGACCACGCGCGACGTCGAATCGAGCCGTCCTGGTGTGTCGTCGGCGATGATCGAACGCTGGTCGGGTGACGTGCCAGTCGTGGAGTTGTACATGAATGTCGAGGTCACCGCCGACGCGTTGCGCGAGGCGCTGCGCGTGCA
Source organism: Rudaea sp. (assembly GCA_036271355.1). Lineage (GTDB taxonomy): Bacteria > Pseudomonadota > Gammaproteobacteria > Xanthomonadales > Rhodanobacteraceae > Rudaea. The sequence continues at coordinate 717 of DATBAU010000163.1, read as the reverse complement.
GTCCGACGGCGCGCCGATCGACTTCGCGCTCAAACCGATCAAGATGCCGTACCAGGCGAAGCAATTGGCGTGGCAAATCACGCCCGCGCGACCGTCGACGCCCGATCACTTGCTGACCGTCCAGCTCGCGGAAGGTGAACTGGGAGGCCTCGGCTCACAGGTGATGTCGTTCCGCCAAGCGTGCACGACATTTACTACTTCACGTGCGACGCACCACGGTCATTCGCGACGCTGCCGGCGGTGGCCGAATTGATGTACGGAAAAACGTCGGTGGCGCGAACGGCGGCGAGCGTTGTCGATGTTTCCGCCGCGAAAAATCAGCGGGCCGATTCGATGACTCGCAACGCTTCCGCGAAGGGCGCCAGATGACGCAATGCGCGTTCGTAAACGTCGCGCTTGAACGCCACGACGTGCGTCATCGGATACCAGAAATCGACCCAGCGCCACAGATCGAATTCGGGTGTGTCGTGGGCGTCGAGTCGCACGTGCGATTCGTTGCCGAGGAAACGCAACAGGAACCAGACCTGTTTTTGTCCGATGCAGAGCGGCCGCTGTTTCTGGCGCAGATAGCGTCTCGGTAATTTGTAGCGCAGCCATCCCGGTGTGGCGCCGAGCACTTCGACGTGTTCGGGCCTGAGTCCGGTTTCCTCGTGCAGCTCGCGATACATGGCTTCGAGCGGCGTTTCGTCGCTGCGCATCCCGCCTTGCGGAAATTGC
>DATBAU010000162.1:0-7906 GCA_036271355.1 Rudaea sp. | reverse complement strand
CGATCGAACAGCGGCACTTCTTCGAGAACGACGGCCTGACCGCGCCGGATTTCAGCGGCGAGCGCGAACACGGTCTTGTCGGAAACCTTGAGACCTTTGCGGTTCACGAAGAGATATTTCGAACTGATCGGGCTGATCCACGACAGCTTCGCGCGTTCCTTGTTGCCGCTGTTCGCGTCGATGAATTCGACCCACGTGCCCACTTTCATATCGCGCGCCTGCTTGAGGCATCCGTCGTCGTCGGGATAATCCGCGTCGGCGGAATCTTCCTCGTCGTGCAATCCTGCTTCGTCGATCGGACCTTCCACGGCCGTCGCGGTAGCCACCGCGCTGCCGACGAGTTCGAAGCCGCCTTCTTCTTCGTTCGCGGCGGCCGCCGTGGATGCGGCAACGGTCGTCGTCGCAGCCGAACCGCCATGCAGAAGGTTGCGATAAAACACGTTGAGTTCGACCATCAATTGTTTGACGTCGTTCTCGTGATACGCGACGGTCGCCAGGCCGTGGCGCAATCCTTTTTCGAGCGCAGGCAACAGACCTTTCAGCCGCGTGCGATCCGCGTCGGTGACTTTCGGTTCGGCGCTCCAAGCGAATTCATCGGCGAAGCGCAGCGCGTGGCGCCATTCGTTCGAATCTTCGCCTTGACGCAACAGCGTGAGCACGAGGTAGTTGGCCCACGGCCGCGTCAGCACGCTGTGTACGATCTCCGGCAGTTCGCGGCCGTCGACGCGTTTGAGGATTTCCTTCGCCGCCTGACGCCGCGCCGCATGTAATTTTTCGCGACCTCGCGTGGCTTCCGCGGCGCGTTGTTCGGCGAGATCGGCGCGCTTCTTGTTGCCGTCGAGGAACGTCTCGAAATCCTTGCGCGTGCGATCGAAGACGGTTAGGTCGTCGTCGAAATCCTTGAGCAAGGCTTCGACCGTGTTCTTCACCTTGTCGTATAAACGATGATCGCGATCGGATTCTTCCGACCAGCCGATCGACGCCTGCGCCATCGTGTCGAGAAGCTGACGCGCCGGATGCGCCTTCTGCGCGAACAGATGCTTGTCGAGGATCGCGACTTTGAGAAACGGAATCTGCAGACGGCCAAGCAGCGCCTGCATCTGCGGCGGCAGATTGCGGTCCTGCAGAATGAACTCGAACAGCATGCCGACGAGATCGATGGTGTCCTCGTCGGCGTTCGCGACGTGCGCGCGATCGGTGCCGTGGAACTTCGTCGCCTGATCGAGCAATTCCTGTTTGATCTGCTGCACCGTCTGCGCGGCGTCGGCGGCGGTCGACGCGTGCGATTGCGCGACCATCGCCTGGTTCTGCAACAGCGTCAGCGCCGAGAGCAGTTCCGTCGGCGCGAGCACAGGCGGCGCGGCGCCGGGCGGAAGATTCGGGCCGGGCGCGTATTCCGGAATTTCGCCCGTGGGCCGACGGCTCGCGAGCAGGTTGCGAACCGTGTTGTAAATTTCGGTCTGAAGCTGGACGGCGGCCTGATCGTACTGCGCGTAACCTTGGCTGTATCCGTAACCCGCATCCGCGCCGGGCTGGCCGTGCTGATCCTGCGGCGCTCCCGGTATGGGTCCCGGACCGGGCTGCGGCATCGGACGCGCGGGACGGTTGCCGAGCCCAGCCACGGTGTGACGGATCTGCGGCAGCACGCCGGCCTGGATCAGGATTTCGTTGACCTCTTCATACAAACCGTCGAGACCGGCCATCACATAACGGTCGAACAGTTTGTAGATGATGAGTTGCGTCTGCAGATTGAGTTCCATCTCGCGCATCGAGAATCGGAACGCCTGACACAATGGCGCGGGCGCGATTGGATTGGTGGCGTCCTCGACCTTCGCGCCGCCGAGCAAAACCGACAGCCTCTGGTTCACCGCGTACAGCGGTCGCGACAGTCGGTTTTCGGCTTTGGCCACGGTGCTCGCAATCGCGAGCGATTCTTCGAGTTCCTTGTCGTCGACCAGCGAGAGATCACCCGGCGTGCCGCCGGTGGGCGAGTCGCCCTTGACCTGCATCTTGCCGGCGGCAAATTCGTTGAAGATTTTGCTGAGCTGTTCCTGAAACAACCGCTCGACGAGCTGACGTTTTTTGCGCACTTCGCGCATGCCGTCGAAATACTGTGTCTGGACGGCGTTGTTCTCGGCTTTTTCGGCGAGATCGAACAACGCGTCGTCGATGTTCTCGAACAGCGTGGCAACCAAACCCTGCACGCGCTTCAGCGCGGTGCCGCGCACGACTTTCAACAGATCGCCCACGCGATCCTGATTAGCCAACGCAGTCGCCTGGCGCTGTTGCAGATCGACAATCTTGTTGTTGTCGCTAGGCGTGCTCATCGACCGTGATCCGACACTCGCCGCAATGCAGATGTAGATACAAAACTACTATGCACACTTCATGCACACTAGTCGCCAATGCAAGCATAATTCGCCGTGTGTAGCAAAGTGTGAATCCACTCACAATACGGCTTCGGGCCGATCGAGCGTCGCAGGCCGCCGACGAGCGGCAAAAGCGGGTCAGCGGCTGACGGTGAAATCGCTCAACTGCACGGTAGCGATCGCTTCGTTCGCGAGCATCACCGGAATATCGTCTTCGATGCGATAGATCAACTTGCCGTCGGTGGTGATCAGGCCCGCCTGAAGTGCGCTGCCCACCGGCATGTGCTGCACCGTATTTACGCCACCGGCGGCGATCGATCGGTTGAGGGCGTCCAGTTCGGTCCGGCCGAGCGGCCGCACCGGCACTTTGGTGGCCGGACAACACAGGATGTCGAGTAAGCGTTTATCCATGGAGCCGATGTCCGCCGAGTGGGATTGGAAAGACGTTCCGCCTAGAATAGTCGTTTTAGGGGGCACAGGCCATGAAGTCCGAGCGGTCTCAGACGCAAGTCGGCGTGGTGATGGGTTCGCGTTCGGACTGGGAAACCTTGCAACATGCCGCCGAGATGCTCGAACGCCTCGGCGTCGCGCACGAAGTGCGCGTGGTTTCCGCGCATCGCACGCCCGATCTGCTGTTCGAGTACGCCGCGACGGCGCAATCGCGCGGACTACGCGTAATCATTGCAGGCGCCGGAGGCGCGGCGCATTTGCCCGGCATGCTCGCGGCGAAAACGTCCGTGCCCGTGCTCGGCGTGCCGGTGCAATCGAAGGCGCTCAACGGTATGGATTCGCTGTTGTCGATCGTGCAGATGCCGGCGGGAATTCCCGTCGCGACGTTCGCCATCGGCACGGCGGGCGCGTGCAACGCGGCGTTGTTCGCCGCGGCGATGCTCGCCGTTGATCATCGCGATATCGCCGATCGTCTCGCGAAATTCCGCAGCGAGCAGACCGATCAGGTGCTCGCCAAATCTGATCCGCGCAAAGAGTGACCGCGACATCATGCCGACCCTAGGCATCCTCGGCGGTGGCCAGCTCGCGCGCATGCTCGCGCTCGCGGGGGCACCACTCGGCGTGCGGTTTCTCGTCGTCGACAACGTGGCCGACGCGTGCGCGGGTCAGGTCGCGCCGCTGATCGTCGCCGACTGGCGCGACTTCGACGTGCTGGAAAAATTCGCGAGCGGCATCGATGTCGCCACGTTCGATTTCGAGAACGTGCCGGCCGATACCGCGCAATGGCTGACCGAACACACGCGCGTGTCGCCGAATCCGCGCGCGCTTTCGGTGGCGCAGGATCGGCTCGCCGAAAAATCGATGTTCCGCGATCTGGGACTCGACACGCCGGCGTTCGAGACCGTCGATTCGCTCGACGATTTGCGCAAAGCTGTTCGCAGCATCGGTGTTCCATCCGTGTTGAAGACGCGCCGGCTCGGCTACGACGGGAAAGGCCAGTTCCGGCTACGCGGCGAGAACGATATCGACGCGGCCTGGAATGCGCTCGCCGGCGCGCCGTCGATCCTCGAAGCGTGGGTGCCGTTCGAGCGCGAGGTGTCCATCATCGCCGTGCGCGGCGCGGATGGCGCATTTTCCACTTATCCACTTGTACAGAATTGGCACGCCGACGGCATTCTGTCGGCCAGCCTAGCGCCGGCGCCGGATTCGGGCGCACTCGCCGAAATCGCAACGCATCACGCGCGTCGTATCGCCGAGCATCTGGATTACGTTGGCGTGTTCGCGCTGGAACTTTTCGTGCGCGATGGAAAACTGCTCGGCAACGAGATGGCGCCGCGCGTACATAATTCAGGACATTGGACGATCGAAGGCGCGGTGTGCAGCCAGTTCGAGAATCACGTCCGCGCCGTGCTCGGATTGCCGCTCGGCGATACGTCGGCGCGCGGCGTGAGCGTGATGCTCAACTGGATCGGCGAATTGCCGGACGCGAAACCGGTGCTAGCCGAGCCGCATGCGCATTGGCATGACTACGGCAAATCTGCGCGCGAAGGGCGCAAGGTCGGTCATGCGACGATTTGCGGCGCGGACAACGCGGAAATTCGGACGCGTCTCGCGCGAATCGGCATTGCACTCGGCCGTGAAAAACAAACGGCGCCCGTGTTGAGCGCCGTCGTGAGCGAACGATAGTTCGCGATTACTTCATCTGGCTCGCGGCGAAATCGAAGTTCGCGAGATTCCAGAACGCCTCCAGATATTTCGGACGCGCGTTACGATAGTCGATGTAATACGCGTGTTCCCACACGTCGCACGTGAGCAGGGGAACGTCGGTGCCGGTGAGTGGATTCTGCGCGTTGCTCGTGCTGACGAGACCCACACTGCCATCCGGACGCTGTACGAGCCAACCCCAGCCCGAGCCGAACGTGGCGACCGCGAGCTTGGTGAAGTCTTCCTTGAACTTGGCGAAATCGCCGAAGGATTTCTTGATCGCGTCGGCGAGTTTGCCCGTCGGTTCGTTGCCGCCTTTCGGCGACAGGCAGTTCCAGTAGAAATTGTGGTTCCACACTTGCGCGGCGTTGTTGAAAAGTCCGCCTTGCGCCTTCTTCACGATGGTCACCAGGTCGGCGTTTTCGAATTCCGTGCCCTTGATCTGGTTGTTGGTATTGGTGACGTACGTCTGATGATGCTTGCCGTAGTGGTAATCGATCGTCTCGGCCGAGATGTGCGGGGCGAGGGCGTCGCGCGCCCACGGCAGAGCGGGTAATTCGATGGCCATGTGTTTCTCCTTGTGTCGACCTGAAGCTCACTGCGAACGCGAAGTATAGAGCGAATCCCGCACTGACGCCTGTTACAATGCGAGCCTCGGCGCATCGTTGTCGCGCATTCATCCAACGCATCGACATGGACACTCTCGACCGCATCAACCAGACCGTTCACGCGCATCCGATCGTGCTTTTCATGAAAGGCACGCCGCAATTTCCGATGTGCGGATTTTCCAGCCGCACCGCGCAGGCGCTGAAGTCGGTCGGCGCGGATTTCGCGTCGGTGAACGTGCTCGAAGATCCTGAGATGCGCGCGAATCTTCCGCGCTTTTCCAACTGGCCGACGTTCCCGCAGCTGTTCATCAACGGCGAACTGATCGGCGGTTGCGACATCACGCTCGAACTGTACGAAAGCGGTGAACTCGGCCGCATGGTGCAGGAAGCGCACAAGAGCTGATGGATTCCGCCGCCTGCGTGCGGCTGCCCGCGGGGTGGCGCGCGACGTCCGATGCGTTGCAGGATCGCGTCGTCCTGATCACCGGTGCCGCCGGTGGATTGGGTCGTGCTTCGGCACTCGCTGCCGCGTCCGCGGGTGCGACGGTCATTCTGCTGGGCCGAAAAGTCCGGCCGCTCGAAAAAATTTACGACGAGATCACCGCGCTCGGCCGCGCACAGCCGGCGATCTATCCGATGGATTTGTCCGGCGCAAGCGCGAAAGACTACGCAGATCTTTCCGCGACGATGGACAAGGAATTCGGACGGCTCGATGGCATCGTCCACGCGGCCGCGCATTTCGACAGTTTGCGTCCGGCCACGAATATCGCGCCGGAGGAATGGCTGACATCTTTGCACGTGAATGTCTCCGCGCCATTTCTGCTGACGCAAGCGTGCGCGGCGTTGCTGATGAAATCGGATGCGGCAAGTGTCGTTTTCGTGATGGACGATCCCGAACGCATGCGCCGCGCCCATTGGGGCGGATACGGTGTTGCGAAACATGCGCTCGCGACGCTCGCGGCGATCCTGCATGACGAATGGGAAAACACATCCGTGCGTGTACATACGCTGCTGCCGCCGCCGATGCGCACTGCGTTGCGGCGCGCGGCGTACTATGGCGAGAATACGATGCAGCTTCCGCCGCCGGACGACATCGCACCGGCGATCGTCTACCTGCTGAGTGCCGACGGCGCGGCGGCGCGCGGGAATGTTCTGGATCTGCGCAGCACCTGATCCTTTCGCGGGGAGACGCGATGGAAAACTCGATGAGCACGCTGTCGGCGGGTCTGCTGCTGTTCCTGATCATGGATCCGCTCGGCAACATTCCGCTTTTCCTGAGTCTGCTGCGCAACGTCGCGCCCGAACGTCGACGGCGCGTGATGATCCGCGAACTGATCATCGCGCTCGTCGCGTTGTTCGCGTTCCTGCTCGGCGGCAGTTACGTGCTGAAGGCGCTGCAATTACGACCCGAGTCGATCAGCATCGGCGGCGGCATCGTGTTGTTCCTGATCGGCGTGAAGATGATCTTTCCGCCGCGCGAAGGCATCTTCGGCGGCGCGCAGGGCATCGAACCCTTCATCGTGCCGCTGGCGATTCCGGGTGTGGCCGGACCCTCCGCCATGGCGGCGGTGATGCTGATGACCAACTCCGCGCCCGGCCGCACGGCGGACTGGAGCATCGCGCTGTTTTCCGCGTGGCTCGCGACCGCGCTGATCCTGTTGTCATCGACATATCTGTTCCGTCTGCTCGGACAAAGCGTGCTCACGGCGCTGGAGCGGCTGATGGGCATGCTGCTGATCGCGCTATCGGTGCAGATGTTCCTCGACGGCGTCGCGCTGTATCTACGCATGGCAATGGCCAGTTGATCCACGAGGGCAAGGATGTAAAGCCATTGCTAACAATTCGTAAAAAAAATTTACAAACGCGGTCAAGGAACTGACATCGCGCGGCCGTTAGACTCGTTTCGGGGCCGTGTGCACTCGCTTTTTCCCCCGGGAACCTCGTGTCCTTTCCTATTCTGTGCAGGATTTTCCTGCGCAACGAAAATTTTTGTATTTGCCTCGAGAAAATCTAATGACCAAACGATTGGGATTCCAAGTTTTGCTGTTCTCGTCGACGTCGCTCATCGCGCTCGCCGCCATGGCGCAGTCCGCGCCGGACACGTCGAGTGACGCCGAAGCCAAGCGCGTCAGTCCGTCCAGCACGTCCAACACCACCACCGCGAACGACACGCAGCGCGCAAGCCAGCAATTGTCGACCATCGAAGTGTCGGCGAAATCGCTCTCGCTCGGCGGCGGTTTAATGTCCATACAAACCGCGCCGAAAGCGGTGTCGACGATCACCCGCGACGCGATCGTCAAGGCGGCGCCGGGCAGCAACTTTACGCAGATGATCGGCAGTATTCCGGGTGTGAACGCGTCGTCCGACGACGTGACCGGTCTGGCCGACGGCAACTACAGCATCCGAGGTTTCTCGGGCAATGAAATCGGCATCACCGTCAACGGCGCGCCGATCAGCGACTCGGGCAGCTACGCGGTGTTCGCGACCGAATACGGCGACACCGAAAACTACGGCGACATCACGGTCGAGCAGGGCATTCCCGACGTCGACCAGCCCGACAGCGGCGCGGCCGGCGGCCACATCGCGTGGGCGACGATCGACCCGACGCACGAACCCGGTCTCGATTTCAGCCAATCGCTGGGATCGCACGATTACGAACGGACGTTTTTACGTCTGAATACCGGCGACATCGGTCCGGTGCGGTCGTGGTTGTCGTACTCGTGGAACTCCGTCGACAAATGGCGCGGCGCGGGCGATCTGGACGTCTACAAGATC
>DATBAU010000161.1:0-5726 GCA_036271355.1 Rudaea sp. | reverse complement strand
GGCAACGCGGGTATCGAAACCGTTGCCGGTCCGGTCGGCGAAGCGCTGATCATGACCGCCCTCGGTCTCGGCGTCGCCATCCCGGCCGTGCTCGCTTACAACATCTTCATTCGCGCCAATCGCGTGACCAACGCCCAGTTCGACGAATTCGCGCACGACCTGCACGACTTCTTCGCCACCGGCGCGCGCGTCGACACGGGTGCCGCCGCGACGCTCGTCGCGCCGAAGCCCTCCACCACCGGTGCGGTGAGGAAGTAATTCGATGGCGTTCAGTTCCAACAGCAGCGGCGGCGTGATGGCGGAAATCAACGTCACGCCACTCGTGGACGTGATGTTGGTGCTGCTGATCATCTTCATGATTACCGCACCACTGGCCGCGCACAAGATCAAGGTCGAACTGCCGATCGCCAGCCTGGACAAGCCGCCCGACGACGCGCCGAACCAGCCCATCACCATCACGGTGAAAGAAGCCGGCGATCTGTTCTGGAACGACGAGCCGATCACCGAGGCGACGATGCAGGCGCAACTGCGCGTCGCCGCGCAACGCACACCGCAACCGGAAGTTCAGCTCCGCGCCGACAAGAACACCGAGTATTCGGTGATCTCGATGGTGATGGGCGATGTGAAAAACGCCGGCATCGTGCACCTCGGATTCATCTCGCAGGCGCACGCCGCGGCAACGCCGGCACATTGAGCGTCGTTTCGCGCGACGCTCGAGTCTACAAAGAGGTTTAGGTCATGGCTTTCAGTTCAGGTGGTGGCAGCGGTCCGATGGCGGACATCAACGTGACGCCGCTCGTCGACGTCATGCTCGTGCTGCTCATCATTTTCATGATCACGGTGCCGATGCTGTCGCACAAGATCAAGATCGACCTGCCGCAACCCTCGCCGCCGCCGCCGGTGCCGCCGCCGCCGCCGCCGGAGCCAATCAACGTGTCGATCAAGTCGAGCGGCCAGATCTTCTGGAACGACCAGCCGGTCTCCGAAGAACTGCTGCAGGCCCAGCTCGTGCTTATCGGCAAGAAAGGCGCGCGCCCGGAAGATCAGCCGGAAGTAAACATCAAGCCGGATCGCACCGCTAAATATCAGCTCATCGCGACCGTGATGGCCGATGCGAAGAATGCCGGTGTGATCAAGATCGGTTTCGTGGCGCCGCAAGGCGAATAAGTCGTCTCACGTTTCATCGCGAAAAACGCCGCGCTCGTCGCGGCGTTTTTGTTTAAGTCGTCAGCGCGCCAGAATCTTCAGATAAGCGCGGACCGTTGGTTCGAGTCCGGCATATAACGCTTCGCTGATGAGCGCATGGCCGATCGATACTTCAGCGACGAACGGAATCGCGCGGCAAAACGCGGCGAGATTTTTCTGACTCAAATCATGTCCCGCATTGACGCCGAGCCCAGCCTCTCTTGCGCGATGCGCCGTCTCAACACACGCCGCTAATTCGCGCGCATGATCGCCACGCGCGAACGCATGCGCGTAAGGCCCGGTGTAAATCTCGATACGGTCCGCGCCGATTTCCGCAGCGCGTTCAACATCGACACATCCGGCATCGACGAACAAACTCACGCGCACGCTCGCGGATTTCAAATCCGCGATGAGCGGCTTCAGACGATTCGCGTCCGCGCGCAAATCGAAACCGTGATCGGACGTGATCTGCGCATCCGAGTCCGGCACCAGTGTGCATTGAGCCGGATGCGTTTCGCGCACCAACGCGACCAGTCCCGGATAGTCGCCGCGCGCTGGCGCGAATCCATTGCCTTCGATGTTGAATTCGATGTCGCCCACACACACCGCCGCCAACGCATGCACGTCGGCCGGGCGTATATGCCGCTGATCCGGTCGCGGATGCACCGTGATGCCGCGCGCGCCAGCGGCAATACATGTTTTCGCGGCAGTCACGACATCGGGTTCGCTACCGCCGCGCGAGTTGCGCAGAACGGCAATCTTGTTCACATTGACGCTGAGAACGGTCATGCCGCAAGCATACGTCGCGTGCGCGATCGCGGCTACTTCATCGCAGAGTTGGATGCCTCCCACACCTCGCGCACGCCGGCTTGATCCAGCCCTGCGAAGTTGATCACGATCCGTTCGATCTTGCCGTCGGTCGCGCGAGCGAATGTCACTTCGCACGAATCGTCGGCGTCGGCAAAGCGATCTTCGGCAAAAGGCGCGAGCGCAATGCGCGCACGGCCGGTCAATTGCAACGACAATCCGCCGCCGTCGACCGCGACGCGCGCGAACGTGTTCGGATCGATCCGGTAATCGCCGGCGTAGGCGGACAAAGTGCCGGCGCGAACCGACATGACCTTGCGCGCCAACACCGGCGTCTGCGCGGACAGGCGCCGCGCGAGCAAATTCACGCCGGCGCGATTGACCACGACGTTCGTCACCTGATCGAGTTCGCGCTGGAACGACAATGTCAGCGCGTCGCCTCGCGCGATGAATACGTCGTCGCTGATTTCGCGCAAGCGCACGGCGGGTGAGCCACGCAATTGCGCCGTCATCGCGCCGCCTTGCGCGCGGACGACCAGTTCCGGGCCGCCAGCCGAGAAGCGATACAACCCCGCGTACGTGTCTGGATTACTCGGCGTGGATACGGCTGGACTCGGCTCCGGTGCGCCGGGCGCGTCGTCGCCGCGCAACCACGCGAGACCGATGTGGCTGAGATCGGCGTCGGTGTTGGAAAGCACTACCAGCGCTTGTTGATGGTCACTGCGGAATCCAACGAATGCGGAAAACCCGGCCGTCACGCTGGCGCGCCAGAGCAGCGGCCAGGTTTGACCCTCCGATGTCGCGTCGACGATGTTCCAGCCGAGTCCACTTTGCGATTTCGAATCCAGCCTCGCTTGCCGCGACAACAACAACGCAGCGCGAAGTGATGGCGATCGTTGCGGTTGCAGATTCGCTTGCAGAAAATCGAGCAGATCGCTCACGTCCGATCGCAGACCGGCGCTGCCGGCGAGCGCACCGAAATGCCAATGCGCGGCGACCACGCGGTGCGAATGGCCGTCGAGCAAACCGGCGTCGTCGAAACCCGTGTTGGACATGCCGATCGGCGTGAGAATCTTCTCGTGCAGCATCACGTCGAAATCGCCGCCGTCCGCATGCGCGACGGCGATGCCGAGCAGCCCCGCGTCGATCGGCGAATAATGCGGCGTCGAATCCGCCACGCGATAGTTCGCGAGGAACGCAGAGATATCCTGCATCGTCACGACGGCGTAGGGATCGTCGACATCGGCGGGGAACAGATTCGACGGCATCGCGGGCAACGCCGCGCGATGCGTGGCCAAGGCATCAAGACCCAGACCGCCGATGCGCGGATCCGCGAACGTTTGCTGCGGCAACGCTTCCCGCAGCGTCGCATGTTGTCCGATTTTTCCGTCGATGGCCGCCTGCGCGAACAACAGGCCGGTGAGGATTTCAGTCAGCGCACCGACCTCGAAGCGCGAATGTACGTCGGGCTTCGACGTCTTGCCGAGAAGCCACGTCGCTCGCTCGCCGCCGTCGATCCAGCCGATTGCGACTTGATCGTACGCGCCGGAATCGACGCCGGCTTGCAGCGATTGCCGATAAGGCGACGTGTCGAGCGGCGCGGCGTGCGCGCTCGTCGCGCCGAACAGCGGGATAAGTATACAAAGGGATTTGTGGATGAAGAAGCGGTTCACGGCTGCGGAGCATACCGCAACGCCGTGACCGGATCGGTTAACGATTTCCCGGGTTTGCCACGTCCTTGTGGCGCTCCGATGAAATCGTCAGGTCGTACTTAAGGGCAGCCGAGATCTTTTTCGCGCCACACGACTGGATCCCAATACTCGCCGTGCGCGACCTTGTTCGCTTTGTCTTCGTGAAACTTTGCGCCGACCATCGCGACGGTGTTCGGCTTCACGTCGACGATCAATTCCTTGGAGTGATCGCGCTGGCTGCGCAACGTGATGCTAGGACCGACGCCCATCTGCCGCGTGGGAATGTCTTCGGTCACGAGCAGCTTGTGCTGTCCGGCGCTCACGCGGTAATCCTCCTGACCGCTCGGGCCGGGCGTCACGCCGTCGATCTGCTGGATCGTCGCGTGATAGATGCGATCCGCGCGCGGCGCGACGTCGAAGGTGCTGAGCCGTCCGCAACCCGAAGCGGGCGGCGACATGCTCGTCTGCGCCGTCGCCGTACTGCCGAGTTCCACGCGCATCGCTGGCAAGAACACGCTTTGCACCGGCACGTTCATGGCGAGCAAGTCGCCATTGCGGACCACGTCGAGTTGCAGCTTCGACGCCGCCGCGGATTCGTTCACCGAACTACGCAAGGTCGTGGCGGCGAGCGCGCGGCCGTCCGAATCCGCGCCGAGGTTTTTCAGCGACGTGCCGTTGACCGAGACGATCACGTCGCCCGGTTTCAATCCGCCGTGTTCGGCCGAACCGCCCGGCGTGGTGCCGAGGATGCGCAGCCCATCGTGCGCGCGTTCGCCGCTGGTCGAGTCGACGAGCACGCCGAGATCGGCGACGCGTCGGCTCGGTTCGTCGAGGCTCAGGTGCACGTCTTCGGGATGCTCGCCGAGCACGCCGCTGGCGGACATGCGCGACAACATCAGTTGCATGTCCTGGCGCAGTTGCTGTTCGGCCAAAGTCGATCGCGCAGACGGCGAACCGTTCACGTCGGCGGCGAACGCGCTGACGCTGAGCGCGATGGCAATCAGGGTAGACAGGCGTAGTTTCATCGTATTCACCTCAAATGCGGGTCAAGGCCAGTTTCTGTTGTCGGGCGGCGAGAAGCACGCTTAGCAGTTCGCTGCGCTGTTTCCACAACGGCGCCAATTCGGATTTATCCGCGCCTCGGTCGTAGGCGGACTGCAACGCGAAATCGACGCGCGCCAATTCTTCTTGCGTGTCGCTCGACAGCGGCGCGCTGCGTTGCGCGATCGCTTCGCTCAATTGCAGTTCGAGCGCTTGCGCACGCGCCTGCCAGTCGACGCCGGGTTCGCGCATCGCATGCACGCCGAACGCGGCGATGGCGACGAGCACAACGGCCGCCGTACCCGCACCGGCGACGCGGCGCATCGTGCGACGTTGCCGACGCGCGAGATGCGCGGCGGCGATGCGCGACCACAAGTCCGCGCTCGGCGGCAACATCGCCGGTGCGGCCGCCGTGTCGGCGAGATCGCGGAAACTCAATTCACTTTGCATGTAACCACTCGATCAGGAGAAGAAGGTTGCGCGACGACGATGGTGTGCAGCCGTTTCAACGCGCGCGCGAGAATCGATTTCGAATAACTTTCACTCTGGCCGAACAGCGTTGCCAATTCGGTATGCGTATAGCCTTCCAGTTCGTGCAGCGTGACGATCGCGCGCGCGCGCGGCGGCAGATGCGACAACAACGACCACGCATCGACCTTCATCGCCGCGCTGCTGTCGGCGCTTGCGGTCTGCGCGAAGATCGCGTCGGCATCTTCGCTTCCGTCATGCCGCTGGCGGCGCAACTGATCGATGCACGCGTTCACCGACATGCGCTTGAGCCATGCGCCGAACGGAGCGTCGCCTCGATAGCTGCGGATCGTGTCCATCATTTTCAAAAAAACCTCCTGAACCAGATCTTCCGCCGGTTGTCGCTGTCCGAGAATGCGTAACGCCAGCCGGAAGCACGCGCGACCGAAGCACCGGTAGAGTTCGGCGAACGCCTGCATGTCGCCACGCTGGGCGCGGGCGAGGATCATCGCATCGACGATCTGGTCGAATCCG
>DATBAU010000160.1:0-1857 GCA_036271355.1 Rudaea sp. | reverse complement strand
CCTCGTGCACGGTGCCGACGCGTTGCGATTGCGGTTCGAGCATCACTTCGTAATCGGCGGTGTCGGGAATCGCGCCGCCGGACGTGATTGCGGTGAGTCGCGCGCCTTTGCGTGCGCGCAACACTCCGTTCACCGCGTCGCGATGTAGATACGCCGAACGCGGACCGCGTCGCGTCGTGTAGCCCTCGGCGAGCATGCGCAGGATGTCGGTGAACACGTCGCGATTCAGTTCGGCGAACGGATAACTGCGCTTGCACAGATCGAACAATTCCTGCTCGCTCCATTCGCGGCAGGACACTTCCGCCACGATCTGCTGTGCGAGAACGTCGAGCGCATTTTTTTCGACGCGCAATTCGTCGAGTTCGCCGCGACGCACGCTGTCGAGCAGTGCGGCACATTCGATGAGGTCGTCGCGTGATTGCGGAAACAGACGTCCTTTCGGCGTGCCGACCACCGCGTGACCCGAACGGCCAACGCGCTGGAGAAATGCCGAGATCGAACGCGGCGAATTGATCTGGCAAACCAGATCGACATCGCCGACGTCAATGCCGAGTTCGAGCGACGATGTTGCGACGAGCGCGCGCAACTCACCGCGTTTCAATCGTTGTTCGGCGGCAAGACGTAATTCGCGCGACAGGCTGCCGTGATGCGAACTGACCGCATCCTTGCCGAGTTTCTCGGTCAAGTGACGCGCCGCGCGTTCTGCCATGCGCCGCGTGTTGACGAAAATCAGCGTCGTGCGATGTTGCTGCACCAGTTCTGCGACGCGCAAATAGACCTGCTCCCACACGTCGCCGGACATCACCGCTTGCAGCGGAGCGAGCGGCACTTCGATGGCCAGATCGCGTTTGCGCGAATAGCCGATGTCGACGATTTCGCAGCCTTGTTCGGCGTCGCCGCCCATCAGAAATTTCGCGACTTCGCTGATCGGTTTTTGCGTCGCCGACAAACCGATGCGCGTGAAGCGCCGCCCGCACAACGCTTCGAGACGTTCCAGCGACAACGCCAGATGCGCGCCGCGTTTGCTCGCGGCGATGGCGTGGATTTCGTCGACGATGACGGTGCGTGTGGTCGCGAGCATCGCGCGGCCGGATTGCGAACCGAGCAGGATGTACAACGACTCGGGCGTCGTCACCACGATGTGCGGCGAACGGCGGCGCATTTCGGCGCGGTCGGATTGCGTCGTGTCGCCGGTGCGCACGGCGGTGCGGATTTCGACGTCGGGCAAACCCATCTCGAGGAGTTTGTCGCGGATGCCCGCGATCGGCGCTTCGAGGTTTATGCGGATGTCGTTGGAAAGTGCTTTCAGCGGCGAGATGTAGACGACGGTGGTTTCGTCGGGCAATGGGGATTCGAGGCCGCGGCGGATGAGGTCGTCGATCGCGGCGAGGAAGGCGGAGAGCGTTTTGCCGGAGCCGGTGGGTGCGGCGATCAGCGTGTTGCGGCCGGCTTTGATCGCGGGCCATGCTTTGAGCTGCGGAGCGGTGGGTTCCGGGAATGCGGTGGTGAACCAGGCGCGGACGGCTGGATGGAAATTTTCTAGCGGCATGATGAGATTGTCCTCCGATGGAGGGGAGGTTGCGAGTTTGGGACGGGGTGGTCTCAGGTGGTGAGACGGCTTTTTTCGTCGAATTTGTGGGAGCGGAATTTCAAATTAAATCCTTGCGCTCGTCATTCCCGCGCAAGCGAGAATCCAGCAACTTTGCTTTTGATGTCTTTTGGAGCAAAAGCTTCCGCCGCAAGCGGCGGGTAACTTTTTGCTCAACGGCAAAAAGTCACCAAAAAACGTTTTTGATTGTTCTCGGAGTCTGTTGTCCGCAGACAGCACGTCCGTGCTGCTGGCTGCGGACCGCGCGC
>DATBAU010000159.1:0-5834 GCA_036271355.1 Rudaea sp. | reverse complement strand
AGCCCGAGTACGCTGCCTCTATCGAGGCTCAACGCGACGTTTTCGACGATGATCCGTCCGGCTAACCGGCGGCTAACATTTTCCAGTCGCAAAAGTGTCGTGTCGGGCATGCAAAATCCACGGAACTGGCGCAATTGTTGCCTGTCAATTGAGTTGCGGCAAGAGCGTCCGCATGTTTGATGACCGAGACGGATTTCGGGTCGCGCCGCGTCACTGGCGAGCGCGGAAAGGCTCACGTATAGTCCCCTTATCTTGCCGCGGTATCATTTCATGCTTGAATTTATCCTGAATTTTCTGAACCAGGGCGTGCTGCACGCGTCCTGGGTGACCAAGCTGGTTTATTTCTTCGTGGTCACGCAGCTCACCATCCTGTCGGTGACGCTATACCTGCATCGCAGCCAGGCCCATCGCGGCGTGGATTTCAACCCGATCCTGGCGCATGTGTTTCGCCTCTGGTCGTGGTTGAGCACGGGCATGGTCACCAAGGAATGGGTGGCTATTCATCGTAAACATCACGCCAAGTGCGAGACCGAAGAAGATCCGCACAGCCCGCAGGTCTATGGCATCAACAAAGTGTTGTGGGAAGGCGTCGATCTGTATCGCATTGCATCGACCGACACCGCGTCGATCGAGAAGTACGGCCGCGGCACGCCGGACGACTGGATCGAGCGTCATCTGTATGCCGCGCATCCGTATGCCGGTCCGACGATGATGTTCATCATCAACATCGCGCTGTTCGGTATCTGGGGCGTGGCGATCGCCGCGCTGCAGATGGTGTGGATTCCGTTTTGGGCGGCGGGTGTCGTCAACGGCATCGGCCACTGGTGGGGCTATCGCAATTTTGAAACGAGCGACACCGCGACGAACCTCACGCCGTGGGGCTTCTTCATCGGTGGCGAAGAACTGCACAACAATCACCATGCGTTCCCGAGTTCGGCGAAGTTCGCGCTGCGCAAGTTCGAGTTCGACATCGGCTGGGCGCTCATCAGCCTGTGCGAGAAGCTCAAGCTCGCCAAGGTTTTGCGTGTGGCGCCATCGCTCGACGTGCGTCCGAACATCACATTGCCGGATTCCGAAACGCTGAAGGCGTTGCTGACGCATCGCTTCCAGGTGATGACCGATTACTTCAAAGGCGTGATCGCGCCGACGCTGCGCGAAGAAGCCACGCACGCCGGTGAAAGCCTGAAGTCGTTGCCGCGTTCGCTGCGCAAGGCGCTCGGCAACGGTGGTCGCTGGCTTGACGAACACTCGCGCGAGCGGTTGCACGCGATCGTGAAAGAGCGTCCGTTGCTGTCGACGGTGTGCGATTTCCGTACGCGTCTGGCCGGCGTTCTCGAGCGCGGCAATAGCGGCGCCGAAGCGATGATGGCGAGCCTGCAGGAATGGTGTCACGAAGCCGAAGCGACGGGCATACGTGCACTGCAGGATTTCGCGGCGCGTCTGCGTGGGTATTCGCTAGCGCCGGTTCGCGCGTAAGCGAGGTTCATCAGGTCAAAAAAAACCCGCCGGAAGGCGGGTTTTTTGTTTGCGGAATCGATCCGCGAATTATTTGATCTTCGCTTCCTTGTAGATCACGTGCTTGCGCACAACCGGATCGTATTTCTTGATTTCCATCTTGTCCGGTGTGGTCTTCTTGTTCTTGTTGGTCGTGTAGAAGTGGCCGGTTTCGGCGCTCGACACGAGACGGATCTTGTCGCGTTTGGATGCCATGTTGTTCTCCTCAGGCCCGATCTAATTAAACTTTTTCGCCGCGACCGCGCAGCTCGGCCAGCACGGCGTCGATGCCGTTCTTGTCGATGGTACGCAGGGCATTGGTGGAAACGCGCAGTTTCACCCAACGGTTTTCGCTCGGCACCCAGAAACGGCGCTCGTGCAAGTTCGGCAGCCAGCGGCGCCGGGTTTTGTTGTTGGCATGCGACACATTGTTGCCCGACTGCGCGCGCTTGCCGGTTACTTGGCAGACCTTCGCCATACGTACCTCGTCTTGATGTTTGGCCGCCCTTAGCCAGGGCGGTAGCGGCCCGGCAGACGCTGGAAGATCGCGATGCCGGAGAAATCGCTCCGAATGATGGAACGAGCCGCTTATTACAACAGAATCAGCCATTTGCCGCAAGCGGACCCGAGCCGAGGCGCTTAGATTTCCTCGACCGCCGTTCGCTTGGAGCGCTTGATCAGCCAGGAAACCCCGCGAAGATCGGAAATGCCGACGACGGCGCGATTGAAATTGTTGTATTTCGACGTGCCTGTGCCGCGCGCGCGATGATTCACCGGCACGCTCCTGACCTGCCAGCCCGCGCGCTGCATCAGCGCGGGAAGATAGCGGTGCATGTGATCGAAATACGGAAGATCAAGAAACGCCGAGCGCTCGAACAGCTTGATTCCGCATCCGGTATCCGGCGTTTCATCGCGCAGCAGACGACTGCGAATCGCGTTCGCGAAACGCGACGCCCAACGCTTGCTGCCCGTGTCCTTGCGGTCGACGCGCCAGCCGGCGTAAAGCTTGATCGATTCGGGCGACGCATCGCGCATCGCGAGCAGTTTCGGAATGTCGGCGGGATCGTTCTGTCCGTCGCCATCGAGCGTCGCGATCCAGCCACCACGCGCGGCTTTTATGCCGGTGCGCAAGGCCGTGCTCTGGCCGCTTTGCACGAGATGGCGCAGCACACGCAATTCGGGAAACTGCGACTTCGCGTTCTTGAGCACGCTCAGCGTATCGTCCCTGCTGCAATCGTCGACGTAGATAATCTCGAAATCCGAATTGCCGCGCAGCGCCGCAGTGATTTCGGACAACAGGGGGACGACGTTGCCGCTCTCGTTGTGCACGGGCACGACAACGGATAAATCGGGCATTTCAGGAATTTCCGGACAGCCAGGGCGCGGATTATCGCTGGTTTCCGTGCAATTTTATACGCGTAAGTACGACAGTTTCCGTAAACGATTTCACGCATTGGCGCCGAATTATGCGTGGCATTCGTCGATGAGGGCGAGCATTCCTTCGTCGTTGGTCCGAACCAGAATTCCCGTCTTGTCGTCTTGCGATCGTGCTATCAGGCTTTGAACGTGGCCGACTGCAACGCGGATGTCCACGCGGTTTCGAGTTCGTCGAAATGCGCGGCGTCGTGACCGAGCAAAACGAGCGTTCCGTGCGCGAGCGGCACGCTGCGGCCGTGAAATCCTTCGCGGATGAAATCCTGACGCTGCTCGCGTTGATCGTCGACCAGATACAGCACCGTCACCGGCCCTTCGCTTTCCGGAACGACGAGGTGCACCGACACATATCGGCCAATCGGACAACAGGCGACGAAGCTCGAGCCCGTGGGAATGCCGGACATCGTGACGCCGAAACGCGCGAAAGCTTTGCGAATCGACTCGTCGGTGATCGGTTGCGTCTTGCCGAGTAGGAACGCTTCCTTCTTCACATGCGTGACGGCGAGTTCCGGCAGGGGCTTCGCCTGCGCATAGACACCGATGCCCGCTACGAGCACTGCGGTTGCCGCCATCGAAATCCACATTGCACGACGACGCGACGGCCGACGCGCGCGTTGTTCGTTGGTCGCCTGCGCGAGCAGAATCGATTCGGCGAGATTCGCCGGCACGTCGATTTCCAATGCGCCGCGCAGCGATTTTTCGAACGCGTTCGCACGCGCAAATGCCTCGGCGCAACGCGCGCACTCGACGCGATGCTGCGCGAAGTCGCCGCTCACGTGCGGATCGGTATTCAACTGGCGGCGGAATTCAAGGCAATTCAACGACGTCTCCGTGCGGCTTGTCGCCGGCGAGAATGGCTTTCAGTTTCTGGCGCGCGCGAAACACCTGCGTCATCACGGCCGCCGGCGTGATCTTGAGCTCGCGCGCGATCTCGTCGCACGAAAAACCGCCGAGCACTTGCATCAGCAGCGGTTCGCGATATTTGTGATCGAGCTTGAGCATGGCGTTACGGATAAGACCTTCTTCACCGGCAAATTCGGGCAACTGCGCATCGCGTTCTTCGGGCACGTCGACTTCGTCGATGTCCGCGAACTGCGGCGTCTTGCGTTCGTACAGACGCGCATGTTCGCGACGCAGGATCGTAATCAGCCACGCCTTGGCGGCGGCGGTCTCGCGCAAATCGTCGAGCGCGCGCCAGGCGCGCAGGAACGTTTCCTGGACCAGATCGTGCGCGAGCGTTTCGTCGCCGCAAATCCAATACGCATACCTGAACAGATCGCCGGACAGACTCCGCACGAGTGCGTCGAACTGCCGCTGCTTGCCGTTCGCGGGATAAGACCTGTCGGAAGTCATCTGGCTTTCACGGGATCAGCGGATTCGTTCGAGAATCCCTTCGAGCTCGTCCACGCTGTGATAACCGATGACGAGCTGGCCCTTGCCGCCGCGTCCATGACGGATGCTGACCTTGGCGGCAAGCTTTTCGGCGAGTTCGCGTTCGAGCGTAGCAATGTTCGGATCATGCGATGCGGATTTCTTCGGCGACTTCGACACCGATTTCGCGACCGGGTTCTGCGCGTCACGCGCTGCCGCTTCAAGTTCGCGTACCGTCCAGCCGTGCGCGACGGCTTTCAACGCGAGGCTTACCGCGAGTTTCGGATCGAGCGTGAGCAACGCGCGCGCGTGACCCATTTCCAGATCGCCGTCGGTGAGCATCTTCTTTATTTGCGACGGCAATTCCTGCAAGCGCAAAAGATTCGACACCGACGCGCGCGAACGGCCGATCGCTTCGGCGACTTTTTCGTGCGTGAGTTTGAATTCAGTGATCAACCGTTGCAGCGCTTGTGCTTCTTCAAGCGGCGACAGTTCCTCGCGCTGGATGTTTTCGATCAGCGCCATCGCGACGACGGATTGGTCCGCCGCTTCGCGCACGAGCGCAGGAATCTGTTTCAAACCCGCCATTTGCGACGCGCGCCAACGGCGTTCGCCGGCGATGATTTCAAAACGTCCCGCACCGACCGTGCGAACGATGATCGGCTGGATCAACCCTTGCGCCTTGATCGACGCGGCGAGTTCCTGCAAGCGTTCCTCGTCCATCGTCTGCCGCGGCTGATATTTGCCGGGTTGGATGCGGTCGACATCGAGCGAGCGCAATTCGTCGGTGTCGGATTGAGAGTCGGATTCCGGAACGCCCAACAAAACATCCAGATCGCGTGCGCCCAAGCCGCGCTTTTTTGCCGCCATTCCAACGTGCTCCTTAATTCAGTTGCGCGGATGCGGGCGCGCGTTCGCGCCGCAACATCTCGCCGGCAAGTCCGAGATAGGCGATCGCGCCGCGCGATTCGCGATCGTAAAGATTGATCGGCTGGCCGTGGCTCGGCGCTTCGGCCAATCGAATGTTGCGCGGAATGATCGAGCGCAGCAGTTTGTCGCCGAAGTGTTTGCTGAGCTGCGCGGAAACATCGTTCGCGAGGTTGTTGCGCACGTCGTACATCGTACGCAAAAGACCTTCGATTTCGAGATTCGGATTCAGGCGCTGACGCACGGCCTTGATCGTATCGAGCAGGCTGGTGAGACCTTCGAGCGCGAAGTATTCGCACTGGATCGGAATCAGCACGCTGTGCGCAGCGGTGAGCGCGTTGATCGTGAGCAGATGCAGCGACGGCGGACAGTCGATCAACACGGTTTGATAGTGATCGCCGAGTTTTTCGATTTGCTCTTTCAAGCGCGATTCGCGCGCGAGCTTGTCCATCAACTTCAGCTCGGCGGCGGTGAGATCGCGGTTGCCGGGAAGAATATCGAAGCCCGCCGGCGTGGGTAAAATGGCGCTTTGTATACTTGTTTCGTCGAGCAGTACTTCGCAACCGGTATATTGGACCGTGCGCTTGTCGACGCCCGACGCCATCGTC
>DATBAU010000158.1:0-12801 GCA_036271355.1 Rudaea sp. | reverse complement strand
TGCCACCTCTAACGTAACCGCCTTGGCCTTCGCCGATGCCGGAGCCGGATCCATCGGGCTCGCGGAAAGGACGACCTGATACGCGTCTTCGATATTGTGTTCGAGTTCGGCCAGGGTCTCGCCCTGACTGAAAACGCCCGGCACTTCTTTCAACCGACCGACGAACCAATCTTCGTCTTGCCAATATTCAAGCGTGAACTGATGTTTCATACGCGTAACCTCAGACGGCTGCTGCGCCGCTCACGATTTCGGAAATTTCCTGTGTGATCGCGGCCTGGCGCGCCTTGTTGTAGATCAAGGTCAGCGTGCCGATCGCTTTCGTCGCGTTGTCGGAGGCGGACTTCATCGCCACCATGCGCGCTGCGTGTTCGCTCGCGAGATTTTCCAGCGCGGCTTGATAAACCAGCGATTCGATGTAGCGCGTGAGCACGTGCTCGAGCACTGATTCGGCGTCCGGCTCGTACAGGTAATCCCAATCGTGCGCCGTGACGAGCGATTCGCTCGGTGGCAGCGGCAGAAGCTGTTCGATGGTCGGCTTCTGCGTCATCGTGTTGACGAAATCGTTGTACACCAGCGTGAGGCGATCGATGCGGCGTTCGTTGTACGCGTCGAGCACGACCTTGATGATGCCGACGAGTTTTTCGATCTGCGGACGCTCGCCGAGGTGCGACACACTGCCGACGAGGTTCACCTTGAGCCGGCGGAAAAACGTGTTCGCTTTCGTGCCGATCGCGACGATGTCGACGTCAACACCTTTCGATTGCCACTCGCGGATTTCGCCGATCAGTTTGCGGAACAGGTTCGAATTCAAGCCGCCGCACAAACCGCGATCGGTCGACACGACGACATAACCGACACGCTTCACCGACTCGCGCGTTTCGAGAAACGGATGACGGAATTCCGAATTCGCTTTCGCGACGTGGCCGATCACCTGTTTCATCGCGCGCGCGTACGGGCGCGACGCGCGCATCAGTTCCTGCGCCTTGCGGATTTTCGATGCCGAAACCATCTCGAGCGCGCGCGTCACCTTGCGGGTGTTGCCCACGCTCTTGATCTTCGTGCGGATTTCTCGTGCGCCTGCCATGTTCTGCTCGCCTGTTGTCCGCGCTTACCAGCTACCGGTTTTCTTGAACTCTTCGATGCCTTTCTTCAGCGTCGCTTCGATGTCGTTGTTCCAGTCGGACTTGTCGTTCGCGGCCTTGACCCAATCCGCGTAGTTATTCGCGAAGTGCGCGTGCAGCGCTTTTTCGAACGGCAGGATCTGCGCGATCGGAAGATCGTCCAGATAACCCTTTTCCGCCGAATAAAGTGTGACCGCGAGCTGCGCGACCGACAGCGGCGCGTACTGCTTCTGCTTCATCAATTCGGTGACGCGCTGGCCGCGTTCGAGCTGCGCACGCGTGGCCGCGTCGAGATCAGACGCGAACTGCGCGAACGCCGCGAGTTCACGATACTGCGCGAGTGCGAGTTTCACGCCGCCCGCGAGCTTCTTGATGATCTTGGTCTGCGCCGCGCCGCCCACGCGCGACACCGAAATACCGGCGTTCACGGCCGGACGGATACCCGCGTTGAATAGGTCGGTTTCGAGGAAGATCTGGCCGTCGGTAATCGAAATAACGTTCGTCGGAACGAACGCGGACACGTCGCCCGCCTGCGTTTCGATGATCGGCAATGCGGTCAGCGAGCCGGTCTTGCCCTTCACGGCGCCCTTGGTTTCCTTCTCGACGTATTCCTCGTTCACGCGCGCGGCGCGCTCGAGCAGACGCGAATGGAGATAGAACACGTCGCCCGGATATGCTTCGCGACCCGGCGGACGCTTCAAGAGCAGCGAGATCTGGCGATACGCCCACGCCTGCTTGGTCAGATCGTCATAGATGATCAGCGCGTCTTCGCCGATGTCGCGGAAAAATTCGCCCATTGCGCAGCCGGAATAGGGCGCTATGTACTGCATCGCCGCTGATTCCGAAGCTGAGGCCGCGACGATGATGGTGTGATCCATCGCGCCGTTTTCTTCGAGCTTGCGCACCACGTTCGCGATCGACGACTGCTTCTGGCCGATGGCGACGTACACGCACTTCACGCCGGAATTTTTCTGGTTGATGATCGTGTCGATCGCGAGCGCGGTCTTGCCGGTCTGGCGATCGCCGATGATCAGCTCGCGCTGACCGCGGCCGATCGGGATCATCGAGTCGACGGATTTGTAACCGGTTTGCACCGGCTGCGAAACCGATTTACGCCAGATCACGCCCGGCGCGACTTTTTCGATCGGCGATGTCGCGGTCGTTGCGATGGCGCCTTTGCCGTCGATCGGCTGACCGAGCGCGTCGACGACGCGGCCGAGCATCTGCCTGCCGACCGGCACCTCGAGAATGCGGCCGGTGGTTTTGACGGTGTCGCCTTCGCGCAGGTGTTCGTAATCGCCGAGCACCACCGCGCCGACGGAATCGCGTTCGAGGTTCAACGCCAGTGCAACGGTGTTGCCCGGCAGCTCGATCATTTCGCCGGCCATCGCGTCGGCCAGGCCGTGGATGCGAACGATGCCGTCGGAGACGGAGACGATCGTGCCTTCGTTGCGCGCTTCGGCCGCGAGCTTGACCTTCTCGATGCGGGTTTTGATCAGTTCGCTGATTTCGGACGGATTGAGCGTCGTTGCCATTGTAATTCCTTCTTCGCGCGTCGAATGCGCTTCGGATGATTTAAATGTAAGGGGTTAGAAATAACGGTTCTCGACCGCCATTCCTAAAACCTCACTTGCCACACGAATCGCCCGGCATTCCGGGCGATTCAAAAGTTCTTCAATGCACCAGCGCCGATTCGAGACGCGCAAGACGCCCACGCACCGAACCGTCGATCACGACATCGCCGGCATCGATGATGGCGCCACCGATGAGACTCGGATCGATTTGCTGATCCAGTTCGATGTCGCGATTGAATCGTTTTTTCAGCGCCGCGCGGATCGATTGTTCTTCGCCGCTCGGCAACGCATTCGCCGTGCGCACCGTGACTTTCAATATGCGCTGCGCATCGCGTTTCAACTCTTCGAACAGCGTGGAAATCTCGACCAACAGATCCGCACGCTGATTCGCGATGAGCAGCGCGACGAAACGACCGAAATCCGAATCGGCCGTTTCACCGTTGGGCAGCAGTAGCGATTCGAGATCGCCCGCGCCGATGCGGGGATCGTGTACCGCCGAGCGGACGCGTTCGTCGCCGAGCAATTGCGCGGCGAACGCAAGTTTCGACGACCAATCGTCCAGCGACTTCGTGTCCTGCGCCGCTTCGAAAGCGGCGCGGGCGTACGGACGAGCCAGTGTCAGCGCTTCGCTCATCGTCAGATCTCGGCGACGAGTTGGTCGAGCAACGCTTTGTGCGTATCGGCGTTGATCTCGCGCTGGATGATCTTCTCGGCACCCTGCACAGCGAGCGAAGCGACCTGGCCACGCAACTGCTCGCGCGCCTTGCCGACCATGCCTTCGATCTCGGCTTGCGCCGTGGCTTTTTGCCGCGCGCCTTCCAGGATCGCATCGGCTTTGGCCTTGTCGATGATCTGGTTACCTTGCTGCTGGGCCTTGTCGATGATCTCGGCGGCCTGCGCACGCGCCTTCTTGATTTCCTCGGCGACGCGCGCGTCGGCTGCTTTCAATTCGGCTTTCGCGCGATCGGCGGCGGACAGGCCGTCGGAAATGCGCGTGGAACGCTCTTCCATCGCCTTCGTGATCGGCGGCCAGATGTATTTCATCGTCACCCAAACCAGAATCCCGAAGACGATGATCTGGGCGATGAGTGTTGCGTTGATGCTCACGGGTTAACCCTCGTAGCCTGATTCAGTGGAACGACTATCAAAAACGCGGATCAATGCGCCGCGAGATGCGCGAGGATCTTGCCGCCGAACGGATCGACGAACGTCATGTACAGCGCGATACCCACGCCGATGATCGGAATCGCGTCGATCAGGCCGACGAGCAGGAACATCTTGCCCTGCAGCATCGGAACGAGTTCCGGCTGACGCGAAGCGCCTTCGAGGAACTTGCCGCCCATCAGGCCCATGCCGATGGCCGCGCCGATGCCGGCGAGACCGAAGATCAGGCCGGCCGCGATGGCGGTCATGCCTTCAACGGAAGCGAGTGCTGCGATATCCATGTGGTTCTCCAATTACCTAACGTGAATGAAAAATCGGGATTAAAAATCGAAGTGAAAAACTCAGTGATGATCGGCCGACATCGCCATGTAGACGACGGTCAACACCATGAAAATGTAGGCCTGCAATCCGATGATCAGAATGTGGAAAATCGTCCAGCCGGTAGCGAGCAAAACCTGCGCATAGGCCGAGGTTCCGGCAGCGGGGAACAATCCGATCAGGCCCAGTATCGGCACGCCCAGCAACAAGGCCGTGCCCAGCAGCGCTCTGCCGTGCATGAACAACCAGACGGTCAGAACGGCGATCGCGGCGAACACGAAAAACCACACGAGGCCGATTCCGGCGGCGCTATCCGGACCGCCGAGGCTCAGCGTGAAACACGCGAGCAGAATGAAGATGATCTCGCCCGCGTACATGTTTCCGAACAGTCGCAGGCCCTGGCTGATCGGCTTCGCCAATTCTTCCACGCACTTGAGCAGGAAGTTGACCGGCAGCAGCCATTTGCCGAATGGATGAAAAAGGAATTCCGCGCCGACACCCTTGAAGCCTTTGTTGACAAAACTGTAGACGAACGCAGTGAGGAACACGGTGATCGACATCGCCAGCGCAATGTTCGGATCGGCCGACGGCACCACGCGCAAATGCTCGAATCCCGCGTGACCGGCGATGGTCGGCAGCAAGTCGATCGGCAACATATCCATGAAGTTCATCAGGAAGATCCACAGCCCGACTGTCAACGCCATCGGCGCGACGAACGTCGACGTGTGGTGGAATGCATCCTTCACCTGGCCGTCGACGAAGTCGATGCACATCTCGATGAAGTTGAGGAACTTGCTCGGCACGCCGGCGTGCGCTTTGCGCGCGGCGGAACGAAAGATGATCAGATAGATCAGCGCGAGCAGCAGCGAAAAGAAAACCGAATCGAGATTCAGCACCCAAAAACCGGTTTCACCCTCGACGATCTTCCAGCTTTTCAGATCGAGCTGGAGAAAGGTCAGGTGATGGAGGATGTAACTACCGGCATCGTGCGCGGCGGGTGCGGCTTCAGTCGCCATGTTCTATAGAATTCCGATTGAAGTTTTCAGTTACGTTTTCAGCGAGACCACGCGTCGTGCAGACCGAGCAGTTGCGGAAGCAGCGCGGCGATCAAACCCGCCATCACGGGAAACGGCGGCAACGCCAGTTTCACCATCGCCACATACAAACCCAATGCGATGACGCCCCACTTGAGCAGATTGCCGACGATGAACCGTGCCAGCACCACTCCCGCCGCCGCGGGCGCTGCTGCGAAAACGCGCAGCGCCAAAATTCCGGTTCCCACCACGACGGTCGAACCGCCGCACAACACACCCAGACTCGACTGCCAGCCCTGAAGCAAAAAACCCGCTGCGACTACGATCGTGGCGATCAGTTGCGCGCCGACGACACGTAAGGCGAGCCGCCTGCCGGCAGCGATCGAATTTTGCATAGGAAACGCAAATCCAGACTCGGCTCCGGCATGGAAAACGCGCCGGATCGGACTGGGGAACAAGGCCCACTATTATAACGGTGGCGACGAGATCGCTGCAACAAACGTTAAGCGCAGAACGGACGGCCTACTGCGTCACGGCATCGGCGCAAAGATGCGTCCACGCGAGCTGCAAATCGGCCGTCGTGTAGGTGTGGGCGCCGGCAAACGTGTTCCAGAAAAACGTGCGGTTGTCGATCCAGCCGTCGGACGTAAAAAGCGTGCGATCGGCGGCGGCGTACGAATAATTCGGGTCGCTGGTTCCGATGTGACTATCGACCGGAATCTTGCGCGGCAGCGCGTTTATCACGGCGCTGCATTCCGCCATCGTCATGCCACCGCATGCCAGCGCGGCGAGCACGCCCGAACTGACGCTGTAACCCGCCATCGTCGACGCATTGAACGCGCTGCTGTAGTCGTTGACGCCCAAATCGTGCATCACGTGGCCGCCTGCTGAAAATCCCCATCCGCTGATGCGTGTGCGATCGATGTTGTAGTGCGCTTCGACATCCGAAAGAACCGCCGCGAAAAGATCGTAGTCGTTCGGTCCGGACGTCGGCGGAACCAGCCACGATACGCCGTAGGGCAGCCCGTCCTGATACACGATGTCGTTACCGACGGGCGCAGCGACGATGAATTCTCCAGTGCCAGCGGCCGCTGACCATGCGGACAAAATATTCTGGGCCTCGGAGTTCTGCGTTCCGTACGCGACGTAACCGTGCAGTGCCAGCACGAAGGGCATCGGTTGCGTCGGCGTGTAGTTCGTGGGCACGTAGAGATAATAGGTTTGCGTGCCCGTGCCCAGTCCCGCAATGCGCAGCGTGTGGCTGGTCGTGCCGGTCGCTCCGCCGGTGCCGTGAGTCGGATCGTGCGGCACTAGCGATTCGCCGGCTTCGAGTTCGCTGACGAAGATCGCATCCGGATGCGTGCAAACCCACGCGGGCAGCGAAACCGACTGCGCGGCGAACGCAGGATTCGCAATCGAGGCGGTGAAGAAAACGATGGCGATTGCCCGAAACATCGACCGACTATAAGCGCCCGTCGCCATACGAATCGTAAACAATGACGTTCGTTGCCTTGCGGCTGGCGCGCGGCGGTCGGCATAATCGCCATCCGCCCCGTTGCCGCGTGCGAGACGCGCCCGAATCATGAGCAACGCTAAAGATTTCTATCTCGACGTTCCCGCCGGCGCCGATGTCTTCAGCGAAGGCGACGCGGGAGCCGATTCGTACATCATCGAGTCCGGCCAGATCGAACTCGTTCACGGCGGCGCGGTCGCTTTCACGCTCAACGCCGGCGACTTCTTCGGCGAAGCGGCCATCGAAGGCAAGCCGCACATTACCGGCGCTCGCGCGAGTGCGAAATCGCGTCTGCTGCGCATCGAGCGCAGCGCGATCGGCGATGTGATCAAACAGAATCCCGAAATCGCGCTGCGCATTCTCAAACAAGTCGTGTCGCGCCAGGTGCGATTGCCCGCACCCGCACCGGCGATCGTGAAAGAACCGCCGCCGCCTGCGCCGAAACCCGAAGCTGCGCGCCCGAAAGCGCCCGCGCCGGTTCCGGCACCCGCGCCACCGCCGCCACCCGCTCCGGCGCCGCCGCCTGCCGCGATCACGACGCGCTCGCTGGCGTTGCGCGCGTCCGGCAGCGATCAGCCGATCCCGCTCGATGCGGCGCTCGACGATTTCCTGATCGGCCGTCCCGATCCGGCGGCGGGCATCAATCCGCAAGTCGATCTCAGTCCGTTCAATACGAACGGCACGCTGAGCCGCCGTCACGCCCGCATCGCGCGCGAGGGCAGCTTATACTTTTTGCGCGAGGAAACCGGTGTCGCCAACGGCACGTTCGTCAACGGCGAGCGGCTGCAGGCGGGACAGAAAGTACCGATCAAACCCGGCGACAAACTGCGCTTCGGTTTGATCGACGTCGATGTCGTCAGCGTCTGAACCGTTCGGAGTAGCCATGGCAGACCAACCCAACGAATGGCAGCAGGCGCTGGCCGCGATCGATCTGTCGGCCATCGAGTCGCTGAAAAAACTGAAAGCCGAGCAGGATCAGCTCGACGAACGCCTGCAATCGATGGACGAATTGAAATCGAATTTCGCGCCGCCGGTGTTCGAGCGTGTGCGTTCGGATTATCAGAAACGTTTGCAAGCGTTGGATGAACAAGCGTCGCCGCTCAAACAGGCCGCGCGCGAACAGTATTCGAGTCTGCGCGAACTCATCGAGCGCTTCGAGGCCGGTCACGAAGCAGTGAAACTCGATCAGCAGGAACTCGAGTTGCGCCACAAGCTCGGCGAATTCGACGACAAGGAATTCCAGAAACGCATCAAAGCGATCGAAGCATCGGTGAAAGACAAAGCCGAAGCGCGCGCGCGCGGACTGGAAATGAAAGCGCGTTTCCTCGAAGCGTTTCATGCCGAAAGCGATCTCGACGCCGGGCCATCTTCACCCGCACCCACACCGGCGCCGGCGCCGGCACCGACTGCGGTCACCGGTCGATTCAACGTTCCGGCCGACGACGACATTGCTGAAGCACGCACCACGGACATGCCCGGCGTGCGTCCCGATCTCACACCGAACAAAACGCAGATCATGTCGGCCGTGCATGTCAGCGCCGTGCGTCCGGCCGTGCCGCTCGCATCGCCGCCATCACAAGCGCCCGCCGCCGTGTCCGCGGGAGGCGCCACGCAGATTTTCCGTGCCGCGCGGCTCGTTCCGCAAAACCCGGAAGCGGGCAAACAGTCGTTCACGCTGTCGCTCAAGCCGATGTCGATCGGTGCAGATACAGCCAACGACATTCGCATCGCCGGACCCGGCGTCGAACCGAAACATGCACAGATCAACGTCAGCATGGCCGGTTTCACGGTGATCGATCTCGGCACCAAGCACGGCACTCGCGTGAACGCCGAAAAAATCAAAGAGCGCCAGCTTGCGAACGAAGACGTGATCCAGATCGGCGCGGCGCGTTTCATCTTCCGCGAAGGCTGATTCGTGGCGATCGACATCCAGCAAGAAGACGCCGACGGCACGCGCATCCTCGCGCTGACCGGGCGGCTCGATACGGAAACATCGGCCGACGTCGAACTGACGCTGCAGGATTTGCTTGCCGCCGGAGAAAAGAATTTTCTGATCGACATGACCGGCATCGGCTATGTCAGCAGTGCGGGTCTGCGCGTCCTCCTCGCGACGGCGAAACAACTCGAAGGCGGCAAAGGTAGCCTGCGTTTGTGTTCGCTCAATGCGAGCGTGAAACAAGTATTCGACGTCGCCGGTTTCAGTAAACTTTTTTCCATTTTCGCCAACCGCGACGCCGCGCTCGCGAACGCGCCGAAAACCAAAAAGGCGGACAAACCGAAACCGGACGCTGCGAAAGCGGAGCAGGCCAAGCCCGCACCGAAAGCCGAGGCGCCGCCGGCGCCGAAAGTCGAACCTGCGCCAACAGCGGAAGCGCGGAAACCCGCTCCGCCGAAACCGGCGCCACCACCGCCGGCCGCACCGAATCCAGAACCGGCCAAGCCCGCGCCGAAAGCCGAAGTTCCGGCGAAAGCGGAGGGGATGAACGTGGGAATCGTGCTCGCGCAAAAGATCGCGGGCTTGTGGAGTTTGAAGCTCATCAACGACACGCCGCATCCCAAAGCGCCAGAACTCGCGCGCATCGCGGCGGAATTGATGGGCGTGAAACAGGCAGTCGCGGCGGGCGGCATTTTGCCCAAAGCATCGCCCGCTGTTGCGAGCGTTCCGGTCGCCGCGCCGGCGCCAGGTCAGATACAGGATGACGAACCGCCGAGCAGCGGCGTCATCGGAAAGCTGCGCGGACTATTTGGTGGAAAACGCTAAGCAGCCATTTTCGTACGCCGTAATGCGAAGGATCAACCGCGATCGCGGCTGATCGTCACCAGTGTCAGATCGTCGCTCTGCGGTTCGCCCGAGGTGAATCGCGCCAGTTCCGCAAGCAGCGAATCGAGCACAGCCTGCGCACCGCTGCCGCCGTCGACAAACGTGCTAACGATGCGATCCCGACCGAACAATTCTTTCTGCGCGTTGTGCGCTTCGTCGAGACCATCGGTGTAGAACAGCACGCAGCTTCCTGGCGCGAGTGTCGCTTCCGTATCGCGAAAGACCGTGTCGTTCATCGCGCCCAATGGCAGCGCGCCGGGTTCGCCGATTTCGGAAACCACATTGTCCGGCGATCGGATCAACGGCTGCGGATGTCCTGCGTTGGCGATCGTGAGCAATCCGTTTTCCGGATCGATGTGTCCGGCGAGCATCGTCACGAACATGCCCGGTTCGAGATCCTGATAAAGCTTGCGGTTCAATCCGGACAGCAACTCCGCCGGCGTCACGAGATGTCGCGCGAGCGATCGCACCTGCACGCTGAGTCGCGCCATGTAGAGCGCACCCGAGACTGATTTTCCGGAGACGTCAGCGATGACGAATCCTTTCTTCCCATCGCGGAAATCGAAGAAGTCGTAATAGTCGCCGCCGATAACGCGCGCGGCCGCGTAGCTGTCGGCGATGCGGTAGCCCGGCAACTTCGGCGGCGATTGCGGCAGAAAACGTTGCTGGATGCGGCGCGCGAGCGCGAGGTCGTGTGTCTCGACCGCGCGCTCGGCCGATTGTCCTTGCGCGCTCGCGAGCAACCAGGTCAGTAGGCCGGCGATGCCAACGAAAAATTCGCGATCGCCGGCGCGCCACGCGTTTTCAATGAGCGCGCTCTCCAGATACAAAACGCCGAGCACGTCGTCGCCGAGTCGCAGCGGAATGCCGGCGAGCGCGGCGGGCACTATGTCAGCGCGTAAACGCGTCGCGATCGCTTCGCGACCTTCGGCGTCGTTGACCATCAACCCTTGTTCGCGGCGCAGCGATTCGAGCAGGAAAGCTTCGATCTCGCCGAACGGCACCGAGTCGGATTTCGATGTCCGATCGGCCAGCACCGCGAGATGTTCCGAACCCGTCGTCGGCGCAAAGACCGACGCGCGTGTCAGTTGCGGAAACGCGCTCTTGATCGCACTCAGAATATTGTCGAGTTGCTGGCGCAGATCGATTTTCTGCCGCGCCTGCGCGCCGATGTCGGAAAACAGCTTCAGGCGCGCGAGCATTTCGCGCAATCCCGTCGGCTGCAAATTTCGTTGTTGTGCTTTGACAACCTCCGCATCGAACACGGGACGAGATCCGGTCGAGTTCGTGTTCGGCACCGAGAGCGGAGCCAACGACGGCTGTTCGCTCGATGCGGTGCGGAACACCGCCTTGATTTCACCGAACTGCAATTCGTCGCCGTCTTCGATTGGCGTGGTCTGGGACAATTTCTCGCCGCGATAGAACGTGCCGTTGGCGCTGTCCTGATCGCGCAATTCGTAGGCGTCGCCGTCGCGGCGGATGATCGCGTGGCGGCGCGAGACGGTCGGATCGTTGAGCCGCACTTCCGAAAACTGCCCGCGGCCGATCACTGCCATGTCGGAAAAACTGAACACTTGTCCAGCGAGGACGCCGGAGGTGACGATCAGACTGGGCATGGCCGCGCGGTCGCCCGCGTAAACGTTTTCGACATGGCGCAAGCGTACACCGGATCGCGGGCCGTCTCGAAGCGCCGAATGGGAGATGCTGAAAGTTTCAGGCAAAAAAAAGCCGGATGAATGTCATCCGGCCAGATGCGCTGCGACGAAGGGGAGGGGGATGTCGCAGCGTTCGGCAGGCGCGGCGCGGGGGCCGCGCGCTGCTTACTCGATGATGCTTACTTGGTCGCCGAGGCGGCCTTCTTCACGTTGTTGACCTGCTTGTTGAAGTTGTCGCTGGCGATTTCGAAGTTGCCCTTGGCGAGCTGGCCCATCGCTTCGGCCGTCTTGAGGCTGACGCCGAACACTTCCTGACCGTTCGCGTAAAGCTTTTCGGTGGTTTCTTTCACCAGGTTGACGCTCTTCGGCCAGAAGGCCTTCAGCGCGTCGAAATCGCGCACTTCGGCGGCTTCGGACCAGAATTCGACCGTCGCGTTGACGCGGTTTTCCAGCGTCTTGAGCTGCAGGTCGGTGATGCGCTCGAAGCCTTCGGCGGCGAGGCTCTGGGCCTTGAACGCGTTATCGGCGAAGCTCTTGCCGAAAGCGAGGAACTGGGTATTGAGCTGTTCGTACATGGTTTTGCCCTCAAAAAGGTGGTGGGAGTCTGAGGGTTATTATACACATCTTTTGTTGCGATGCAACAAGTGATTGAGAAAACTCGCGCAGAGCACGTAACGTTCAGATTCTACTGATATTTTTTGTCCGTCCCGCCTTGGCGAATTACAGTCTGAGCGACGATTATGCGGCAGTGCTTTCAGGCCCGGAATAGGCGCACCCCGACGTGCACGTTTCGTGGATCACCACCTTGCTGAGCGCCCCGAGCGAGGGTTTGAGGCGCCGCCACACCCACATCGCCAACTGTTCGCTCGTCGGATTCTCAAGACCCGGAACCTCGTTGAGGCAACGGTGATCGATTTCGTCGAAGATCGGCGCGAAGGCTGTTTTGATGTCCGCGAAGTCCATCACCCAACCGGTATTCGGCTGCGGTTCGCCCGCCACATGGATTTCGATGCGGAACGAATGTCCGTGCAGGCGCGCGCACTTGTGCCCCACAGGTACATTCGGCAACCGATGCGCGGCTTCGATCTGGAATACTTTGAAAATGTCCATATATTCAAGGACTACGGGGCGAGCTCGCACCCGTGGTGGCTATGGGTGGACTCGAACCACCGACCCCAGCATTATGAGTGCTGTGCTCTAACCAGCTGAGCTACATAGCCGAACAAGCAGAGAAGCGGGCTGTAATCGAGCCGTCTAGTGTAACGGGCGGGCGGGGCGCCGTAAATGGCGCGTCGCACAATTTCATATTGATACATCCGCGCGGGCTATGGTTGAATCGGTAGAGAGTTTTGGAGCACCACCGTGATCGATCCGGATGGCTATCGGCCCAACGTCGGCATCATCCTGATGCGCGAAGACGGCAGCGTATTCTGGGCACGCCGAGCCTATCGCGACGGCTGGCAATTTCCGCAAGGCGGGATGCGCAGCGACGAAACGCCGCTCGAAGCCATGTATCGCGAGCTGCACGAGGAAACCGGACTCAGGCCCGAACACGTCGAAGTGCTCGGCGCCACACCGGGATGGCTGCGCTACAAATTACC
>DATBAU010000157.1:0-15765 GCA_036271355.1 Rudaea sp. | reverse complement strand
GCGTTGCGTTCGCCACGCAAAAGCGCGTTGCCTTCGACATACGGCGCGGCGGCGAGTACGTGCGGATTTTTCTTCGCGATGTCGATCGCGTGTTGCCAGTCGCGCATGGGCTCGTCGACGCCGGAGATCGTCGCGTGCGCGACCATGCCGAGGATGCGGGTGGTCAGTTCCTTCTCGAATCCGTTCATCACCGAGATGACGACGATGAGCGCCATCACGCCGACCGCGAGGCCGAGCATCGAGATCAGCGAGATGAACGAAATGAAATGATTGCGACGCTTGGCGCGCGTATAGCGCAGGCCGATATACAACTCGAGCGGGCGAAACATCAGCGGGAATTCCGTTTCGTCGGCGCGAAGGCGGCCGCGCGTGGGTGGCCAGAATGCCCGACGCATCAAGGCGCTGCAAGCCAATGCTGCGATGCCGTACAGGTATCTGAATAATTTCTAAACTTAGCGGTGTTGAAATGGAACGTTCGGTCTCCATCTGTCATCCGACAGGAAGATCGGCCGCGAATGACCGAGGTCGATCTGACTGCGATTATTTTCAAATGGAAGATTGGAGTAACGAATGAACAAGAAATTTTTAGCGCTCGCTATCGCTGCCTCGGCAGTTGCCCTCCCCGTTCTGAGTCAGGCCCAGAGTGCCGATCAAGGCGCCGGCGGATTTTTCATCAACGGTCAGGTCGGTCAATCCGATCTCGATAAAGGTTTCTACAACGACAAGGACACCGGATACGGTGCGAATGTCGGTTATCGCTGGGCGTTCAATCCGAACGTCGCGATCGGTGTCGAAGGTGGCTACACGAAACTCGGCTCATTCGATCCGAAGAACGGCGCGATTCTCGATCTCAATGCACCGGTTCCCCAAGCAAAAGTCGAAGGCTGGAATCTCGGCTTGAACGGGCATTTCAATCTCACGCCGAATTGGTACGTGAGCGCGCGCGGTGGTTATTTCCGCGGCGACGTGAAGGGCCAGACGTTCGAATCGCCGGCCACCACGACGTATGTCGATGACACCAGCAACAAGTATTACGCCGGTGCGGGTTTTGGATATGACTTCAGCCGCAACATGAGCGTTGGTTTGAATTACGACTACTACAAAGTGGGTACTCAAGGTTTGAATCTTGATCCGCACTTGATTTCGGTTAGCGGCGAGTATCGCTTCTGATCGGTTGAACTCTCCAAGGAGCCGCAGGGCAAGGATGCTGACTCGCCCGGATGCGCAGGATGTGCTCCGGGCTTTTTTTTGTTTTTGATTTGGGGGTTTTTTTAAAAGCTTCCGCTGCTAGCAGCGGGTAACTTTTTGTCCGGTGACAAAAAGTCTCCAAAAAACACCTTTTAGGATCTGAGCAACCACTCAGGCAACGCCCCAGAAAGATTGTTGGGCTTTCACACACAAGGTGCATTGCCGCACGATCCAGCAACACTCGCTCTCAAGTAACTCGGCACGCGTCTGCTAAGAGGCGCTTCATTTTTATTGTTTTCTTTTTTTTCTCTGCGGGCCTCGACCACGCTAAGGGTCACTCTAAAAAGAGCGATAGGTTCCAGTTACGAGAGGGCAAAAGACTAGCCGCGCGCGGTGGCGTATAAACTGGTGGCGCTCAGATTTAAAAGGTGTTTTCTTTGGTTACTTTCTTTGCACCAGCAAAGAAAGTGACTCGCTCGCTCGAGAGCGAAAGCTTTTTAGCAAACGTCACTCATCCACCAACCGCGACAGCCGCACCCTCAACGCCCGACGAATCTCCGCATCACTATTCCCAGGCGCCAACACCATCGCAACACGCGCGCGATCCGCGCGCCGGAGCTCGATCAACATCCACTCGCCGCGAACCGTCGCGCGCACAAGTTCGCAATCGAACTCTCGCCTCGCGACATCGACGATCCGCCAATTCCCATCCGACTGCCAAACCACTCGCGCGGGCGCAAACAACAGAAATCGCCGCAACGCGATACCAAAATAACCCGCAGCTACAACCGCGATGACCGCTTTGGCCAGAGAAGGAATTCCACTGATTGCCAACGAAACGCCGGCGAGCACAGCGGCAGCGATCAATGCACCGATCAAGCGCAACGACGGCTTGTGATCAAACGCGATCGGCGGTACGGATTTCATCGACGATATGCTTCCATGCGTCGGGCGGCTCGGCGCGGCAGCTGAACCAGTTCCACAGATCCGGGTCCTGTTCATCGAGCAATGTTGCGAAGGAATGTTTCTCGGCATCCGTCGTCGCGGGATAACGATGCTGGAGATACCACGTCAGCAATTGATCCAGTTCGCGCATGCCGCGCCGGCAGCGCCAGCGCAGGCGCGAATCGTCGCCACTCATCGCAACAGGCCGCCTGCGATCACACCCCAGAATCCGACACAGATGAAAAAGCTGGCGACGAATGCGTAGAAGCGATGGCTCACGCGGTTGTAAGTGCATTGGATGTAACTGTGCACGATGCGCGCGGCGACGAACGCCCACGCGAGCGTCAGCGTGATCGCGTTGACTTGCGCGGTCTGCGCGGCGACGACGAGTGCGAGATAGAACAGCACCGGCAGCTCGAACAGGTTTCGATAGTTGTCGGCGCCGCGGCTGTCGGTCAGATGCGCGGCAGCGGCGCTCGATGTCGATATCGTGGAGAGCCGGATTTTTTCGCTTTTGATCTGCACCATGCGCGTGCGGAACATGCGCACGGCGACGACGAACGTCAGCACCGCCATGGCCACGGCGGGCCACCAGATGAGTTTCGTTTCCACCGGCGCTCCCCGCTCGTGGTTTTCGTCAGACGCCCTTGCGCTCGACCAGCAGCTGCTTGATTTCGCCGATCGCCTTCGCTGGATTGAGCGATTTCGGACATGTCTTCGCGCAATTCATGATGGTGTGGCAGCGATAGAGCTTGAACGGATCTTCGAGATCGTCGAGCCGTGCGCCGGTATCTTCGTCGCGCGAATCGGCAATCCAGCGATACGCTTGCAACAGAATCGCCGGCCCGAGATAACGATCACTGTTCCACCAATAACTTGGACACGACGTCGAACAGCACGCACAAAGTATACATTCGTACAAACCATCGAGCTTCGCGCGGTCTTCCTTCGATTGCAGACGTTCCTGATCCGGCGGCGGCGCGCTCTGCGTGCGAATCCAGGGTTTGATCGACGCGTATTGCGCGTAGAAATGCGTGAGGTCGGGCACGAGATCCTTCACCACCGGCATGTGCGGCAGCGGATAGATTTTCACATCGCCTTTGCAGTCGTCGATCGCTTTCGTGCACGCGAGTGTGTTGGTGCCGTCGATATTCATCGCGCACGATCCGCAGATACCTTCGCGGCAGGACCGGCGGAACGTGAGCGTGGCGTCGATCTCGTTCTTGATCTTGATCAGCGCGTCGAGAACCATCGGGCCGCAGGTCGCCATGTCGACTTCGTATTCGTCGATGGAGGGATTCTGCTTGTCGTCCGGGTTCCAGCGATAAATGCGGAACGTGCGCAGGTTTTTCGCATCCTTTTTCGCAGGATATTTTTTGCCTTTGCCCACTTTCGAATTTTTCGGGAGTGTAAATTCGGCCATGTGATTACATCCGGGAAGGGCGGTTGTTGTTGCGAAGCGTGGTGACGATCATGAAGGCGAGGAAGGCCCACCACGTGAGGACGACCGTGACGAGTACCCATCCCACCTTTTCGCCGCCGCGCACGCGTGAAGAACACATCACGACGATAGCTGGCAGGAGCCACACCAGTAGCCACATGAAGGGATGCTGGATCATCAGTACGTCCTCGCCTTCGGCGGCACCGGATCGACTTCCGTCGTCATCGTATCCAAGTGCACGGGACGGAAATCGAAACTCGCTTTGCCTTTCGCGTCGATGCTGACGAGCGTGTGTTTCATCCACGTCACATCGTTGCGATCCTTGAAATCCTCGCGCGCGTGCGCGCCGCGGCTTTCGGTGCGCTGTTCGGCCGAATACATCGTCGCGACGGCCTGACCGAGAAGGTTCTGCAATTCCAGGGTTTCGATGAGATCGGAATTCCAGACGAGCGAGCGATCGGTCACGCGCACGTCGGCGAATGAATCGAACGCTTGCGTGATCTTGGTGCAACCTTCCTTCAGCGTCTCGCCGGTGCGGAACACAGCGGCGTCTTTCTGCATCACGCGCTGCATCGTGTTGCGCAGATCGGCGGTCGGCG
Source organism: Rudaea sp. (assembly GCA_036271355.1). Taxonomy (GTDB): domain Bacteria; phylum Pseudomonadota; class Gammaproteobacteria; order Xanthomonadales; family Rhodanobacteraceae; genus Rudaea. Next base: position 11,592 of record DATBAU010000157.1, on the reverse strand, counting down.
TGGCGCCGTTGGCATTGCGGATGTGATCGAAGTTGGCGATGGCGGCGTCGGTCGCCGATGCGGGCAATTCCTTGTGACGTTCGCCGGGTTTCACGACTTCGGCGATGCGCTCGGCCGCAGCGCGACCGAAGATCACCAGATCGAGCAGCGAGTTCGAACCCAAACGATTTGCGCCGTGCACCGACACGCATGCCGCCTCGCCCACCGCGAACAGACCCGGCACGACTTTGTTCGGATCGTCGCCGGATTTGATCACGACTTCGGCGTGATAGTTGGTCGGAATGCCGCCCATGTTGTAGTGAACGGTCGGCAAAACCGGAATCGGTTCCTTGGTCACGTCGACGTTCGCGAAGATGCGCGCCGTTTCCGAAATTCCCGGCAGGCGTTCGTGGATGACATCTTTGCCGAGATGCATCAGGTTCAGATGAATGTGATCTTTGTGTTCACCGACGCCGCGGCCTTCGCGAATTTCGATCGTCATTGCACGGCTGACGACGTCGCGCGACGCAAGATCCTTCGCGTTCGGCGCATAGCGCTCCATAAAGCGCTCGCCTTTGTCGTTGGTGAGATAACCGCCTTCGCCGCGCACGCCTTCGGTGATGAGGCAGCCCGCGCCGTAAATCCCGGTCGGATGGAACTGCACGAATTCCATGTCCTGCAGCGGCAGACCGGCACGCAACACCATGCCGCCGCCGTCGCCCGTGCAGGTGTGTGCGGAAGTCGCGGAAAAATACGCGCGTCCGTAACCGCCCGTCGCCAGCACGACCGCATGCGCGCGAAACAGATGCAGCGTGCCTTCGGACATGTTCAATGCGAGCACGCCGCGGCAGGCGCCTTCCGAATCCATGATCAGATCGAGCGCAAAATATTCGATGAAGAATTGCGCTTCGTGTTTCAGCGCCTGCTGATACAGCGTGTGCAGCATCGCGTGACCGGTGCGGTCAGCCGCAGCGCACGTGCGTTGCGCAGTCCCTTTGCCGTAGTTCGTGGTCATCCCGCCGAACGGACGCTGATAGATCTTGCCCGCGTCGGTGCGGCTGAACGGAACGCCGTAGTGCTCGAGTTCGATCACGGCTTTCGGCGCGTTCTTGCACATGTACTCGATCGCGTCCTGATCGCCGAGCCAGTCCGAACCTTTGATGGTGTCGTAAAAATGGAAGCGCCAGTCGTCTTCGCCCATGTTGCCGAGCGCAGCGGAGATGCCGCCCTGCGCGGCGACGGTGTGCGAGCGCGTTGGAAAAACCTTCGTCAGGCACGCCGTGTTGAGACCTTTTTCGGCGAGGCCGAACGTTGCGCGCAATCCCGCGCCGCCCGCGCCGACGACGACGACGTCGTACTTGTGCTGCTGGATATCGTAAGCCTTCATCGGAGTGCTCATGCCAGCGCCACCCGGATCACGGCCAGGATCGCCGCCACCGCGCCGATCACGCAAAGGAACTTGATGAGCAGTTGCGTCGTCACTTCCAGCCACGTCGTGTGCACGTAATCCTCGATCACCACTTGCAATCCCAGTTGCGCATGCCAGAACGCCGCGCCGATGAACACGATCATCAACAACGATTGAATCGGATGATGCAGCGCCGCGCGGGCATGCGCGTAGTCGCTGTGCACCAGCGTGAGCACGAACCAGACGAACCAGATCGCCAACGGAACGAGCGCGACGGCGGTAATGCGCTGGACGATGAAATGATGCGTGCCGCTGCGCGACGAACCCCAGCCGCGAACGCGCTTTAGCGGAGTCTGCAAATCGGAATGTTGGGGAGTACCGCCGCTCATACCGCACCTCCGGTGAGCACGAAGGCCCAGACGGCGATCGTCAGCACGAGACTGGCGACGACGACCGTCCAGCCGGTCGCGTACGCGCGCGGAATCTCGAAACCCCAGCCGATGTCCCAGACGAGATGACGGATGCCGTTGCACAAGTGGAAGAAGAGCGACCACGTCCAGCCGACGAGCAGCACGATGCCGATCGGCGACGCGCAAAACGCGCGCACGGTGTCGTAAGTGTCCGCACCGGCGGCGAGAGCGATCACGAGCCAGCACAACAGAAGCGTGCCCACCGACAGCGCCACGCCGGTCGCGCGGTGCACGATCGATAGTGTCATCGTCAATTGCCATCGATAGATGCCCAGATGCGGCGACATCGGTCGCTCGGTTTGCTGCACGACAGGCGTTGCTGTGTTGTCCATGGCTGGCCTTGGAAGCGAAAAATCAGAAGTCGATGCAGCGGCCGTTCTTTTCCCAGTCGCCGTAGCGCGTCGGATCGAGTCCGCCACGGCCACCGTTTTCCGGAACGGCCGGTGCTGGCGCGACAGGTGCGGCCTCGGGTTTCGATTCCTGTTCGGGCGGGCGATCGGCGTCGGTGCTCATCGGCGCAACGAGAATCCTTGTGTCGTTCAACAATCGTCGCGTAGGACGATTGCAATTTGATGGTCCGGTCGCATAAGTATAGCGCCGATGCTTTTACCAGACCTATTCCGATGAATTTATCGCCATTCCCGATCATCGAACTGACTGGCGCGGATGCCGCTGCGTTCGCGCACGCGCAGTTCAGCAACGATGTCGCCGCGCTGGCCGACAACCATTGGCAATGGAACGCGTGGCTGACGCCGCAGGGCCGCGTGCGCGCTTTTTTCGCGCTGCTGCGGCTCGACCCGGAAAATCTGATGCTGATCCTGCGCGGCGGCGACGCGGCCGCACTCGCCGACGCGCTGCGCCGCTACGTTCTGCGCGCGAAGGTGACGATTCGCGTTGCCGATTTCGGTGCAGTTGGAATCGACGACCCGAACGATTTGGCCACTCTGGGCGTCGACTTGCCGGAGACGAACTCGATCACTCGCAATGGCGCGGCATCGGCCATCGCTATGTCCGACGGAAAGCGCTGGATCGTGCTCGGCGCCCCGCACGAACAGGTCGGCGCCAACCGACAACGCTGGACGCTGGCCGATATCCGTGCGGGAATTCCCGAGATCGCCCCCACGTTGTACGAAGAAGCGTTGCCGTATTGGCTCGGACTGATCCGGCTCGGCGCGGTCAGCGTGAAGAAAGGTTGCTATCCCGGACAGGAAATCACGTCGCGTCTGCATTTCAAAGGCGGCAACAAGCGCAGTCTGTATCGCGTCACGTTCGATCCGCATTTCGCTGTCGTCGCGGGAACGCCGATCGTCACCGGCAACGGGGAACGCGTCGGTCAAATCGTGATGGATAGCGATGGCGAAGCGCTAGCGATCATCGCCCACGCCGCGGCGGATGAACCATTGCATTTTGAGGAGACGCCGCAGTCACTGCTCGTCGCGCGTGAACGTTTCGACTGATCGAAGGACGATCGTCGGAAACCTACCGAGTGATGCAAAGTATATTTTTCAAAAAGGCTAATACGCGGCATTTAATGCGTTCTGGAAAGATATACTTCAGTGAAACGCGAGCGCAAATTTAACGTTCGTCTTCAACTCGCGTTCAGGAAAATGGATGACAAATCGCTCGTGTGTGCGATAATCCGCGCACTCGGCCAGCCTCGGTTTTGGCCGGAGTGGTGATTTCACTCAACGTAACGGCACGCGCGACGTCAATGCGCCGCCGATAACTGAGAAGATTTTCCGGCACGCGCTCCACGCGCCGTGCCTACGCCGCAGCCCACGAGTGTGCGCTGCGGCGGGGATCGAAACGATTCCTTTGATCATGGCAAGGGCCGATAAAGAGCCCGCCGAACAATTTGAATACGGCGCTTGCACCGCCGTCGTTGCACAGGGGCCGGCGCGGATACGCGACGGCCATGTGCGATCGCGCGTTTTCAAAGTTCGTGTGAGGTAACAGCACTATGAAACTGGCCTTTATTTTGTGGATGGCGTCGTTCTTTCAGCCGCCGGTCGCCGACCGTGCGTGTCTGGCTACGACCATCTATCTCGAGGCGCGCGGTGAGTCTGTGATGGGCCAGACGGCGGTCGCCGAAGTGGCGCAGCATCGGCTTGAAAGCAAGCAATGGGGTGGTTCGCTGTGCTCGGTACTCACGGCGCCAGGACAATTCGCGTTATCGACGACGAACAAAGGCTTCGTTGTCGATGACGTCGACGCGTGGCGCCAGGCGTGGATGGTTGCGGGAATGTCGATGCTGCAGTGGTCGCTGCCGCCGCAGATGCGGATGTCGGTGGTGCCGAATGCCGATCATTTCTTTGCGGCGGATATGAGTGCGAACCCGCCGGCGTGGGCGAAGGGGCAGCCGCTCGCTGTCATTGGCGATCATCGCTTTTATCGGGTCGACTGATTTTTATAGTTGTATACATTTGGGGGTTTTGGCAGGAGCTTCCGCTGCTAGCAGCGGGTAACTTTTTGTCGGGTGACAAAAAGTCACCAAAAAACACCTTTTAGGATCTGAGCAGCCACTCAGGCAACGCCCCAGAAAGATTGTTGGGCTTTCACACACAAGGTGCGGTGCCGCGCACGATCCAGGAAAGCTCGCTCTCAAGTAACTCGGCACACGTCTGCTAAGAGGCGCTTCATTTTTATTGTTTTCTTTTTTTCTCTGCGGGCCTCGACCACGCTAAGAGTCACTCTAAAAAGAGCGATAGGCTCCAGTTACGAGAGGGCAAAAGACTAGCCGTGTGCGGTGGCGTATAAACTGGTGGCGCTCAGATTTAAAAGGTGTTTCTTTGGTTACTTTCTTTGCACCCGCAAAGAAAGTGACTCGCTGCTAGCAGCGAAAGCTCTATTGAATCTTTCTCGCGACAACTAATTCAATCCTAACCCGACGCAAAAAAAAAGCCGCCGCTTTTTCAAGCGGCGGCTTTTTTGCTAAACATGCTAACGATCAACGCATATATTCGAGATGATCGCGGCGGATCGCCACGCGATCGCCCGGATGAAATCCCGGATTCTCATACTGCGTGACGGTCGCCATACGCCCATCGTCTAGCTCGACGCGGAAGCGCCACGCATAACCGGACGCGGCCCGCGCATTGTTTTCCTCGACGTTGTTGCCGACAACGGCACCGCCGACGGCACCTGCCGCCGTCGCCGCGGCACGACCGCCGCCACGACCAAACTGGTTGCCGATCACGCCGCCGATGATGGCGCCAAGAACCGCGCCTCCGCCGGAATTGCCTTGGCGCATTTCGACTTGATCGACATCGCGAATCGTGCCGCACGAATGACAATAACGACCGGACGGCGCATCGGCATCGCCACCCTCGTGATAAACGACGCGCTGACGCGGCGGCGGAGCCACGCAACCTTCGAGGCTAAACAACGCGAGCAACAACATGACAATCGTAAAACGCTTGGTTAACATGGTCAGATCCTCTTCGAAATTCTTGACGTTTCTATCAACGCACGAACACAGCGTCGGTTGTCAGAAATCTTACGCAAATCACGTGAACCGAAGCGAACTGGCGGTTGGGTGTCCTCGCCTCGTCGGTTACGATGCGTAAAGGTTCGTAATCGAGGCAGGCATGAGTAGCGAAACGGATACCCGCGCGTTCAACGAGCACATCCGCGAACTCGATCCGCAAGGCGCCGCCGATCGTCTCGAGAAACTTCCCGACGCGGAAATCGCGCAGACGTTGTCCGATCTCGGCCCGGGTCACGCCATCGATATCCTGCAGAAGTTCGCGCCGGAACGCCGCGCGCAAATCGCCGCCGCGACGAAACTCGGCGAAGGCGAACAGTGGCTGAAGGATTGGCATTATCCGGAAAGCAGCGTTGGGCGTTTGATGGAAGCAGCGCCCGCGATCTTTTCGCCGCTGGCGTCGGTCATCGACGTGGTCGATGCGATGCGCGAACGCGTAAAGCGTCAGTTGATCACCTACATTTTCGCGGCCGATGCGGACGGAAAACTCGTCGGCGTGGTCACGTTCCGCGAATTGCTCTATGCCCTGCCCGGCGCGACGCTCGCCGACGTAATGGTGCGCAATCCGTTTTTCCTGCATCCGCAGACGAGCCTCGTCGATGCGATGCGCGAAGTCGTCACGCGGCATTTTCCGGTGTATCCGGTGTGCGATAGCAACGATCGGCTGATCGGTCTCGTGCGCGGACAGGTGCTTTTCGAGCAGCAGGCGTTCGAGATCAGCGCGCAGGCCGGTACGCTGGTCGGTGTCGAGAAAGAAGAACGAACGGCGACGCCGTGGCAGCGCGCGTTCCGCTTTCGTCATCCGTGGTTGCAGTTGAATTTGCTTACCGCATTTGTCGCGGCGAGCGTCGTCGGCCTGTTTCAGGACACGGTCAACCAGATCGTGCTGCTCGCGGTTTTTCTGCCGGTGCTGTCGGGACAGTGCAGCAACACCGGTTGTCAGGCACTGGCCGTGACACTGCGCGGTCTCACGCTGAACGAGTTGCATAAAGGCGCCGGCAAAAAGTTGATGTTGAAGGAAGCGTGGCTCGGCGCACTCAACGGGTTGTTCGTCGGCGTCGTCGCGAGCATCGCGATGTACGCAATGGCGCGCTTCGAACACAACGAACACGCGGGCCGGCTCGCCGGAATCACGTTGGCGGCGATGACGTTGAGCAGTGTTGCCAGCGGCGTCGCTGGCGCGGCCGTTCCGCTCGGCATGAAGCGGCTGGGCGCGGATCCGGCGATGGCGTCGAGCATTTTTCTGACCACCGCGACGGATGTCGTGAGCATGGGATTGTTTCTCGGCATGGCGACGTGGCTCGTGATCTGATGACGTTGATCGACAGCCATTCGCATTTCGACGTCGCCGAGTTCGACGGCGATCGCAGCGCTGCCCTCGCCCGCGCGCGCGATGCACGCGTGACGCGGCAAATCATTCCCGGCATCGCGCGCGACGGCTTTGAGAAGTTGCGCGATATCTGCGCGGCGAACGAAGGTTTGTACGCCGCGTATGGGTTGCATCCGCTGTTTCTCACGCGGCACAAATCCGAGGATCTCGACGAACTCGAAACGTGGATCGAGCGCGAACATCCGGTCGCCGTCGGCGAATGCGGACTGGATTTTTACGTCGCAGGTTTGGATGCCGACGCACAGCATCGCTATCTGGATCGGCAATTGGTGATCGCACGCGAACACGATCTGCCCGTGATCCTGCACGCGCGGCGCGCATTCGATGACGTTGCGGCGTCGATTCGGCGCGCGGGCCATTTGCGCGGCGTCGTGCACAGTTTTTCGGGCAGCCAGGTTCAAGCAAATCAGTTGTGGAAATTAGGTTTCCACATCGGCATCGGCGGCCCGGTCACGTATGAGCGTGCGCATCGGTTGCGCGCTATCGTGCGCGATATGCCGCTCGAATTTCTGCTGCTCGAAACCGATTCGCCCGATCAACCGTTGTGCGGTCATCAGGGCCATCGTAACGAACCGGCGATGCTGGTCGACGTTTGCCGCACAATCGCCGAACTTCGCGGCGTCGACGCGGCCGAAATTGCAGACGCGACGACGCAAAACTGCGAACGTCTTTTCGGATTGAGCTAGCGCGGTTTCCGGCCAAGCAAACGTTCGATGGTGCGCGCCGCGGCTACCATGCCGAACGTCGCGGTGACGTGCATCGCGGCGCCGAGACCGCCGCTGCAATCGAGCTTGAGTCCTGTGTCGGCGTGCGGCGAGCGGGTTTTGCATACGCTGCCGTCGGCCTGCGGATAGTTGGCGTTCTCGCGCGAGAACACCGCCTGCACGCCGAAGTAGCGTTTCGGATTTCTAGTCCAGCCGTACTCGTCGCGCAGACGGCGGCGCACGAGGCCGAGCATGATGTCGTGTTCCGTGCGCGTGAGATCGCGCGCGGTGATGAGTGTTGGATCAGCACGGCCGCCGGCGGAACCTGAAATCACGATCGGGATTTTTCGGCGTTTGCAGAACACGATCATCTCCACTTTCATGCGCACGGTGTCGCACGCGTCGATGACGGCGTCGAATGGACTGCCGAGGACGACGTCGATGTTCATCACGCTCACGAACTTCTCGATTGTCTCGACGACAATGTTCGGATTGATTGCGCGCAAGCGTTCAGCGACCACGTCGACTTTCATTCGTCCGTACGCGCCTTTCAGCGCGTGCGACTGGCGGTTGGTGTTCGATACGCAGACGTCGTCGGCGTCGATCAGCGTAATCTTGCCGACGCCCGAGCGCGCCAGTGCCTCGGCCGACCACGATCCGACGCCGCCGATACCGACCACGGCCACGTGCGTTTCCGCCAGGCGCGCTACGGCGCCGGCGCCATACAACCGGTCGATACCGGCGAAGCGCAAATCCACAAATTCTCCAAGATGTCCCCGCCGCGGCGGTCGTATACTTTAAACCGCCACTGTCCTCAAGAGTTAGCGCCGATGTCCGCGCCGAAGAATCTCCAGCCCACCGTGCCGGATCAACCGACCGTGCTCGACATCGAGAGTGGCGTCGACGACGGCTCGCACACGCTTTCGCCCGGCCAGCGCGTCGGACCGTATCGCATCACGCGTCTGCTCGGCGAAGGCGGCATGGGCGCGGTGTATCTGGCCGAGCAGCTCGAGCCGATCCAGCGCGCGGTGGCACTCAAGCTCATCCGCGGTCAGTTGCAAGGCGGTTTGGCCGAAGCGTATTTCATGGTCGAACGCCAGGCGCTCGCGCGCATGGATCATCCGGCGATCGCGAAAGTCTATGACGCGGGCACAACGCCGCAAGGTCATCCGTTTTTCGCGATGGAGTGGATCGACGGACCGCCGCTCAATGCGTATTGGGCGACGCGCGACGGCGATCGGCGCGAACTGCTGGACCTATTCATTCACATCTGCATGGGCGTGCAGCACGCGCATCAGCGCGGCGTGATCCATCGCGATCTGAAACCGAGCAACGTGCTCATCGCGGATGTCGACGGCAAGCCGAGTCCGAAGATCATCGATTTCGGCATCGCCATCGGCGCGAGCCAGACGACGGGCGGCGAATCGGCGTTGATGCAGACGGCCGGCACGCGCGGTTACATGAGTCCGGAGCAGTTGCGCGGCAAGATCAGCGAGATCGACGTGCGCACGGACATTTACGCACTCGGCGTGATGCTGCTCGAACTATTGCTGCCGACGCAGACGATGGACAACTTCGTTCATGGCGGTTTCGACAACCGCGATCTGCACGCGGCGCTGCTGGTTTCGCTCGGCGAAGCGAAAGACGCGCCGGCCGACATCGTGCGCGGTGTTTCCGATATTCCCGTCGAATTGCGCTGGGCACTGGCGCGTGCGACCGATCCGGATCGCACGCGTCGCTACGAATCCGCGCAAGCGCTCGCGGACGATCTGCGACGCTATCTCGATCGCTTTCCGCTGCGCGCGGTGCCGAATAAAAATTCGTACCGGCTGCGCTGTTTCGTCGTGCGCAATCGTGGACCGATTCTGGCGGCATGCCTGATCGCGGTGGCGCTCATCGCCGGCGCGACGGCGGCGATCATCGGTATGGTCAACGCGCGCAACGCGGCGATCCGCGCCAACATCGAGGCGGAGAAAAGCCGGCAGACGTCCGACTTCCTTGCCGATATCCTCAGTGGCGTGCGGCCGGAAGAAGCGCGCGATCTGGACAAGACGCTGATGCGCAAGATTCTCGACAACGCGGCAGCGCAGGCGCAGAAAAAGCTGGTCGATCAACCCGAAGCATTGGCGCAGATCGAGGCGACGATCGGCAATAGTTACTACAGCATCAGCGATTACAAACCATCGTTGGCGCACACGGTGCGCGCGTTCAATCTCGCGAAGGACAAACTCGGCCACGATGCGCTGCAGACGTTGCGCATCGAACGTCAATACGCGCAGGAATTGATGAACGTCGGCAAATTTCCGGACGCCGACGCGATGTACGCGGACAACATCGCCACGCTGACGCGTCTGCGCGGCGCGGACGACAAGGACACGCTGAAATCGCGCTCGGATCTGGCGGAATTGCTGATCTGGGAAGGTAAGCTCAACGATGCCGAGAAGATCATTCTCGCGATCGAAGGACCGATCGTGCGCGAGTTCGGGCCGACCAGCGACGAGGCGCTGAACATTGGCATCGTTCACGCGGAAGTCCTGGTTTATATGGGCCGCTACGAAGAAGCGGAGCCGATTTACCGCAAGCTGATCGACGAACACGAAAAAGTATTCGGTCCGGAACATCCGAAGACGCTCGACGTGCTCAATCGTTTCGCGATCATGAACCTCGAAGCGAATCGATTCGCGGAAGGCGAGAAGATCCTGTCCGGCATGTTGCCGATCTGCGAAAAAATCTACGGGCCGAATCATGCGTTCACGATCGAGATCGTGAGCAATCTCGCAGGCGCGTTGCGGCAACAGGGCACGCCGGAAAAAATCGCCGCGTCAGGCCCGTATTACGAACGCGCGCTCGCCGAGACGCGTAAACGCTATGGCGAAAAAAACCAGAACACGGTGATGGCGACGCACAACTACGGCAATTATCTGCTCGATGTCGGCAAGACGGACGAGGCGATCGCAACGCAACGCCACGCGCTGGAATTCGCGCTGCAGGTGTTCGGTCCGGTTGCCAACGTGACAGGCGAGGTGCATTTCGGCCTCGGCAAGTCGCTGCTGAAGGCGCATCAGTATCCGGAAGCGGAAAAGGAATTGCTCGCCGCGATCGACGAGAAGGAAAAGGATTTCGGCAAGACCCACTGGCGTCTGCGCGAATACATCACGCCGCTCATCGAGACTTACAAAGCGATGGGCAAAACCGACCAAGCCACGCAGTGGACGACGCGCTTGAATTCGCTGCCGCCGAAGCCTACGGCGTCGACCTGATCAGTCCTTCGCCCAGACGCAGTTGCGACCGGCTTGCTTGGCGCGATAAAGGCGATCGTCGGCGTTGTTGAGCAACTCGGCGCCGGTCTTGAGCTTTTCGTTCGTCTGCGCGACGCCGATGCTGATCGTGATCGGCAGTTTCTGATCGCGCGTCTCGATCGGTTTCGACGCGATCGCGTCACGTAACTTTTCCGCGACGGCGATGGCTTCCTCGACCGTCTTGCCGCCGAGTGCGAGCGCGAATTCCTCGCCACCGAGACGGCCGAACGGCGCGTCGGCCGGCGCTTGCGTGCGCATGATCTGCGCGGCGCTGGTGAGTACCTGATCGCCGACGAGATGACCGAAGCGGTCATTGATGTTTTTGAAATGATCGAGATCCATCATCAGCACGCTCACGGGCGCGCCTTTCGCGCGTTCGATTTCTTCATCGAGCAGCGTGTGGAAATGCCGACGGTTGTAGAAACCGGTGAGGCTGTCGTAGATCGCCAAGTCGATCAGCTCGTCGTGATATTTCGCTTCGAGGCTGTGGCCGGTGAAGAATTTGATGGCGTTGTTGCCGACGCTGATCTGGTCGCCATCGTGCAGTTCCTCGCGACGCACCGGTTTGCCGTTGAGGTAGGTGCGATTGGTCGAACCCAGGTCTTCGATGAAATAGCGTTCGCCGTCACGCGAAATTTCGCAGTGATGGCGCGACACGCTCGGATGCTGCAGCGACAGCGCGCATTCGCTGGCGCGGCCGATGGTCACCGGCTTGTCGCCGAGTTCGATCTGCAGACCGAGCATCATGCCGCTGACGACGATCAGCCGCGGTTTGAATTCGGCGGCTTCCGGCGGCACCGATTCGGCGATCGTGTTGCGATCGGTCTTGGAATTGTGATCGCTGGTCGGCGCCACGGC
>DATBAU010000156.1:0-11828 GCA_036271355.1 Rudaea sp. | reverse complement strand
CACGGTGACCGAACAGTTCGCGACGCCGCTGCTGGCGATCGTCACATCATGGAACACGCCGTTCGCGGTGTTCGCGGCGAGCGCGTACAAACGCGGATTCAGATTTCCTTGCGCGCTTCCCTGCTGTTGATCGAGCAAGGCGGTTATCGCGGCCATGCTCGGTGTCGACGCCGACGTGCCGCCACTGCCGATGAAGGACAACGTGTTGTCGCTGCCGACGACGCACGAACCACCCGTCGCGGCGATGCACGAGAAATACGGTTCGCGATTCGACGCGGCGAACGATACGTCCGGCACGTAGCGGCCTTGCGTGCCGGGAACGCCGGTGCCCGTCTGCCAGCTTGGCGTCGGCAGGTAAACGCTCACGCCGCCGCCGGTCGCGGCGAATTGCGGTTTTCCTTGAGCGTCGAGCGGATCGTTCCACGCGCCCTCCGGGATGTAGCCGAGCGCGGACACGAGATTGTTGCCGTCCGACGCAGCCCAGTACTGGCTCGGATTCGCGGCGTCGCCGAACTCGGTGCCGCCGACGCACGTCGCCGATGCCGGCGCGCAAATGGCATTGATGCTCAACGATTGATTCGCGTTCGGTTTGCTGTCCGCCGAACCGCCGCCGCAACCCGCCGCGCCGTCGTCGCCGGAGGAAACGAACACGGAAATGCCCTCGGCCGCCGCCTGATCGAACAGCTGCGCTTCTTGTTGTGTGCCGACGCGGCCCACGTCGCCTTCGCATGCGCCGAAACTGATGCTCACGATTTGCGCGGGCACCGGATCGGTGTCGATGGCGTAGGTCGTGGCGACATCGCTGCCGTCGTCGAGCAGTGTGCCGTTCGACGATTTCACGTCGGCGCTGACGATCAGGAAAATCTTCGCTTGAGGCGCGATGCTGCCCGCGCGTTCGACGTCCAGCGTCGCCTCGACCTGATCCTTCACCACATCCGTCGGCGTACTGCACGTGTCCGGATTCGACGTGGAACACGTCGTTGCCGCCGCGCCGGGATCGATGCCGTTCGGCGGCACGATGACCGTCGGAGCCGCGAACGTCGTGCCGGATATTTTCTGGAAATTGGTCAGATCGTCGACGTCGACGCGCGCACGTCCGACGATCGCGATCGTTTGACCGCTGCCGTTCAAGGCGCTCGCGTTGGGGCCGTCGAGATCGTAGATCTTGGCGAAGTCGCTCGGGAAAACGGTGTACTGGCATGTTCCGCCGTTCGGGCAATACGTTTCCATCGGCCGGCGTCCTGTCGCGGCGGTCGCGGTTGCGCGCACCGTTTGCGCCGACACGTGTTGTTTCCACGCATGCAAACCGCGGATGGAATGAATCGCCGGAAGCAGCGCGTTCGGAATTTGCGGATCACGCGTATTGCCGATGCGCACTTCGCCGTTTCGACTGAAATAGTGCAACGGCGTTGCCAGCACCTGGCTCACCGCGGATACGGTCCCGCTGAAGAAAATCTGGGAACGCGCGTTCGAAATGCTGTCGACATGCAATCCGGCGGCGGACAGCCAGTCGGAAACGGACTGGATGTCGTGAGCGGAATTGCCGAACTGATTGCCGAAGTCCGTCGGCGACAACCAATGATGATATTCCGGCGACTGGGGATTCTGCATTTGCGCAAGCCGCTGCTGGAGCAATTGTTCGCGCTCGGCAGGACGCTGCAGAACGATGCTGAGGCCGCGAAGCCTGAGATCGTCCGGCGCCGCACCGACATCGGACGCTTGCGCGAACCAGGCGGTTTTCGATTCGGCGAGGGTGCTCGCCCGAGTCACGTCGACCTGCCCGGTGACGAGATCGCGTGCGACGCTAGAACCGGAACTCGCCGCGACCACGGGCATCGTCGAAAAAGCACTAAAAGTAAGCGTCAGGAAAAGCGATAGAAATATTTTCATAGAAGAAAAATGGTTCGCAGCCGTTGGATTTGATCGGATTGATTTGCAACGCGACGCCAAGCGTGTCGTACGCGACTCGGCATTTACGAGCAGACTGCCATAGTACTCCGCCGCGCGTTATCAACCGTGAAATGTTGCTAACAATTACAGCCGTTTACGGCGAATTGCGCAGAAGAAAATCATCGCGATAAACGTGCAGCAATCCCGACGTGCCGTGATCGCTTGCCGGATTCGCCGCGGTTTCCTGTTTCCACTATCGTCACTTGAAGGATCGACGAACCATGTCGTATCAGGAACTGACCGGCGTCGCGAAACGCCCGCTGTGCAGACTCATCGAACGCGACACGTTGCGTTCGAATTCGCGCGCGCGATGGTTGCTGGCCGGTTGTTTGCTCGCCGTCGCGTACGATGCGCCGGCCGCAGCGGTCTTCGTGGTCAACACTGCAGGCGATCCGGGGCCGGCCGGAACGACCAGTTTGAGACAGGCGATCGCACTCGGGGCAGAGTCAGTCGCTTCCACCACCATCGTGACGTTCGACAATTCGCTACGGAACAGCACCATCACGTTGACGCAAGGCGTCATCGTGGTCGGCAGTGCCGAATTCAATCTCTACATCGAAGGCCCGGGATCGCGGGAGCTCACGATTGCCGGCAACGGCACGACTCCCGTGCTCGGTTTTCAGTCGTCGTCGTCGAAAATATTGAGTCTGTCGGGACTGACCGTCACCAACGGCAAGGAAATCGCAGGCAGCGGTATCGCGGGCGGCGGTTGCCTGATGGCGAAATATTCGACGCTGGAGCTCAACGATGTCATCGTCACCGGCTGCACCGCCGGCGACTACGGCGGCGGCGTGTTGCTGGACGGAAGCACGCTGTCGATGGTCAACGCCACGGTCACCGGCAATACGTCCCAGCGCGGCGGCGGCGGCATCCAGGCGCGTTTCGCGGGCGGCATCCACAGCAACATCTATCTCACCGACAGCACCGTCTCGAACAACACGACCTACGGTTACGGCGCCGGCATCGCCAGCGCCGGGAGCAACAACGTTCGCATCACCCGTTCGCTGATTTCCGGAAATACGGTGTTGTCGCCCGCCGACGATGCAACCGGCGGCGGCGGCATCTCGCTCAAGCAAACCTATGTTCAGGCGCTCATCCTCAATTCCACCATCGCGAACAACACGGCCTACGCATTCGGCGGCGGCATCGGATTGTTCGATGCGATGTCCTCGCAAGTCACGCAGGTGAACTTCTCGACGATCGTCGGCAACTACAGTGGTTTCGGCTACGGCGGCAACGGCGTCCACGCCGTCGGAACGTTCAGCGCGAACAGTTCGATCATCGCGAACAACTTCAATCGCGACGACAACGTCGACATCGACGGCGCCGTGAACGCAGATCACACGCTCATACTCAATATCGGCAGCGGCCACGTGAGCGGCCAGAACAACATTTTCGAAGTCGATCCCAAACTAGGCGCGCTCACGTTCAACGGCGGCAAGACGCTTACCTTTTTGCCGAAGATTGGCAGCCCCGTGATCAACGCCGGCGGCAGCGCCGGCACGCTTCACACCGATCAGCGCAATTTGCCACGGCCTGTCGGCACGGCCAGCGACATTGGTTCGGTGGAGCGTCAAACGATCGAAGACGAAATCTTCCGGGATGGTTTCGAGTCGAGTTGACGAGCGGCGCGAAACGCTCCGGGCAATCTGCGGCAATCCGGGCGCATAGCGACCGACGACGATTTCCGCACAACGTGTTCGGTTCGTGGACCGGATTACGTCATAGCGCATCATCGATGCAGGTGTCGGAGCGCTTCATGTTGTCGTCGGACTACCCGCTGTGTCTGGACCCGGAGCAGCCGCTGCAGGCATATCGCGATTTCCTCGCTGCCGTCGAGCGGCGCGACATCGAGGGCATGCTCCAGCGCATGAGCACGGAATACGCCGCCGAACTGCGCGCGCTGCAAGCCGACGTGAATTTCGCACCGCTGTTCGCGTTGTGGTGCGACACGTATCCCGAATCGGTGACCTTGGTGGCCTGCGTGGTGGCCGCGGAGAATGCGATCGTGGAAATGGAAGGCTGCATCGACGGCCTCGCGTTTTCCGGTTACGCGGTGCTCGATCGCGTCGATTCGACCTGGTGCGTGAGCGCCGAAACGCACTGCGAAACCATCTACGCCATGTTGCCCGCCGGCGTTGCCTCGCCTTGCAATCGCGGGGAGCGGCCATGAGAATCGGCGGGAGATCGCCTTGATTGCCGGAATCCGCATGCACAGCGAACTGCAGCCAGAGGGAGCGATCGCGCTGAACTCGACCGCGGCGCTGATTCGCGGCGCCCGCGGCGGCGACGATCGCGCGCGGCATGCATTGCTGAAGCGTTTCCTTCCTCTGTTATTGCGTTGGGCGCACGGTCGACTGCCGATCACATTGCGCGACGTCAACGACACGCAAGATTTCGTCCAGATGGCGCTGATCAAAGCGCTGAACCAGTTGGGGACATTCCGTTCCGATCGTCCGGGAAGTTTTCTCATTTACCTGCGCCGGATTCTCCTCAATCAAGTACGCGACGAGTTGCGGCGCCGACGCGCACGACCGCGCACTGTCGAGTTGGACGACACCGTGCAGCAAGCCGCGGAGATCGAGACGCACATCGAACGCGCGATCGGCGCGGAAAAATTCACCGCGTATCAAACCGCCGTCGGCAAGCTGGCCAAACGCCAGCAGGAATTGGTGATCATGCGATTGGAGTTCGGTCTGAGCTATCCGGAGATCGCCGCGGAAGTCGGCGGCACGGCGGACGCCGCGCGTGTCATGGTGACGCGCGCGGTCGCCAAGCTCGCGCTCGAACTCGAGGAGGTGCGTTGATGTCCGGCCCGCAGGACGACGAGGTTCGCCGCCAACGCGAAATCGAACGCCTCGCGCGTTGCGTGGCCGACGACGAACCGTTGTCGGCCGACGCCGATCATGAAGGCACGCACTTCAAGGCGTTCGCCGACCTCAAGGACGTCATCGACGGTTTCCGCGAAGTGCAGCAGCGCTTCGCTAATCGACGCTCACCATCGGCGCCGTCGTTCCAGTTCGGACAGCTCGAAGTCCTCGACAAACTCGGCGAAGGCGCGCAAGCGGAAATCTATCGCGCCTACGATCCCGTTCTCGATCAATTCTTCGCACTGAAATTAAGACGCGCGGAATTCGGTGTGCTGTCGAGCGACTTTCTCGAAGAAGCGCGTCACCTCGCGCGCGTGCATCATCCGAATATCGTCCGCGTATACGGCGCTGCCAATGTCGATGGCCGCGCCGGATTGTGGACGGAACTCGTCAACGGGCAGTCGCTGGAAAACCTGCTCGCGTCGAATCCGGTTTTGTCTGCGCACGATGCCATCGAAATCGGCACCAAGTTATGCGACGCGCTGGCCGCGCTGCACACACGCGGCATCGTTCACGGCGACATCAAGGCCAGCAACGTGATGCTCGAAGACTCCGGTCGCGTCGTGCTCATGGATTTCGGCGCCGCGCAACGATTCCGCGCCGCCGCGCCGAACACCGTGATGATCGGCACCCTGCCCTACCTGGCGCCGGAACTTTTGCGCGGCGCAGTCCACTCGCCGCAAAGCGATATCTATGCGCTCGGCGTGCTCATGTTTCGACTGCTCACCGGCACCTTTCCTTACACAGCGACGGATGCCGAAACACTCAGCTCGCAGCACGACGCGAGCGATCCTCGGGACATCTCGCGTCTCGCGCCGCACGTGCCGTCGCACGTGGCGCGCGCTATCGATCGCGCCATCGCCATCGATCCGCAACGTCGACATCGTGGCGGCGCCGCGTTCGCATCGGCGTTGCGTCCGCCTACGCCGATTCACACGAAAACCGGTGTTGCCGTCGCGATCGCGCTGCTGATCGCCGCAGGAATTTTCGCGGGACTCGCATGGACGACGAACAAGACCGGCGACGACGCCGACGTCAAAGTCGGGCTCGTTCGCGAAACGGCCAACGAAGGCCGCGAGACACTGCAAAGCGGCAGCCTCGTAAGTCTCGGCGACGAAATCGCGGTCGAGTTTAAAAGTACATATCCAGCCTATGTATACATTTTCGGCAGCAGCGAAAACAATAAGGCGACCGTGCTTTTTCCGATCCTGGGCGCTTTCCCCGCGAATCCGCTCGCGCCTGGCACGCTGCATCACATCCCCGGAAGCATCGACGGACGGTTAGTGGATTGGCAAGTCGTCACCGAGGCGCCGAGCGAAGAAATCGTGGTGCTCGTCGCGCGCGAACCGCAACCCGATCTCGATCGGGAAATCGCGCGGCTCGATCGCGCCAATGCCGATCCCGCGACGGCGTCGATCGCTCGCGGCATGTCGAAGCTCGTTCCGGCGCCGGAGATTCTCACGATCGGAAATCCGTATCTGCGCGAAGTCCTCGCCAAGACGCGGCTTTCCACGGCGGACGACAAAATTCGCGTCTGGGATTTCCGCCTGCCGCACACGCAGCCGCTGCGCTGACGCGATCAGTGCCAGTCGCCGCTGGCGACGAATGCGGCCCAGAAATACGGATGCGTGCTCACACCGCGCGCGCGACGATCGGCGAGAACGCTCAACTGCGCCTGCGCGATCGCCTCGGGCACGGATGCGTGTTTTTGCAACCGCGCGCGATACAACGCTTCCATCCATTGCGCTGTGGCGACGTCGTCGGCTTCCCACAAACTCATGACGACGGTGCGCGCGCCGGCGAGGCGAAACGCGCGGCGCAGACCGAACACGCCCTCGCCGTCGACGACCGGACCGAGCCCCGTGTCGCAGGCGGACAGCACGACCCATCGCGTATTGTCGAGCGGCAGTGCGAGAACTTCTTCGCTGGTGAGAATGCCTGCGGCGTTGCCGTTCGCGAGAAACTCGTTCGCGCCGCTCAACGCCAGCGCAACAGGTTTGAGCGCTGCTGTTTTCAATGGCGTCGCGATACCCATGCCTCGCGCCGCCGTGTGGCTGCAACTCTCGTCGAATTCCGCTGCGTGTGTTGCGACGTGGATCACCTGACTACCGGCGACGGCCGCGCGCAGTGCGTCTTTGTTGGCATCGCGTCCGCTCAGAATGGTTGGCGTCGTGCCGGATGCATCGCGCCACATCTGCGCGATGCGATTCATCTCCGTTTGCGTCGCGGGCAGCGGATCGAACGCCGTCGCGCAACCGTCGCTTCGTGCGTAGGTGGCCGACACGTCGCCGCCGAAATCGGGCGATCCGATGAGCACGAGTTTCTGCGGGCGAGCGGACGAATCGTTCATCGCCAAATCGCGTTCGCTATCGAGCAGATGCACGCGCAAACCGCGTTCGACAAGGTAACCGTCGCCATCCGGCAGCGCGGCGAAGTTGACGCGATACAGCGCGCCGTCGGGCACGACGAAAATGCGCCGCGACGTTTTTCCGATCGCCAACGGATCCCAGATCGCGGCGCGAACGGCGCGCCCAGCTTCGGATACTTGATCGGGGTTGCTCTTCGGATCGCGCAGCAACCGGTTCCAGTACGCGATCTTGAATTCTATTTTTTCGCTATCGCCGAGCGACAAGAATTTCGTCGCGCCGTTCTGTCGCACGAACGCGTAGACCGCATGCGGCGATTTGACCAGATGATGCACTTGCGGATCGCTGCGTGCGTCCGCTTCGAGATCGAACTGATCGGTGACGAAGTAAGCGACCAATACGCTGCCGGTCGCTTGCCGGTTCAACAATGTCGGCAATGCGAGAGCAGCGACGCTCAACGCGGGGTGTCCCGCGCTGCCGAGTTGCGATTCCGCCGCCTCCAAAGTCACGCGCGCTTTGCTGAGCGTTTCGGCGTCGACTTTATTCCGAAGCAACAATTCGGCGTAGTGCTTCGCGGCGGATTCCCAAGCCGACCATGCGTCTTTGTTAGATGCGTCGGTGGCCTTTCGCGCGGCGGCGAGTCGCAGAGACGACAGGTGCGTCGCGATACCGCGCGATGCCGCGAGCAATTGCCACGCGCGTTGAACCTGGTCGTCTTTCTGTGACGACGCGGCCAATGCCGCGACGAGGCCTTGGCAATCGTCCACGCGGCTTTTCAGGTTCACCATTTCGCCTTCGCCGAGCGCGGGCGCGGTGCTCAAGAGCAGATCGACGCGAAAACCTTCGCTGTTCTGCGCCAACGCAAACGCTTCGTCGCGATGACCCAGACGCGCTTTCGCCAACGCCTGCTCGCAGCGCAGGAAGGTGATATCGGGATGTCCGTCGCCGTAACTGCGTTCGAGTTCGTCGATCGATTGCGCGAGCAACGTGTCGGCTTCGCCCGGCTCTGCCCGGCCGAGCGCAACCGAGGCGAGACCTTCTCGCGCCGACAGCATGTCGTACACCACGCCGCCGCCGCCGCGTGCAGCGGCGATGTCGAGCGCGCGCTGGAACTCGGATTGCGCCGCGACCAAATCGTCGCGCTTCAGCGACAGCACGCCGAGATTGTTGAGCATCGGAACGAGGCCGTAATAGTTTTTTTCGTGCAGCCGTTCGTCGGCGGCCAGCGCCTGCTCGAACAGATCGTGCGAAACGTCGAGGTGACCGCTCAGTTTTTCGACAACCGCCAGACTGTTGAGTCGGCCCGAGAGAAATCCCGCCGCGTCGCCTTTCGCATTGTCGATTGCCGCGCGGCCATACGGACGTGCCGCGTCGACATCGCCGAGTTGCAGCAGCGCATTGGCGAGAAAACCGTTCGCGATGCACGCGGTGTAATTCTCGGCTGGAATGTTGTGCAGGATAGTGAGCGCATGTTCCAACGTTTCTTTGGCGCCTACGAAGTCGGCGGTGAAAACCTGTACTTTGCCGAGGTCCGCCAGCGTGGCCGCGTAAAGCCTGCTCGAAGAACCACCGACGTGCAGCGCCAGTTCGACGCCCGCGTTCGTGTCGGTGATCGATTGAGCACGATTGCCGACTTGCAGCTCGTAGGTGCCGAGTAACGACAGCACTTGCGCATCGATCGATCGTTCGTAATCCGTTGTCGCGTTCGCGAGCGACGCATGGGCGTGCTGCAGATCGGCGATGGCCTTGTCGAAATGTCCGCCGTCGATTTGCATCGCGGTAGCGGCTTGATAAACGAATGCCTCGTCCGACGCGGCGATGTCACCACTGCCGTTTTCCACGCGCTCGACCGCTTGTTGCGCCAACGCGTTCGCATGTTCGATATCGGCAGGTCCTGTTGCGGAGCGGCGCGCTCGTAGCGACGCAGCGGCCCACGCCTTCGCGACGCGGCGCGACTGTTCTCCAAAAATGTGCACGTCGAGCTTCGTCGCTTCGTCGATCCAGCCGCCGCACGCGGCGCCGGTCAGCGTGTGCTGCGCAATGGCGCTGTCGATCAGCACGTTGATCGCGTCGAGACGGCGACGTTCGCCGGCCTCGCCCGCAACGTTCGAACGAGTCAGCACGGCTTGCGCCATCGCGTCGGCTTGCTCGAAGTGTTCGGCGGCGATCAGCCGATGGCCGTCGGCGGACAGCGCGTCATTCGTAGGCACGGCCGCGCGCAAGGCGACGGATGCCAAAAAAAGCAGATTGAGCATGACGAGAGCTGCGACAGCGGCAGGATGCGTTGAAGCTTACACCGCCGGAAAGGCAGAACCGGGGATTTCTTCGATGTTCGATTCGAGCGCGTTATTTCGTCCTGAGATGCGCCTTGCACCGACACATCCGTCCCAACCGACGTCTACAGGACCCGACCATGACCATCCGGCCATTTTTCATCTGCGCTTCGATCTTTCTCTTTAACAACGCGAACGCGGCCATCACGCACGTGCAAGACGTCGGCAGC
Source organism: Rudaea sp. (assembly GCA_036271355.1). GTDB lineage: Bacteria > Pseudomonadota > Gammaproteobacteria > Xanthomonadales > Rhodanobacteraceae > Rudaea. The sequence goes on along the minus strand of DATBAU010000156.1, from coordinate 2,139 downwards.
GCGACGTTTGCGTCCGACGCAACGGGCGATCCCGGGAGCCTGGTAATTCCCGTCACTGCCGCGGTACAGACGGGCGATGTCGTGGTGCTCGAAGTGGCGTTCGCGAATTTGAATCTCGCGCCGGCGCTGCAGACCGTCACTGACAGCCGCAGCAACGAATGGATTCTAACCGGACGCTACGTCAGCGGCCTGAATACGGATTTGCAGACGTTCGACTTGATCGGCGAAATATCGACGACGTTACAGCCCGGCGATTCCATCACGATTCCGTTCAATCCGATCAACGCGACCGGCCCGTATACGGCGATCGCGGCCGCGCAGGAATATTCCGGCGTCACACCGTTGCTCGATGGACTCGCCAGCGTGGACGGCGGCACGGGCGGCACGAATTCGTTCGATACGAGCAAGTTCGGCGACCTGACCACGACGAACGCGAACGATTTGATCTTCGCGTATCTGGCGATCAAATCGGATGTCGTTTCTGGCTTCGATCAAACGTCGTCGCCCGCGTTTTCCGTCGCGACGAACGCGCAAAACAACGGGCTCACGCTGATTCCGCTGTATTCGATCGAGTCCGCCATCGGAGATTTCAGTTTCGCGGGAAACTTCGGCGGCTCGACCGCACCGTTCATCGTGATCATGCAAGCTGTGAAAGGAAGCGTGACGAGCGTAGCGAACGCGAATTTGTCGGTCACGAAATCGCACGTCGGCAATTTCGCGCAAGGACAACGGAACGCGAGTTACACGTTGCGCGTTGCCAATTCAGGAACGGCGCCTACCAGCGGGACGATCGGCGTCAGCGATGCGCTTCCGGCGGGATTGTCGTTCGCGTCGGCGAGCGGACCGGGATGGAGTTGCGCGGCCGTTGCGCAAACGGTTACGTGCACGTCGACGACGACCCTGCCAAGCGGCGGCACATCTGCAATTACCGTGGCGGTGAACGTAGCGAACGATGCGCCGAGTCAGGTCGTCAATCAGGCATCCGTTGCGTGCGACGCGTCGTGCACGACGAGCGGAAATCCGGCCATGGATCCCACGACGATCACGGCCCGCGCAACGCCGGGTGCTGTCGTCTCGCTGCCGACGCTGACGCTGAGCGGATTTCTGTCGTTGTTGATCGCGATCGCGACGATCGGATTTTTCGCCGTGAGGTTCCGCTCGAAGGCGCGCTGAACTCGTTTCGGCGCCGCGCGATGTTCGGATTTCGTTCCCGATTGCGTCTGACTCTCCACGAACTTGCGTTCGCCTGACGTCGGCCAGGCCTTATTGACCGACAGGAGAGAATCGATGAACACGATCAGGGGGCGGCTCACCGCCGCGTTGCCCGTTTCGCGGATGCGTTGCCTCGTTCTTGCAATAGCCGCGGTTGTCCCATCGTCGCCGCTGCTGGCCAGCACGATCGTGGTCACGAGTTGCGGCGATGCCATGGGCGATGGGGGCTCGCTGCGCAGCAAGATTTTCGCAGCGTCGGAAAACGACACGATCGATTTGTCGACGCTCAACTGCACCGACAGCGTCATCACCCTCGGTCAAGGTGTCATACCGATTGCCGTCGGCAACCTGACGCTGGCGGGCTCCGCCACGAAACGTCTCACCGTTTCTGGCAATAATCTCGACCGCGTTTTCGAACCGCAAGCGGCGGGCACGCTGACGATCGATGGCCTGACGATCGAGAAAGGCAGCTTTACGACGCCGCAGTTTTCGCACGGCCAGGTCTCCGGCGGTTGCATCTACTCGTTGAACGGCAGCGTTGCCCTGAATAATTCGACCGTCACGGGATGTTCGGTGATCGACGACACGCAGCGCAGTGTCGTCAGCGGCGCGGGCGCGCATGGAGGCGCGATCTCCACGCCTAACGGCAACGTGCTGATGTCGCACAGTATCGTTTCCACCAGTTTCGTCGACAGCATCGACACGGACTACTCCACACACGGGGGCTGCATCGCGACGAACACGTTGATCGCGTCGTACAGCATCATCAACGGCTGCATCGCGATCGGCGGAAGCAACGCGGGCAGCGCCGGCGGCGGCGTGGATGCGAAACTGGCCATCGTCAGCCTCTCGGCGATCTACGACAACGCGGCCGGATCCGGCGGCGGATTCGAAATCGAAGGTGGCGCACCGTCGACATCGGCCATT
>DATBAU010000155.1:0-2421 GCA_036271355.1 Rudaea sp. | reverse complement strand
GGGACCAAACGATCGGACCTCGCTCTCCGTCAGCGGGCGGCTCGATCCGTTGTCCACCGCGATCACCTCGAAGTCGATCTGTTCCGAACCGTTCTGATACGAGCGCGTGAGCGCGTACAATGTATTCAGCGCTTCGCGCCGGTTGTTGTAGAAATTGACGACGACTGAAATCATGGCATCCCAGCGAGCTCGAGATCTGACTTGCGCGTACTTTGGCATCATGCCGTCACCAGCGGCAAGAAACCTGATCCTTTTTTAAACCATGCAAATCGGCCCTTATCGAATCGACCCGCCCATCGGCCTCGCGCCGATGGCGGGCGTTACCGACAAACCGTTCCGCCAGCTTTGCAAGAAGCTCGGCGCAGGGTTGGCCGTGTCGGAAATGACGACGTCCGATCCGCGCCTATGGACCACGCGCAAATCGCTCAAACGCATGGACCACGCCGGCGAACCCGATCCGGTCAGTGTCCAGATCGCCGGCTACGATCCGGCGATGCTCGCCGATGCCGCGCGCTACAACGCCGATGCCGGTGCGCAGATCATCGACATCAACATGGGTTGTCCGGCGAAAAAAGTGTGCAATGTATACGCGGGCTCAGCGCTGTTGCAGAACGAGCCGCTGGTCGCGCGGATTCTTTCGGCGGTCGTCGCTGCGGTCGACGTGCCCGTGACGCTGAAAATTCGCACCGGGTGGAATCGCGACAACAGGAATGGGATTCGCATCGCGACGATCGCGGAAGATTCCGGCATCGCCGCGCTCGCCGTGCACGGCCGCACACGCGCGGATTTGTACGAAGGCGATGCGGAGTACGACACCATCGCGGCGATCAAGCAATCAGTTTCGATGCCGGTGCTCGCGAACGGCGATGTCGATTCGCCGCAGAAAGCAAAATTCGTCCTCGAGTATACAAAGTGCGATGGCCTGCTGATCGGCCGCGCGGCGCAAGGCCGGCCGTGGATTTTTCGCGAGATCGCGCATTTCCTCGCCACCGGCGAAACGCTTGCAGCGCCTGACGCGAAGGAAGTCTGCGACATCCTGTGCGGTCACCTCGACGCGCTCTACGCGTTCTACGGCGAGCAGCAAGGCGTGCGCATCGCGCGCAAACATCTCAGCTGGTACGCGAAGGATCGATGCGAAAACGCGGCGTTTCGCGCCGTCGTCAATCGCGCCGAATCGCCCGTGGATCAATTGCGTTTCACGCGCGAATATTTCGCTTCCTTGACGGAAAACCTGCCGCTCGCGGCCTAGCCGTTTGGACGTCCAAACCGTCTTAAGCGCTTAACGCGAAATCCTAACGTTTTTTCGCTGCAAATCGCGACTCGTGCGTGTATGATGCGCCACCCGTTCCCTCCCCTTTTGACACCGAGGAATCACCTCTCGATGAGCGCTTACCTTTTCACGTCCGAATCCGTTTCCGAAGGCCATCCGGACAAGGTCGCCGACCAGATTTCCGATGCCGTGCTCGACGCAATCCTTACGCAGGACAAACGCGCGCGCGTGGCTTGCGAAACGATGGTGAAAACCGGCGTGGCGATCGTCGCCGGCGAAATAACCACGAGCGCTTGGATCGATCTCGAAGCGCTCACGCGCAAGGTCATCATCGACATCGGCTACGACTCGTCCGAAGTCGGCTTCGATGGCGAAACCTGCGGCGTGCTGAATCTGATCGGCAAGCAGTCGCCCGACATCAACCAGGGCGTCGATCGCAAGAATCCCGAAGAACAAGGCGCGGGCGACCAAGGCCTGATGTTCGGTTACGCGACGAACGAAACCAAGGACATGATGCCGGCTGCGATCTACTACTCGCATCGCCTCGTCGAGCAGCAGGCGAAGGTGCGCAAGAAAGGCAAGCTGAAATGGCTGCGTCCGGATGCGAAGTCGCAGGTCACGCTGCGCTATGAAGATGGCAAAGTCGCCGCGATCGATGCCGTCGTCCTGTCGACGCAGCACGATCCGGACGTGAAGCAGAAGCATCTCGTCGAAGCCGTGCGCGAAGAAATCCTGATGCCGGTGCTGCCCTCGAAATGGCTGCACAAAGGCACGAAGTTCCACATCAATCCGACCGGCAAATTCGTGATCGGTGGACCGGTCGGCGACTGTGGCCTGACCGGACGCAAGATCATCGTCGACACTTACGGCGGCTGGGCGCGTCACGGCGGAGGTGCGTTCTCGGGCAAGGATCCATCGAAGGTCGACCGTTCGGCCGCGTATGCCGCGCGTTATGTCGCGAAGAACATCGTCGCCGCGGGTTTGGCGGATCGCTGCGAACTTCAAGTGAGCTACGCGATCGGCGTGGCGGAGCCGACGTCGATTTCGGTAACGACGTTCGGCACCGGCAAGATCGGCGACGACAAGATCGAAAAACTCATTCGCAAACATTTCGACCTGCGTCCGTACGGCATCATCCAGATGCTCGATCT
>DATBAU010000154.1:0-10755 GCA_036271355.1 Rudaea sp. | reverse complement strand
GTCGACCGAATACGACGGCGGAAATTTCGCGCCAGTGAGAATCGATGCGGGCAGCGTCATCGTATTGCTGCTGCGATCGAACGCACCTTGTGCGTAAATCCAGATCGGCTGTCCGCCGCTGGGTTCGAACGTGAACCAGATCGCGACGACCGCACCGCTCGAGGTGAATTCGAGCTGGAATCCGGTGCCGGATTCGTCGACGTTGTACCAATTGCCGCTGAGATATCCGCCGAGATTTATCGCCGGCGCGCTCGCCGTCGCGGCGACGTTAAATGGCGTCGTGTACGTCGCATTCTGGAATTGCGCCGTGAGTTGCCAGATTCCTTGTGGCGCATCGGCGGGAATCGTGAATTGCCAATCGGAACCGGTGCCCGCGTAAAACGGCTTCGGATAGCCGGCGCTGGCGAGATCGTATGTCCACGACGAGAAAACACTGCCGTCCGGCCGCGCGATGGCGAACGACGTGAGTTCGCCATTGCGCTGATCGCGCCACGCGGCGAAAACCCACAGATCATCGCCGGGCGCGAAGGTCGATTTGAAATTCGGCGTTTCGCGCACGGGATTTCCGTTGGCATCCACACCGCAATCCACGAACGCCGGCTCGGCCGAGTGCGTCGTGAGGCTGACAATTTTCGGATCTTCGTACGGTTGCGTGACGAGCCAGCGATCCGGCACGGCGTTGCACATGCCGCTGCGCGGATCGACGACGGCGTTGGACGCATCGCGCAATTCGAAATGCATGTGCGGCGCGGTGCTGTTGCCGGAACTGCCGACGAGGCCGAGGTAATCGCCCGTTTCGACGCGTGCGCCGAGCGGCTGGGTCGTCACCGAACCCGACCGGAAGTGAAGATAGATCGCGCGTAAGCCGTCATCCTGCTGGATGTCGACTTCGTTCGGCGGCGTCTGTCCGGTGAGCGTGCAATCGCGATCGAAGTGGCCGTCGTTCTTAAATGCGATCGTGCCGGGCGCGGCGGCGATGACGCGGATGTCCTGGCTGTCCATCATCAGCCACGGATACGGCCACAAGAAATAGTCGGTGCCCGCGTGGTTGTAGCCGCTCGCGAGATCGTACGTTCGCGTGCCGCACGTATAGTCTTCGACGAATCCCGGAAAACGCGCGTCGTGGTCGACGAAATTGCTCACACCGTTGTAGTTGAACTGATCGAATCCCGCGATGGGTTGCAGCGGCCACGCGAGCCGTGCGACGGCAGCGACACTTTGCGGTGTGTCGTGGATGATCGCTTCGCTGTCGTGACGATCCGATGCGGCCGCGTCGGCAAAGCGTGATGAATCGCTGTGCCACGTGTGCGTCGGCGACACAGCGCCGCCATCGAGCGCGACGAGCAGCAGAACGAAGCCGGCGACCACGCGCATCGCACACTCCTTTCTTTCGGTTATGCGGCTAGCGTCGCGCAATCGATGCGTTCACGCCAGTGATTTCATGGCTATCCAACAGCGCGTGTCGCGCGAATTCTCGACGACGCCAATTTTCGCCCGACGTGCTTCAGCGTGCTAGTTCGGCGTGAGTGCAACCGTTGCCGTCGGCGTGGTCACGACAGACGTGCGATTTCCGGCGGGAGCGTGCACGTCGACGGTCACTTCACGCACGCGCGGGAATGCCGAGATCAGCGTCACGTCCGCGGATCGCAGCAACTGCGGCATGCGACAACTGAATGTGACACTCGTATCGAACGCGGGTTTGGTGATCGGTACTTTCGGCTTGGGCGCTTCGGGATCGACGATGCGAAAAATATTCGCCGCGACGCTACTGACGCTCGAATTGCACTGCGCTTCGGCGTTGAGGTGAATCCATTGCCCGGGATTCGTGAGCGTGGTCATGGCCTGCGCGACGGAAGATTTCTCCGCCGCTGTGCGCTGTCGATGCTGAAAGCCGACCGCTTCGTTGCCGGACAACTCGAAACTCACGACGATGTCGGTTGCCGAAATTTCGATGTGCAACAGAACCGGCGTTGTCGCATTCGCGTGAGTCGCGAGCGGCATCGTCAGCGCGCTCGCGAGAAAAAATAATCGCAATGTCACTTACAGGCGACGACCAGCTCTCGCTTCGTTTCGCTCGTGCCGGATGCGGAACTCACCGAATCGATATTACGCGCCACGACGTCGTAACCTTTCGCGCCGCACTGCGCGTCGGCTTGCTTGGTGCAGTCGTCCCAGCCTTTGCCCGCGCCGGAGCAATTGAACGACAAATGGCGACCCGTATTGCTGTGGCTGTCCGTTGCGCAACCGGAAATCATCATCATCGCAACGATGAGCGCAATCGAAAAAATACGCATGCGTCTATCCCCCTCAAAATGGATGTAACGCGAAGGTAGTCCGGATACGCGTTGGTGTAAAGTGAGGCCATGAAACGGATTGCGCAGTGACCGAACGCACGCCGGAAAACGCGCTGCAGACGGCGCGACTGGACGCGTGGCTGTGGGCCACGCGCTTCTTCAAAACACGCGCGGTGGCCAAGAAAGCCATCGAGGGTGGGCACGTGCGCGTCGATGGTCGCGATGTGCGTCCATCGGCGGCGGTGCGTATCGGCCAGCGTCTGCGCATCGAGCGCAGCGAGGAAATCTTCGAGGTCGATGTTGTCGAATTGATCACGCGGCGAGCGCCTGCTCCGATGGCGCGCGCCTGTTTCCACGAGACACCGGAAAGCATTGCCGCGCGCGAAAGCGCCGCCGAACAGCGTCGGCTGCTGCGCGACGGATACGAACGTCCACCGACCAAACCCGACAAACGCGCGCGCCGGCTCATTCGCGCGCTCGGCGATATCGACATGTTTTGATCGCGCAGCGCGATGACCGCCCGTATCGACACGACCATAGAATTTCGGCGCACGCTCAATCGCGGACCGGCAGCCGTGTATGTATTGCCGCATCGGTACGAATCGTTCCTCAAATTGGGGTTTTCGCGCGATCCGCTTGCCCGCATACAAAATCTGCATACGCGTTATTTCGATTTTTTCGACATCGAACGCGTCATTCTGATTGAGACGCCGCGCGTGCACGATGCGCGCGCCATCGAGACTTCATTGAAACGCATGCTCGCCGAGCATCGCGCGCCGGCTCCGCTGGACATTCGTCATCTGGCGGGCGGCGAGAGCGAATGGTATCGCGGCGCTTACGACACGATCGTCGCACAGCTCGGGAGTTTCGAAGCAATGGGCTATGTTGTCTTTCAAGACGCAAAGCGGCAGCTCGAACAAAGACTGCGAATACAAAGTACGCATACCTTCGAGTGGGCGACGCTGCAATGGCGCGTCGTCGACGAAGGCGATGAATTTTTGAGCGACCGCGCGAAACGCGCGCTCACCGATGCGCTCGATGCCTACCAATTCTTCGGTATCGAGATTGCGGATCTCGTGCCGAACGAAATCGCGGAGTGGTATCGGGCGCTACGCCGAAATTAGCGGAACAACCGCGAAACGAAACCCAGCGCGAGTACGGCGACTGCGAACGTGATTTCCGGATTCCTCCGCGCGCGCTGACCCAGCGGCGAATCCGCTAGGTCGACCGCGAGCTTGCCGACATCGCTCGCCAATGCGAGCGCGCCGGGCACGATGGTTTCCATGTGTTCGCTCCACACTTCGCGCGTCGCGACGAAGTCATCCGTCAGCGTCGGTTCGATCACGCGTTTGCGTTTCGACGTCGCCATGATCAGGCCAGTCGCGTCGCGCGGACGGCTTCGTCGTTTGCCGCGTCGCCGACTTCCTGCGTCACGGAATCCTTCGCGTCCTCGATACGCTGCGCGCGGCGTTTGCGATACGCGCGGATCGCGAAATATCCAACGACCGCGACGGCGCCCGCGACGATGTGCGGATTCTCACGCGCCCAACTCGCGCCTTGACGCGAATAGCGCGTCGCATCCTGGCGGACGCGTACCTGCAGATCGCCCGCTTGATCGCCAGCGTCGCGAAACGCTTTCATCGCGCGGTTCCATGCGCTCGACATCGCATCCAGCGCATTGCGGTACGTCGCCGATGCCTGATCGACGGCGTCTTGCGAGCGGTCGCGAACGAGATCGGTGCGCTCGTACCACGCGCGACGCGCACGATCGCGACTGCCTTTGGCTTTCTTCAATGAACGTTGCGCGCCGTCGGCGAGCGTTGCGCGTGCATCGCCCAAGCCGTTGGCCAGATCGGATTTGGCCTGATTCAGCGCATCGGACATGGCGTCGCTAGCGGACGAAAGCGGTGCGAAGATTTCTTTTAGCGAGGTGAGACTCATGGCGACTCCTGTCGAAAGCATTTCGGAAAGTGCGTGTAACGCAACACCCATGCCATAGGCGCCTGTCGCCGGCGCAGGGCGAGGTGCGTGCCGCGACGATCCGACGTTATGCAAGCCGCGCGACCGCAGGCGCTACGTCGTGTGATTTGCACGCAGCTCGTCACTCGACGAAAGCGATATCGCGCGCACGCGCGGCTTCCGCGACAATGAACGCTTCCTGTCGGCGGGCGAATCATGCTCATTTATACGGTGCTGTTCGTGGTTGCGTTGTGGGCCGGTGTCCAAAATGCGCTGGCCGGCGGCGGAACGTTCATCACGTTTCCGATCCTGTTGTGGGCGGGACTCGATGCGCGCGCGGCGAATATCACCTCGACCATAGCGCTGTTTCCCGGTCAGGTCACGACGGCGCTCGCCGGACGTTCGCAGGTGACGGGCAACGCGCAACTCACTGTTCGTGAGCTCGTCGTCTTGAGTCTGATCGGCGGCGTGATCGGCGCGGTGTTGCTGCTGCTGACGCCGAGTCATTTCTTCGAGCGTCTGGTGCCGTTTCTCGTGCTCGCCGCGACCGCGATTTTCGCGTGGGGAAGTTTTCGTCCACGCAAATCCGACGTGCCGGTGCACCTGAGCCGGCCGGCATTGATGGCGTCGCAATTCACCATCGCGGTTTATGGCGGATATTTTGGCGGCGGCATCGGCATCCTGATGCTCGCCGCGCTGACGGCGGCGGGATGGGAATTCCGTAGCGCCGGCGCAACTAAGAACGTGCTCGCCGGCGTGATGAATTTCGCGGCGGTCGGCGTGTTCGCGTTTTCTCGCGCGGTGGACTGGACCGACGTCGGCGTGCTCGCCGCAGGTTCGATCGTGGGCGGCCAGATTGGCGCCTATGCGCTCGCGCGGGTGAATGTGATGTTTCTGCGCGTGTTCGTCGTCGCCATCGGCGTGCTGCTGACCGTCGGGCTGTTCATCCGCGCTTATTGACTGCCAAAAAAAGCAAGCCCGGGCGGAGGGGGTGATTCCGCACGGGCTTCGTTTGCCGTCGCCTTCCTTGAGTGGGCGAATACATTATCGGCGGTCGCCCACAGGTCTTGAATCCGGAAAAACACCCAGACCGGCGTGACCGCGATCACACGTTTCAGCGGACGCGATACGGACAAGCCGTTCGCACCGATTCCGCGCGGAGTAATATGCGGCGAGGGTGAGTGCGCGATCGCGCGCAACAAATCAAAGCCGCGCACGGACGCGAGGGGAAAGACCGGATGATTCGAGTCGTCATCGTCGATGATCACGCGCTGGTGCGAACCGGTTTGCGCATGATCCTGCAACAGCACGCCGACATGGACATCGTCGGCGAAGCCGACTGCGGCGAACAGGGTCTCACTCTCATCAGGAAGCTTGCGCCGGATATTGCGCTCGTCGACGTTCACATGCCGGGTTTCAGCGGCGTCGAACTCACCGAACGCGTGCGCCGCGCGAAGCTGGCGACGCGCATCGTAATTCTCACGGTGGCCGATGAATCGCCGTTCCCGAGACGATTGCTCGACGCGGGTGCGAGTGCCTACCTGACCAAGGGATGCCCGGCCGACGAATTGATGAAAGCGATCCGGCGCGTCGCGGACGGTCAGCGTTATCTTGGATCCGATATCGCGCAGCAACTCGCCTTGCAGGGCGATCGTGCCGACGAATCGCCGTTCACCGGGCTTTCCGCGCGTGAACTCGAGGTGGCGATGATGCTGGCGCAAGGACTCAGCGCGCAGATCATTGCGCGACGTTTGAATCTCAGCGCGAAAACCGTCGCGACCTACAAATATCGGTTATTCGAGAAGCTCGACATCGACAACGTGGTCGCGCTCGCGAATCTTGTGAGCCTGCACGGAATTGCAGATACACAGTCGCGCAACGCCATGAAGACCGGCTAGCCGACGGCGCGTTCGCCGTCGGCCTGAGGGTTACTTTGGCGTGTCGTCCGTCGGTGACGGCGGAGCCGCTTGCGGTGCGGGAGTTTGCGAAGTCGACGGATTCGACGGATTCGATGCGCCCACATTCGTCGGCGCGTTCGAGGTTGTCGCCGGCGATTTCGCCTCATCGTCTTTCGGCGGATGCGTGTGGATCACCGGCGGACGGGGTGTAACCGGCGCAGGCTGCGACGTCGCGTTCGATGTCGGCGCACTCTGCGGTGCAACAGGTTGCGCAGGCTTCGGCTGCGATGGCATCTGCAATGGAAGTTGTGCGCTCGAACTTGGCTGTTCGGGTTTCGGCTCGGCAGCTTTCGACGTGACGACGACCGCCGGCGGCGTGAAGCGCGGCGGAATCGGCAGCGGACGACTCGGCATGAAAACCGGTTGCGTTGCGGCGGGTTCGCTTGGCTTTGGAGCGGGCGGCGCCGACGGTTTTTCCGGATGCGTCGCTGCCGGCTGAGCGGTTTGCGCGGCAGGCTTCGGCGCGGATTCGCTCGGCACTGCAGGCGTCGTCGCTTTCGGCTGTTCGACGACAGGTTTCGGTGTGGGCGGTTGAGCCGGCGCGGAATCCGTCACCGGTTTGATCGGTGAAGTAGACACCGGCATCGCCGGTTTTGGTACGTGCGCAGGAATCGCGGCGATCAACGGCGGCGTGGAGTTATGCGCCGGTGATGGAGGATTCGAACTCTCCGATTGTGAAGCAGCGGATGGCGCTGCGACGTTTTCGGTATGCACCGGATTCGACTTATGCTCGTTCGTGGGGATGACTACGCGAGGTGTCGCGACAGGCGTTGGTGCGTCGGATGCCAGCGGTCTGCGCGCCTCGACCGGTTTCTCGGCGAAACGTTGCGCGTCGTCGGAAGCTACAGGTTTGCTGTCTTCAACCGGCGTGTCGCCGATCGGCTTCGGGTCGGATGCGATGGATTTGTGATCTTCGACGGGCTTTTCGCTCACCAGCTTGACGTCAGACGCGGTCGGCTTGCGTTCGTCGACAGGTTTTTCGCCTGCGGGTTTGGCTTCGGGCGCAACCGTATCGCGCGCGGCCGCCGATCGTTGCGAAGTTTTGGCAATTGATGTCTCGGAATCGTGATCACCGTCCTCGTCGTCGAAATCGAAGACGACCGATTGATCATCGGCGGGCGCAACCGTGGTCGACGCTTCGTCATGTTTGCGACGACGGCGTCCACCACGCCGGCCACGACGGCGCGAACGCGGTGTTTCATCGGCGGACGCGTCGGCCGCGGGCGGCGTCGGCGTCGCCACTGTCGGCGACGTTGCAACAACGGGGGCGACTATCGGTTCTTTCGGCGGACGTGGTGCGGCGGTCGGCTCGACAGCGGGCGCCGGCTTCGGCTGCTGTTGTGGTTTGCGCGATTGCTGCTGAGGGCGTTGTTCGTTGGAACGTGCTTCGTTTTTTGGACGCTGTTCTTTTTGCGGCGCGCGCTCGTTGCGATGACGATCGCCTTGCGACGAACGGCCGTCCGATCCGCGCGCCGAACGCTGATCGTTCGAGCGACTCTTGTTGCGACTTCCTTCCGCGCGCTGCGGCGATTGCGGGCGCGGTTTCGGCGCTGTGATCGCTGGGGTGGATTCCGGAGCGAACATATTTTTCAGCCATCCCCAGAAACCGCCGTTCGATTTCGCGATGGCGATGGGCTTGGGCGTTTCTTCGACATCCGGTTTCATCTGCGGCGCCGGCGACGCCGGTTTCACGCCGCTGACGGCGGGTTTTTCAGGTTCAGCATCGGGCTTCGCGACTTGCGGAGGCGGCGCGACGACGATCGGCGTGACGCGTTCGTAGCTCGGCTTCACGTCCTCGGCGACGTCCGCTTTGCGGATGCGCTGAATGTCGAAATGCGGGGTGTGCAGTTTGTCGTCGGCGACGATAATGATCGGCACCTGATGGCGGTGTTCGATCTCGGCGACGGCTTTGCGTTTCTCATTGAGCAGGAAGTTGGCGACGCTTCCCGGAACCTGCACGAGCACTTGGCCGGAATTTTCTTTCATCGCCTGTTCTTCGACGAGGCGCAGAATGGAAAGCGACAGCGATTCCACGCCACGAATGCGACCGTGTCCTTCGCAGCGCGGACAGACTTGCTCCGTCGAATCGCCGAGGCTCGGGCGCAGACGCTGACGCGACATCTCGAGCAAACCGAAGCGTGAGATACGGCCGATCTGCACACGAGCGCGATCGTGCCGCAACGCGTCTTTCAATTTGTCTTCGACTTCGCGTTGATGCTTCGGGCTATCCATGTCGATGAAATCGATCACGATCAGTCCGCCGGCATCGCGGATGCGAAGCTGACGGGAAATTTCCACCGCCGCTTCGAGATTCGTGTTGAGCGCGGTTTCTTCGATGTCGCCGCCCTTGGTCGCTTTCGCCGAGTTGATGTCGATGGCGGTGAGCGCTTCAGTTTGGTCGATGACGATCGAGCCGCCGGACGGCAAACGCACGCTGCGGTCGAACGCGTTCTCGATTTGCGTTTCGATCTGGAAACGCGAAAACAGCGGAACGGTGTCGACGTACATTTTCAGCTTGCGCAGGTTTTGCGGCATGACTTGCTGCACGAAATCGCGCGCGTCGTTGAACAGTTCGTCGCTATCGATCAGGATTTCGCCGATGTCGTTGCGCAGGTAATCGCGCAGCGCACGGATGATGAGTTTCGATTCCTGATAGATAAGGAACGGAGCAGGGCGCGATTGCGCGGCGTCGTCGATTGCTTTCCAGACTTGCAGCAGATAATCCAGATCCCACTGCAGTTCTTCACCCTCGCGGCCCATGCCCGCGGTGCGAATGATCAGTCCCATGTCATCGGGCAAACTCAGTTGCTCGAGCACCTCTTTGAGGTTCGCGCGATCATCGCCTTCGATGCGGCGCGAAACGCCGCCCGCGCGCGGGTTGTTCGGCATCAGCACGAGATAACGGCCGGCGAGGGAAATGAACGTGGTCAGGGCAGCGCCCTTGTTGCCGCGCTCTTCCTTGTCTACCTGGACGAGTAGCTCCTGACCTTCCTTGAGCAACTCGCGAATACCGGCTCGATTGTGGTCGACGCCCTGATGGAAATACTGCTTGGAGATTTCCTTCAGCGGGAGGAAGCCGTGACGCTCCGCACCGTAGTCGACGAAACAGGCTTCAAGCGAGGGTTCGACTCGCGTGATGCGGCCTTTATAGATGTTGGCCTTTTTCTGTTCTTTGGAAGGGATCTCGATGTCGAGATCGTAGAGGGATTGGCCGTCGACGATAGCCACACGCAACTCTTCACGCTGAGTCGCGTTGATCAACATACGTTTCATTGTAAAAATCCTCACGCGCTCGACCGCGAACGTCGCCGCGATTCCGCGCCGATATACCGGCGGCGGATTCGCGCAAACCGTGGGCGTGGTACGCATCCACGGGAGCGCTTTGCTAGCCCGCGCGTTTTCGTTCGCGCCTGGCCTGTTAATGAATGCCCTTTAGTTGCACGACCGCGATTCCTTTCGCCATGACGGCGGCGGGCAATCGGCGACGCGAACCGTTACGATGTCGCAGCGGCCTCGACGCGCTCCTACCGGAGACCCGCGCCGGGCGCTGACGTATCGCAGCGACCGCGTGCGCCAAGGATCGACTCAAATACAGTTTGGCCGACCGCTGGCGCGAAATGCCTTTCCATATTAGCAATTTGCACGATATTTATCCACCAATGAATGAAACCAAGCCCGATGGCGGTTCTGGGGTGCGCAAGGTACTTGTGCCCGATGACCGCGATGGTCAGCGCATCGACAATTTCCTGACCGGCCAGCTCAAGGGTGTGCCGAAAAGCTTGATCTATCGCATCGTTCGGACCGGGCAAGTTCGCGTGAACGGCAAACGCGCAAAACCGGATACGCGTGTGAACGGCGGCGATGAAATTCGAATTCCGCCAGTGCGCGTCAGCGATCCGAACAACGCGCCGGCGCCGTCGAAGCAGGTGAAGCGCGTCGAAGAATCGATCATCTTCGAAGATGCGCAGTACCTCGTTCTGGACAAGCCGGCGGGAGTTGCGAGCCACGGCGGCAGCGGCGTCAGTTTCGGCGCGATCGAATTGCTGCGCGCGGCTCGACCGAACGAAACGCTTGAGCTTGCGCACCGACTCGATCGCGATACGAGCGGCGTGCTCGTGCTCGCGCGTAAACGCAGTGCGCTTCTCGATCTGCAGAATCTGATCCGCGACAACGAAACGACGAAACAATATCTGGCCTTGCTCAGTGGTCATCCGCCGCGTGCGAAATTCGATGTGAACGTGCCGCTGCGAAAATCGATTTTGCAAGGCGGCGAGCGAATGGTTCGCGTCGACGAAGCTGGAAAACCGGCGCTGACGTCGTTCAAGATCGTCGACACGTTCGCCGATGCGAGTCTAGCGGAAGTCACATTGCATACCGGACGCACGCATCAAATCCGCGTCCACGCGCAACACGCGGGATTTCCGCTCGCGGGCGATGAAAAATACGGATCGAAGGAAACCAATCAGCGCTTGCGTGATTTCGCATTGCGCCGGTTGTTCCTTCACGCCGCGCGATTCGAATTCACGCGCAACGGAAAGACGTAC
>DATBAU010000153.1:0-3309 GCA_036271355.1 Rudaea sp. | reverse complement strand
GTCTTGTCCGCCGCGACGACGAATTCGGTCGGAACCGCAGCCAACGACGGAAGCGAGAGCGTCGATGCGAGCGCAATGAAAATACGGAATGCGAGTGTCATGAGGCCGACCTCCTGCCATCGTTGACCGTGCGCGTCACGCGATTCTTACGCGCTCGGCGCCGTTTTCCTTCACGACTTCGCCGATTTGCGTCGCCGTTAAATCCACGTCGCGCAAATTCGCGATCGTCGCGTCAGCATCGTTCTTGCCGACGATAACCGTGAAACCGATACCGCAATTGAACGTGCGCCACATTTCCACCTGCGCCACATTGCCTTCGCGTTGCAGCCAGTCGAACACGGCCTGCATTTTCCACTGCGTGCTGTCGAGCGCGATGCCGAGACTATCCGGCACGACGCGAATGATGTTTTCCGTCAAGCCACCGCCCGTGATGTGCGCCATGCCGTGCACGGACTGTTTTGCGAGCAATTGCAGAATCGGCTTCACGTAAATCGTCGTCGGCATCATCAGCGCGTCGGCGAGTTTCGTGCCGCTCAAATCCATGTCGAAAGGATTTCCGGCGCGCTCGACGATTTTTCGGATCAGCGAATAGCCGTTCGAATGCGGACCGCTCGATGCGATGCCGATGATCGCGTCGCCGGCCTTGATCTTCGAGCCGTCGATGAGATTCGATTTCTCCACCGCGCCGACGCAGAATCCGGCCAGATCGTATTCGCCCGGCGCATACATGTCGGGCATCTCGGCCGTTTCACCGCCGATCAGCGCGCAGCCGGCCAACTCGCAACCTTTCGCAATGCCGCCGATCACGCTCACCGTCGTCGCGACATCGAGTTTTCCCGTCGCGAAATAATCCAGAAAGAACAGCGATTCCGCGCCCTGCACGAGCACGTCGTTCACGCACATGGCCACGAGATCGATGCCGATCGTGTCGTGCCGTTCAAGCATCTGCGCGAGTTTGAGCTTTGTGCCGACGCCATCCGTGCCGGACACGAGTACGGGTTCTTTGTAGCGCCCCGCCAGTTCGAACAGCGCGCCGAATCCACCGAGTCCCGCCATCACTTCTTTGCGGAACGTGCGCGCCACCAGCGGTTTGATGCGCTCGACCACTTCTTCGCCCGCGTCGATGTCGACGCCGGCGGCGCGGTAAGTGAGGGCTTGTTTGTCGGCCATGGCGGGCGATCGGGTGCGGGGCGCAAATGATAGACGTTCGCGCCGCGATTGGGCAGACTGCAAACCTGTATCGCCATGGATAACTCGCAGTGCGCCGCGTCTTCGTGCGTTATCTGTTCCTCGTTCTGGCCGTATGGCTCGCCGCGCCGGCCATGGCGGGCGGTCTTTATTCCGGCGAGGTGCCGGTGAATTCGCAATCCGAAGGCGACCGCAACGAAGGCCTGAAAGCCGCGCTCGCGCAGGTGTTCACCAAAGTGGGCGGCGACGCATCGGTTCTGGCGCGGCCCGACATCGCCAAGGCGGTGGCCGGCGCCTCGCGTTATGTGCAGCAATACCAGTTCACGCAGGATGTCGCGACATCGCACTTGATGCTCTCCGCGCAATTCGACCGCGAGGCGATTGATCAATTGCTCGGCAGCGCGGGCGCGAAAAGCGGCGATGCCGCGCCGGCGGTGGTCGATACGAAACCGCAGAGTTATCGCGTCTGGGTGCGCGGCGTCGGTTCCGCCGATGCATATGCGCGCCTCATGGGCACGCTCAGCCGCAACGAACTCGTGCGCGGCGTGCAGGCCGAACAGGCGCGCGGCGACGGCGTGGAATTGAAGATCGACACCGTCGGACCGCTGCAGCGCGTGCTCGATTCGCTCGGCAACGGACCGATCCGCGTCGCCAACGCGAAGCCGCCGGTCGACGGCGTGGACGCCTTGCTCGACATGCAGCCGTGATCGGCTGATCCGATGCCGCCGACGAGGCCATCGCCGCTGCGCCATCTGCCCAACGCGCTGACCGCGCTGCGCATGCTGCTCGTCATTCCGCTGGTGTGGCTGATTCGCGATCGCCGTTACGACGCGGCCGTGATCGTCGCTCTGGTCGCCGGATTCACCGACGCGCTCGACGGCTGGCTCGCCAAGCATTTCGACTGGCAAAGCTGGATCGGCGGAATCATCGATCCGATCGCCGACAAGCTGATGCTCATCGGCTGTTTCGTGTCGCTCGGTCTCGTGGGCGCGCATCCGGAATGGCTGACGTGGCTCGTCGTCGGGCGCGACGTGCTGATCGTCGCCGGCGCCATCGCGTACCACGCGTTCGTCGGACGCATCAGCGGCGAGCCGACGCTGCTCTCGAAAATAAATACCTGCGTGCAGATCGTCTACGTGGTCCTGCAACTGGTGCATCTCACGACATGGTTCGAGTTGCCGCCGGCCGCGATGACGTTCGCCATCTACGTCACGGCCGCGATAACCATCGTGAGCGGTCTGCAGTACGTCGCCATCTGGTCGGCGAAAGCGCTGCGCATCCGCGCGCGGGAGCGTACGCAATGACGCCGAAAGTCGCCCAGCGCTGGCAGCTCATCGCGCTTGTCGTGCTGATTTTTGCGGCGCTGTACCTCCTCGCGCCCGTACTCACGCCATTCGCCGTCGCGGCGATTTTCGCTTACCTGTTCGATCCGCTCGTCGACCGTCTGCAGCGCATGAAACTCAGCCGCACGCTGGCGACGACGATCGTGTTTCTCGTGCTGTTGATCCTTATGATCGTCGTGCTGGTGTTGCTGATCCCGTATCTGCAGCGGCAAATCGCGACGCTCATCCGCCATCTGCCCGACTGGATCGCGTGGGTGCAGAACGAAGGCGTGCCGTGGCTGAACGCGAAATTCGATCTCAGCCTGGAAGCGCCCGACATGCAATCGATCGTCGGGGTATTGCAGGAGCATTGGAAAGAAGCGGGCGGCGCCGCGGCGACCGTCGTGGCGGTGTTGTCGAAGTCCGGTTTCACGGTGGTGGGTTGGATCATCCACGTCGTCGTAGTGCCGGTCGCGTTCTTTTATCTGCTGCGCGATTGGCACACGATGATCGACAACATCCACGATCTGCTGCCGCGTTCCGTCGAACCCACCGTCGCGAAACTCGCGCGCGAATCGGACGAAACGCTCAGCGGTTTCGTGCGCGGGCAACTTTCCGTGATGCTTTCGCTCGGTGCGTTGTACGCCATCGCGTTGTGGGCTGTCGGCATCGATATCGGTCCGCTCATCGGCATCATCGCGGGATTGATCAGCTTCGTGCCGTATCTGGGCAGCATCACCGGAATTCTGATGGGGCTCATCGCCGCCGTGGTGCAGTATCACGACTGGATGCACGTTTT
>DATBAU010000152.1:0-10299 GCA_036271355.1 Rudaea sp. | reverse complement strand
GCGAACGGAAACCGCTCGCTTTTCGATTACAAACGCGCGTTGAAGCCGAACGGGATTTGCGTCCTCGCCGGCGGCGGCAGCGGTTCCGTCGGCGAGATCGTGAGCGGCCTCGCGCTCGCGACCTGGATATCGAAAACCTCGAGCAACAAAATGATGTCGTTCCTCGCGCGCATCACGCCAGGCGATCTGACGGCGATGAAAAGACTTCTCGAGTCCGGCGCGGTCAAACCAGTGATCGATCGACGTTTTCCGTTGCAGAATACCGCCGACGCCATGCGCTATTTCGGTCACGGACATACGAAAGGAAAAGTCGTGATAACGATGAACTCCTCTCGGCCGGCGGCGGAGCCAAGCCGCATTTCACACTTGCAAGAAAAGGAAATCTGAACCGAGATGGCAAATTCCGAAAGCACGGCCACCCTGAAGCTTGCCGAAGCCGAAATCGCGCGCGGCGAGCCGCAGAACGCCGCGCGTCGCCTGATCGAATGGCAATCGCGGTTCGACGACAGCGCTTCGCGCCGCGCCGCGGCCGAAATGCTATTGCGTGTTCGCCGCGACGATGCGGCCGTGCCGTTCGCGGTACACGTCGCTCAGGACGGAGTCGAATCGTGGGCGTGGTGCTGGTATTTCGCCGTGCACATACGCGCCAAAGGCGACTTGCACGCCAGCCGCGCCGTGCTGACGGCCTTGCGCGATTCGCAAACCGATCCGGTGTTGCGAATGCGCGCCGAACTCGCGTTGGCGCTCGGCTTGCCGGCCGCGTACGCGAGCATCGACGAACTGCATGACGTGCGCGCGCAGTTCGCGCGCAATCTCGACGCATTCGTCGCCGAATATTCTCCCGAGAACATCGAACGCCTCGCGCCGCCGCCGGATAAACTTTGCTGGGACAATTTCTTCCTCGCGTACCACGGCGAAAACGATCGCGATTTGCAGACGATTTTCGGCCGATGGCTTTCGCAATCGCTTGCGAAACTGCTCCCGAATTTCGCCACCGCGCCGACACCGCCCGCACGAACACGTCCGCGTCTGGCGATGGTTTCCAATTATTTTCACGACTGCACCGTCGGCTGGTATTTCTCTTCGTGGATCGAAGAACTCGCTCGGCGAAACTGGGAAGTCGTCCTCGTCCACGTCGGCGTCGAACGCGATGCACTCACCGAACAGCTCGCCCGCTTCGCCCACGCCGAACTCACGCTCGATGGCACGCTCACGGAAAACGCGGCGGCCTTGCGCGAACTCGCGGCCGACATCGTGATCTATCCCGAACTCGGCATGGACCGCGACACGCTCGCGCTCGCCGCGTTGCGTCTCGCGCCGCGTCAGGTTTGCGCGTGGGGCCATCCGATCACGAGCGGTCTGTCGACCATCGACGCGTTTTTTTCGTGCGCGGAGATGGAACCCGCCGATGCCCGCGATCACTACACCGAACGTCTGATCCTTTTGCCCGCGCTGGGCACGCGTTATCCCGGGCCGCAAATTCCTGTGCCGCTCACGCGCCGGCAAATGGGTTTGCCCGAGAACCGCACGCTGTATCTCGTTCCGCAAACCCTCTACAAATTGCATCCGGATACCGACGCCGTGCTGGTCGAGATCGTTCGACGCGATCCGTCGGCGCTATTCGTCCTGTTCGAACTGACGCCGCCGAGTTCGGTCGTGCGCGTGCACGACCGACTGATGCGCGCACTCTCGAAAGTGAGCGCCGATCCACGTCGGCATGTGCACTGCTTCGCACAGTGTTCGCGCGCCGACTATCTGTGCATCAACCTCGCGTGCGACGTGATGGTCGATGGGCTGCACTGGTCCGGCGGAAACACCGCGCTCGATGCTTTGCATTGCGGCTTGCCGATCGTCACGTGCCCGGAACGATTCATGCGCGGCCGTCAATCCGCCGCGATGCTGCGCGCGATCGATTGCTCCGAACTCATCGCGCAATCGCCCGACGAACTGGCGCGGATCGCGGTGTCGGTCGCGCGTGACGCGAAGCGACGCGCGACGTTCGCAGCGCGCATTCGC
The DNA here is from genome assembly GCA_036271355.1 of Rudaea sp. Lineage (GTDB taxonomy): Bacteria > Pseudomonadota > Gammaproteobacteria > Xanthomonadales > Rhodanobacteraceae > Rudaea. Next base: position 8,283 of record DATBAU010000152.1, on the reverse strand, counting down.
CAACACCTTCCGAATTTGACGCAATCGAACGCGCCGCTCGACGCACTCGACCGCGCGTTGCGCGACGTGCTGTCGAATCGAACGACGTAAACCTCGCTACGTCCTCACGACTTTTCCAGAAACGAACGGACTGTCCGGCACCGACCAGCGCCACGGGAAATCTTTCGCTTTGCTGATGCCGATGCGCGCGCTGATCCGCGCGTTCGTCGGAGGCGCGTGACCGTCGTCGGTGATGCGCAGCCGGCTTTGTCCGCGCACGAGATCGACGCCGTCTTCCTCGCGCGTGATGCCGAACGCTTGTGACAGACGCGCCGGTCCACGGCACAAATCCAGATCCCGCGTGCCGCGCAATGCGCGCATGGTTTCCAAACCGGCGACAGGTTCGAGCGCGCGAATCAATACGGCCCATCCCTCGCCCGATCCGCACACCGCGTTGCAGCACCAGTGCATGCCGTAGGTGAAGTACACATACAGATGACCTGCTTCACCGAACATCGTCGCGTTTCGTGCCGTCTTGCCGCGAAACGTGTGCGCGGCTTCGTCGAGCGCACCGCAATATGCTTCGACTTCGACGATGCGACCCGCTCGCCCGTCCGCACTCTCGAACAGTTTGTTGAGCAGCAGCGGCGCGACGTCGCGTGCGTCGCGCGCATAAAACGAGCGCGGAAGAATCTTGCCGATCCATCGTCCCATCCTCAGCCGCCGTTCGCTGTGCGCGCGATGCTCGTGATCATCGAAACATCATGCCACAGCGAATGCGGCGATCGATCGAACGTCGCCACTTCGTCGGGTCGCAACGTTGCGCGACCGACTATGCCGCTGCGCCATCGCATGCGATGATCGACGACGCTCGCGAAATACCCACGACAACCGACGTAATGCAGACCGCCGACCATCCACTTCGTCAACTCTCGCGCGATCTCGCGTGGCTGCGGCTGATCGGCGCGGCGGGCCAGGCACTCGCGGTTTGCGCGGCCATCGTCTGGCTGCACTTGCCGGTGCCTATAGCCGCTCTGATGGTTGGCGTCGTCGTCCTGGCAGCGGGCGGCGTGTTCGGCGTGTGGCGCACGCGAACCGCGCGGCCGATCGCGCCGGCGGAAACCATCGGCTATTTCGCGTTCGACATCCTCGAACTCGCTTACATGCTGTATCTCACGGGCGGATCGTCGAATCCGTTCATCAGCCTGCTGATCCTACCGATCGCACTGGCGGCGACGGCATTGCCCATGCGTCACGTCGCGATCGTCACGGCGCTTGCCGCCGCCGCGTACGGATTTCTCATCGTCGCGCACGTACCGCTGCCCGCGTTGCATCAGCACGATGCGAACTCGGAGTTTGGCGCGCATCTGGTCGGCATGGCGGTGACGTTCGCGATCTCCGCCGCGCTGCTCGCATTTTTCGTGGCGCGTCTCGCGACGGCGTTTCGCGCGCAGGGTCTGGCGATCCAGCGCGAGCGTGAACGCACGCTGCGCGACGAGCGCCTGCTGGCCGTCGCCATTCAAGCGGCCGGCGCAGCGCACGAACTCAACACGCCGCTGTCGACGGTGATCACGCTCGTGGCCGATCTGCGCCGACAGCACGCGGGCGACGGCGCGCTGTGCGAGGATCTCGAACTTGTCGCGACGCAGGCCGACCGTTGCCGCGATATCCTGCGCGAACTCGTGCGCACCGGAACGCGCGAATTCCACGACGCCGCCGCCATGTTTGTGCTCGATGATTTCGTGGCCGATTGCGCCGACCGTTTTCGCCTGCTGCGTCCGAGCGCGCTACTCGAATTGACGCCGAGCGCGACGCCGGCACGAATCCGCGCGACGGACGATCTGCGCTACTCGCTCATCAACGTGCTGAACAATGCGTGGGAGGCATCGCGCGCGCTCGGGCACGATCGCATCGAGCTGCGCGCCGGCGTCGACGCCGCGCACGCATTCATCGACGTGCGCGATTTCGGCGCGGGACTCGCGTTCGATGGACGCACCGCATTTTTCACGACGAAGGAAAACGGACTCGGACTCGGACTCGCACTCGCGAGCGCGACGGCGGAACGTCATCACGGCCAGTTGCTCGCGGAACCCGCAGATGGTGGCGGCACGCGCACGCGACTTTTGTTGCCACTCGCGGAGCGATCGCGGTGACGGAGAAACGCATTCTGCTCGTCGACGACGATGCGGTATTCGTGAAGGTGCTGAGTCGCGCGTTGTCGACGCGCGGATTTCTCGTCACCGCGTCGCTCGATGCCGCGGGCGCGCTGAACGTGTTGCGCGGGCAATCGATGGATTTTGCGGTCGTGGATTTGCGCATCGGCCGCGAGAATGGGCTGTCGCTGATTCCCGAGATGCTCGACATACAACCGCGTCTGCGCATCCTGTTGCTCACGGGTTACGCGAGCATCGCGACGGCGGTCGAGGCGATCCGGCGCGGCGCGCACGATTATCTCGCCAAGCCCGTCGATGCCGATGCGGTCGTACGCGCACTGCTCGACGAGCATCCACACAGCGTGAGCGAAGACGATGCGGCCGACGACAGCGTGCCACGCCTGAAACGTCTGGAATGGGAACACATCCAGCGCGTGATGGCCGAGTGCGACGGCAACGTATCCGAAGCGGCGCGGCGGCTCGGACTGCATCGCCGCACGCTGCAGCGCAAGCTGATGAAACGACCCGTACCGGAGTCACCTGTCGAATGATCTGCGGCATTGTGCCGCACGCGAATCCGCTGCAATCCCGTTAGCATCGCGGCCTTCGACAAGGAGCGATGCATGCGGCGTTGGGCGATTCGCGGTTCATTGGCGGCGGCGAGTGCGGTGTTGTTCGCGCCGTCGGCGATGGCGTGTTCCGCGTGCGGCTGCACGCTCAATTCCGATTGGGCCACGCAAGGACTCGCGGCCACCGGCGGCTGGCACTTCGATCTGCGCGACGATTATTTCGATCAGTCGCAACTGCGATCCGGCACCGACGCGGTGTCGCGCTCGACGCTCGATATTCCGAACGACAGGGAAATCCAGCAATACACGATCAACCGCAACGTGACCGCGTCCGTCGACTACAGCCCGGACAGAAACTGGGGCGTCAACGTGTCGCTGCCCTATTTCGATCGCTCGCACGCCACGATCGCCGAAGGCGATACCGATGTTTCCACCTCGCACGACAACGGCATCGGCGATTTGCGCGTCATCGCGCGTTATTCGGGTTTCGATGCGCAACGCAGCACGGGACTTCTGTTCGGACTGAAGCTTCCGACCGGAAATACCGACGACCGTTTCGAAACCGGACCGCAAACGGGTGAAATCGTCGACCGCGGTTTGCAGTTGGGATCCGGCACGACGGATCTGCTGATCGGCGCGTATCACGTCGGCGCGTTTGCGCAGGACTGGAGTTACTTCGGGCAAATCCTCGCGCAACAACCGCTGGATTCGAACGACGGATTCAAACCCGGTGCGGGCGTAAACGTGAACCTCGGCGTTCGCTACACGGCATCGTCGACATTCGTGCCCGAATTGCAAATCAACGCGCGTGCCGAAAAGCGCGAGCAAGGCGTGAATGCCGATATCGACAACAGCGGTGCGTCATTGATCTATCTGAGTCCGGGTTTCACGTGGACGCCGACGCACGGCATTTCGCTGTTCGCGTTCATGCAAGCCCCGTTGTATCAACGCGTCAACGGATTGCAGCTCGAAGCCACACGCTACTTTTCCGTTGGCGTGCATTTTCGTTTCTGATTCGACAGCGCCACGGACGCCAGCGTTGCGGTGTCGCTTGACGTGACATAGACGACGACCTGAGCAGGACTTGTACCGACCGTTTCCTGCACGACGACGTTGCCACCCTCGCCATCGAAAATCAGCAACCCATCGACCGCCGTCGTGGGATGGCTATCGAGATGCCGTTCGATGTACGCCGCAACCTCGCCGAGTAGATCGACGGATTCGTTTCGCGCCGATGTCACGACGATCGCGACTTTGTGTACGATGCCGCGCATCAAACCTACGGCGGTCGGACAACGCACGCCGCACCAATCGATGTCGATACAAGCGCGCGCGTCATCACCGAGTTGCGCGCCGATCTGCTTCAGAATGTTTCCGCGAAAACGCGCGAAGCGTTTCGTCGGCACGGATGCGACCGCCTTATCGAGCCACCCGGTCGCCTTGCACAGTGTTTTGATCGAGGCCACGACGGCGAAGATTAGCCGAAGTAGGCATCCGTTTCTCCAGAGCCAACCAATACGCGACTAAGTGGCGCCGAGCGCGTCGCGTCATTCGAGAACGGGACGTGCGGGTTATCTCGGCTGCAAACACGTGTGGTGGACGAATCTTGGGTTGAACTTGTCCGAAAAGACGGTTCAGACTCGCCTACGATGAGTCCGCGTCCAACCTCACAAAAAATAGATAGGATTACCATGCGTAAAATTATTCGTTGTTTCACTGTGCTCACACTCTGCTCCACGTCCGCTGCGTGGGCAAACGGCATCGTCCGAATTGCCGACGGCAATTGCGCCGGACTCGCCGCCGCGGCATCATCATCCGGCCCACAGCCGTCGCTCATTATCCTTGCGCGCAACGGTCACTATTCGGGCTGTTCGTTTGAGATCGCCGGCAATATAGTCATCGATGGCGCGGGCGCAAGCTTGTCCGCCGAGCTACTCGACAGCAGCAACCAGCCGTCAGGTTTCTCGGTACACGTCGAAAAGGGTGCAAGCCTCACACTGCGCAATCTCAACATCGAAGGCGCGGCTCACGCGTCGACAGCCGTGCAGGCAAACGCCGCAAAGCCGAACATCGTTTCTCCGCTCGGAGACGCGTTCTTCATCGAAGGCAGTCTGCTCATCGACTCGGTTAGCATCGCGTCGAATACGATGGACTACCTTCCTAGTCCGCTGGGTTATGAGTCCGGTGGACTTTTTTACGGCGGCGACTTGACATTGCGCAACGTGACCATCGCGTCGAACGTAAGTCAGCAGGGCGACATTCCGCTGTTTGACGGAGCCCCGAACATAACGATTTCCAACTCCACGATCGTGAACAACGATGCCACTGTCTTCAGCGGCGGCACAGTTTCGATAAGCAACAGCATTTTGTCGGGCAATGGGCACGGTTGCTTGGGCGTGCATGTCACGTCGCTCGGCGGCAATGTCACCGACGACGCGGGTTGCGGCTTGAACGCTGCGAACGATCGGGTGGTGGCCGATGGCCGTCTGCTCGACCTCGACCGGCATGGCGGGGTTGTCAAGAACGTCGCGCTGCGCAACGACAGTCCTGCCATTGGCAACGGGATCGTTGGAAATTGCGAAGGCACGGATTCGCGCGGATTCTCACGTGGCCTGACCGCGTGCGACGCCGGCGCCTACGAATTCGGCGGCGGCATCGGAAAGATCTCAGCCGCCGGAATGAGCGGTTTGTACTTCAATCCCAGCAATGACGGCCACTACGTTTCGATCCAGCGTCTTCAGGACGACACCGCCCTTGTCATCTGGAACACGTTCGACGAGAACGGCGTGCCGGCTTGGTTGTACGGCGTGGGAAGCATTGCCGGGCAATCGATCCATGTCGATCAGGTCGCGCGCAATACCGGCGGAAAATTGCTGCCCGGCGGTGACGTCGTCGGGTCGCACGCGGCGGTGTGGGGTTCAATCGATGTCAACCTGAGCGATTGCGTCGACGCACAACTGAGCTACCACTCAAAGGATCCGGAGTTTGGATCCGGCTCCACGACGCTGCAGCGGCTTGCGTATCTCGACAACGTCAACTGCGCGCGTTAGTCGCAAATCGTGCACTCGCAAAAAAGCCGCGGCGTTCGCCGCGGCTTTTCGTTTTCTCGACTTACGGCCTTATAGTCGGCCGAGCAACGCGAGAATGATGAGGATCAAAAGAATCAAGCCCAGACCACCCGCGGGGTAATAACCCCAGCCAGTGCTATAAGGCCATGTCGGCAGTGCGCCGAGCAACAGCAAGATCAGGATCACGATGATCACTAGCCGCATGAGACTCTCCTTTTTGTTATTGACGCACAGTCCATCGGAATTTGTTGAGCAATGGTCATGCCGAAGCTAATGACACGTTAAATCAATGCGATGCGTCGCCGGTCGTCATGCAATGCGCGAAATCGATCGGGTTGGACCATGCAATCCGCAACACGGGTCGTACTATTTCGTCCGCATTGCATGCTGAAGATCGGTCGCGTCGCTGCCGACGCGTTCGATCAGCGAGCACAGCTGCAGCGGTGTCACGCCGAGTCGCCGGCACCACAACGCGACGTCGTCGCGGTTGCGAATGTCGATGCGGCTCCGGACAGGTTTGCGGATGCGGATTTCATCCGACGAAAACGGGCGATCGATTGCATCTAGCATGTACGCCGTGTCCTTATGGTCTGCGCGGGTTTATTTCGATGCCGACTTTCGCGCTACAGACGACGTGCGCTTCACCGTCGCCGCACGTCGTGCGGGTTTGGCGGTTGGACGGCGTTTTGCCGGGGCGACTTTGCGCTTAGGCTTCGCAATCAGTTTCTCGAGAATCTGCAGTTCGCTGCGTTTGAACTGCGCGCCCATTTCTTCGAGCTTCTCGCGGGTGAAATGATCGCCGAGCAGCGCGAAGGTGTCGCTCTCTTCTTCCTGGATGTGATGTTCGAGCAGTTCGAAAAGTACCTTCGCGCTCGCGCGCCAGCGTTCGGTCGATGCATCAGTGGACGCGAGCGTGGTTAGCAGCTCATCGACGAGCGAATGTTCGACGTAGCCTTCGTCGGCGATTTCGTGCGAAGGATCGCTCGTGCGAACGCGCAGCAGCGCATCGTACACGACCTTTTCCTCGGCGCGGGAATGCGCGGTGAGCGCGGGTTTGAGCTTGCCGAGCAACGCCATGCGCCGCGTGGCCGACTTCGCCTCGTGCATTTCCTTGGCGAGCGCTTTCGCTTCGTCATGATCTTTGGCGAGCAGCGCGCGGACATCGTCGTCGCTCATCGTTGCGCGGGCCGACAGTGATTTCATCTTGTTGACGATACTCATCGCATTCTCCATTACGACAATGGCATCGCCTTTAGCAATGGCCGTGCCGTCTGTGCGATCAGCGCCATACAAGGCGATATGCGGAAATTATCGCGCGGGTTTCAAGCAAGTTGCCTTGCCGCGCGAATGCGAACCTGCAATTCGCATCGCCGGTCGATCGAACCGTGCACGCGATACCGCGTGCTACGCGCGCCGAATGGCGGGAGCATTCTCCAGCGATGACGTCGTGGCGCCGGCTTTCGCATCCTCCGACATCACGAACCGCTCGAACGCGAACGACGCTTGCGTGCGACGCGCATCGATGATCGTGAGGAATCCATCGAAGCGACCAACGCGATCGAGTATCTCGAAGCCGAACTTGATGAGACGAGCCTCGCGCTCGCCGCGCGACTTGCGATGCAGATCATTCAACTCTTCCAGCGCGACGTCGATCTCGTTTTCCAGATCGGCGTAGGCATTGAGTACATCGGGAGGAAACGACGTCAGCCGGGTTTCGAACCGTTTCAATCGCGCGCTGGCGGCGATGATCTGCTTTTGCGCGGCCTCGATCGCCGGACCGATGCGCGTCGTTCTATCCGCATTCGTGGTGAACTGTTGCACCAGGTCGAGCATCGCCAGCAACGCATGATCGAAGTTGAGCCGGATCGCGCGACGGCTGCGGTTCACTTCGCGCTGATCGTTCACCCACATCAGCAACAACGCGATGCCAAGTGTCGAGCCGACGGCGACAAACCATCCGAGCGCCATCGCTAGCACGGGCGGTATGTGGAGATTATCGAGTTCGGTCCAGTAGATCACGATGATCGCGGTGGCCACGGCAAACACCGCGGTCAAGCCGATCATGCCGGTCGCGACCGGATGCACGCGCGCGAAACGTACGCCCCTGGACGACGCGTTGCGAAGTTTCCGACTCATTGTCTCCCCGTCAAGCCACATCGAACTATCGGCCTAAAAACCACACCCTTTACCAAGGACTGACCGCCCCTGTGAAAGTGCCGCAACGTCGCGCGCGCGTCAATTGCAAACCTTTACAGCATTCCGGCGGATTTGCACCGACATTTTCGGACCCATCAAGGACAACAGCAAGTTCGATGCCGCCCCTCGTCGTCGCCGGAAGCGATTGACGAAACCTCGCGATTTACTTACCATTCCGCCTCTTTCCCGGGGCCATAGCTCAGCTGGGAGAGCGCGACAATGGCATTGTCGAGGTCATCGGTTCGATCCCGATTGGCTCCACCACTTTAAAGTCCTGGCAACCGGCTTCGGCGTCCCCATCGTCTAGAGGCCTAGGAC
>DATBAU010000151.1:0-22223 GCA_036271355.1 Rudaea sp. | reverse complement strand
GAACAAACCCGCGAACCAGGCCAGCGCGAGAATGCCGGCCGCCAAACACAACGTGAGGTAACGTCTCCGTTCGGCGGCGGCTGCATCCGGCCAGCGCACGAACGCGTTGCGGCGCAGGACGAGCCAGAACAAGAGCGTCGTAGGAACCAGCGCGGCGAGCACGTTCCACAGCGGTGAGAGTTGCAGGTGATGTTCGAACGCGCAGGCGAGTTCGACGCTGATCACGAGATCGACGATCCACACGAACAGCATTTGCGCGATGTCGAGCTGGGCGTGCCGTTGCAGCGACAACACGCGCATGGCGAACAGCATCGACATGAACCACAACAACCACGCGGCACCGGCCCCGTTTTCGAGCGGACCAACGTTGTCGATCGCCGTGAGCAAAACCAGCGGAACGGCCGCGACGAGCGAAACGAGCGCCGGCCACGCGGCGTCCACCCAATTCATGCGGCGATACGCGAACGCGCCGAACGCCGCCGTGACCGCGATGACGGCCAGTGCGAAACTCGATGCGCGATGCACCGGCGCGAATTGCTCGATGTCGCGCCCGCACGCAACCCACCACCAGCCCCACGTCCACAGCAGGAATATCGTGGCGAGCGGTGCGCGGCGATTCGCGCGGAATACGAGCCATGCGCTGATGCCGCCGCCGAGTGCGATCAGGATCGCGCTGAAAAACTGGCCGTTCAGGATCGGCGTGGGATCGACTGAAATGTCGAAGCCATACGCGAACGCGAGGCCGGCCGCGCCTTGCATCGCGTAGCCGATCCAGCGCGGCAATTTTCGTTGCTGACGCAGTCCGAGCCACACGAGCGCAGCGCCTTCGAGCGCCCACGCGCACGCCGTCGCGCGCGCGGACAGCGCGAGCGGAATCGCCAGCGTGGCGAAACCCAGCGCGAGCAGTGCGTGCGACAGACCGAGCAAACGCAAGCCGAGCCGGCGCAGTTCGAGCGTGGCGAGCGCGATGTAGACGACGCCCGCGACGAGCGCGCTCCACGCCAGCGGCATTCGTGCGCCGTCGAGCAGCGCGGCCTGCAGCGGGAACGCGGCGAGTGGCGTGCCGAAGACGAGCGTGGAATCGATCAGGTCGCGCTGCGAGAACTGGCGGCGACGCGTGTAAAAAATTGGTATACAAAGATAAAAAGCAAAAAATAGCAAAAGGAAAGGTTCGGTGGTCGCGAACAGTTCGGGTCGATATTGAAGAACGCCCCACACCGTGCCGATGCCGAATGTGAACACGAACCCGAGCACGTTCAGCGCGCGCCACGGCCGCACCCAGGCGACCGCGAAAATCATCGCGTTGAGCACGGCGTAATAGCCGAACAGGATCACGTGGTCGCCCTGACCGCTCGATGCGAGGATCGGCGCGAGAAAACCCGCGACGACGGCGAGGATCGCGAGCGCGGGCGATTCCTGTGCGACCGCGAGAACACCGGCGCCGGCGACGATAACGATCAGCAACGCGAACGCGAGACCGGGTGGCAACAGCGCGTAGATGCGTAACGCCGCGTACACCGTCAGCACGAGAATGCCAATGGCGCCGCCTTGCAGACTGAGCGCGAACGCGCGATGCGTTTCGCGCTTGCGCCACGCGAAACCGAGCGCGACGAGGGCGACGAGCGCGATGCCGGCGAGACGCAGTTCGATCGGCACGCGCAGCCAGCCTGCGTCGGCGGCATATTTGAGCAGCGCGGCGACGCCGAGGAACAGCACGAGCACGCCGACTTTGACCGGCACGTTGCCTTCGGTGAACCAGCGTTTGACGCGCGCGACGGCGATGGCGACCGGATCGGGCGTCGGCGCCACTTCGATCGGTGGCGGATCCTGGAATATCGGTCGAGGCGCGACCGGCGTCGCGAACGGTGCGGGTACTTCGACGACGGGTTTGGGTACCGGGAGTGGCGACGGCGCTGGCGCTGGAATCGGAGACGACTCGGGCACTCTGATCGGCGTTCGAATCGCCGCAGGTTCGATCGGCGTGGCGAGCGGTTTCTCGCCGCGCAGTTCCGCCAGCTCGCGTTCGAGACGGTCGATGCGTTCGCCGGCGCGGCTCCAGCGGCTGGCGAGCCATCCCAAGCACGCGCCGAGAATAGCGGCAGTGAATGTGGTTCGTCCGTTGTCGGCCGCACCGCACAACCACGCGCTCACCACAGTGAACACGAGCATCCAGACGAATGTCACGGTTTCTCTCCCGAGGAGCCCCGCAATCAGTATACCGAGGGTGTGTTAGGCGGACGTGTCTTGAAGCGTTTGTGCACCCACAGGTATTGCGTGGGCGCTTCGCGAACCATCTGTTCGATGAATGTATTGACGCGTGCGGTGTCGGCGACCGCGTCGTCCGTCGGGAAATTTTCCAGCGGCGCTTCGAGACGCAACGCGTAGCCGCCGTCGTCTAGGCGTTTATGGAAAAAAGGAATCACGGCGGCGCCGGACAATCGTGCGAGGTGATGCGTCGCGGTGATCGTCGATGCCTGGATGCCGAAGAACGGCACGAACACGCTGTCCTTGCCGCGCATGTCCTGATCGGGCGCGTACCAAACGGTGCCGCCGCGTTTGAGGTATTTCACGGTCGCGCGCAATTCTTCCTTGGTGAACATGCCGTCGCCGTACGTGAGCCGGCGGTGCAGCGTGAACCAGTCGAGTGCGTCGTTGTCCATCACACGGTACATGCCGGTGATGGAGATGTGTTGCGAGACGAGTCGCGACGACAATTCCAGATGCGAGAAATGCGCGCCGACGAGCAGCACGCCGCGGCCTTCCGCGCGGCAACGTTCGAGATGTTCGAGTCCTTCGATGGTGCTCGGCACGCGCGCGAAGGCGCGGTCGCTCGACATCCATGTCAATCCGCTTTCGGCGATCATCAGGCCGAGATCGGCGAGCGCGCCTTTGAGCAAACGCTCGCGTTCGTCGACGGATTTTTCGGGAAAGCACAATTCGAGATTGCGTCGCGCGATGCGCCGGCGACTGCCGGGCAGACGCCGCGTGAAGCGTCCGAGGAAACGTCCGAAGCCCAACTGCGCGCGATAGGGCATGCGGGAAAGCAGCCACATGAGTCCGAGCAGGAGCCACGTCGGCCACCATTTCGGCCACAGCAGACGTTTTGGAAACGGCGGCGAAATCATCCGCGCACTTTAGCAGTTATGGCCTTTTTTTCGACGAGGCGACGCGGAGCGGTCGGCTATACTTTGCGGCCTTTCATCGCGTCGAATTATGCGTCTGCGCCGGCTGATCTATACCGTCATCATGTATCTGCTGATACCGCTGATCCTGTATCGGCTGGCGGTGCGCGGACTGCGTTATCGCGAGTATTTCGGGCGCTGGCGCGAGCGCTTCGGATTTTTTCCCGATCCGCACATTCGCGACAGCATCTGGGTTCACGCGGTGTCGATGGGCGAAGTGAACGCGGCGCTGCCGCTGATCGATGCGTTGATGCAGCGTCATCAGCACACGCCGTTCGTCATCACGACGGTGACGCCGACGGGATCCGAGCGCGTGCGCCGCGTGTACGGCGATCGCGTGTTCAATGTGTATTTGCCGTACGACCTGCCGGCGTCGATCCGTCGATTTCTGAAACGCGTTCGGCCGCGCGTGAGCGTGGTGATGGAAACCGAAATCTGGCCGAACCTGTTTCTCGAATGCGAGGAACGCGACATTCCGCTGATTCTCGCGAATGCGCGATTATCGGAAAAAAGTTTCAAGGGTTACGGGCCGATTCGTCCGCTCGTCAACGAAGCGGTGGCGAGCGTGCGCTTCGTCGCCGCGCAGTCGGTGACGGATGCGGGACGTCTGCATGAGCTCGGTGCGCGTGACGAACGGCTCGGCGTCGTCGGCAATCTGAAATACGACATGACGGTGCCGTCGGACATGGCCGAGCAAGCGCAAGCGATTCGTTCGAGCTGGGGCGCGCGACGGCCGGTGTGGATTGCGGCGAGCACGCACGACGGCGAAGAGCTGCCCGTGCTCAAAGCGCACGCCGAAGTGTTGCGCCAGTTTCCGGACGCGTTGTTGCTGATCGCGCCGCGGCATCCGGAACGATTCAAGCCGGTCGCGCTCGCGTGCCGCAGTTTCGGCTTCGTCACGCGCACGCGCAGCGAGGATGGAACGGGTGCGTCGGATACGCAGTGCTTCGTCGTCGATACACTCGGCGAATTGTTGCGTTTTTATGCGACGGCTGATGTCGCATTCGTCGGTGGCAGTCTCGTGCCGATCGGCGGACACAACGTGCTGGAACCGGCAGCGCTCGCGGTGCCGATCATCGTGGGTTCGAAGACGTTCAACTTCGCCGACATCACGGCATCATTGCTCGACGCCGGCGCGGCCGTGCAGATTTTCGACGGCGACGAACTCGGACGCGCGGTGATTCGTCTCCTGGCCGACAACGACTGGCGTCAGCAAGTCGGTCGTGCGGCGCGAACGGCGTTCGAGCAGGAACAGGGCGGCGTGATGCGAACGGTCGCCATCATCGAAAGCGAGATGAACGGGCACACGCTCAATCGCGAATCGCCTCAGTAAAGCAGATCCAGGATCACGGCCTTGGCGACGGCCTGCGTCTTGTTCACCGCTTCGAGTTTTTCCAGCACCATCGTGATGTGGAAGTTCACGGTGCGCGAAGAAATGCCGAGGATCATGCCGATCTCGTCGGAGGTTTTGCCAAACGCGGTCCAGCGCAGCACTTCGCGTTCGCGCTGCGTGAGCACGGGCATCACGGCCGGCGCGTTCTTTTGCGCAATGATATTTTCGACCACGCCGTTCGCCGCGTGCGACAGCCACACGAGCTTGGCTTCGCAATCGGCCAGTTCGTCGGAGGTGAGTTCTTCGGCCGATCGTGCCAGCGAGATGACGCCCAGTTCGCCGTGACGGCCGTGCACAGCGATGGTCCAGCCGTGGCGCACGCCGTGGGCGCGGGCGTCTTCCCAGAAACCGCGCTGCTGCGTGAACAGCTCCTCGTTCCAGATCACCGGGACGGGGCTGCGCAGGGTGGCGTCGATGACCGGATCGATGACGAGGTAGTTATGGCCGAGATAGTGGCTTTGCCAGCGTTCGGGGTAGGTCGTCCACCAGTATTCTTGCGGAGCGGTGCCTATCAATGGGGCGCGCACGCCGAAGGAACAGTACTCGAACCCCATCTGACGCGTGATGGCGGCTAGCTGGTCGAAAACCTGCCCTTCCGAATTGACCGATTCGGTGAGCCGGTGGATGTATTCTTCCCGCCAGTTGGGCATGTGCGTCGCAGCTTCGACCTCAGGTAACGCGGTAGGCTTGTCACATTTTACAGTTGGATTTATTTCGAACCGATCGATAATTCAATCAACCAAGACCCTCAGGAACCCTCGCGTGTATAGCATCCCGAGTCCGCACTCGCCGTTGCCGCCGCTTGAATATTCCGACAACGGGTACATTCGTCTCACGTATCCGCAGTTCTGCGCGTTGCATTTCCCGAAACGCTTGTCGGTCGAGGACGACGACTTGCGGCGCGAGCTGATCGATCAAGCGCTGCCTGCCTTCTGTGCAGGATATTGCGATTGGGTCGACGACACGACGTCGGTGCAGGTATGTATCGGATGGGCATGGTTCATCGCGGGCGAATCGACGACGCAGCAACTGGCTCCCGGCGGTTTCAGCAGCAATGTCATGTTCATCTCCCTTGAAGGCGTCGATCTTGGCGTGGCCAAGACCAACGAACTGCTCGAAAACTGGCTCGCCGGAATTTCCTGGCAAGCATTCACCGGATTCGACGAGGTCGGCAACGCCAAACTAAGCGTTCACTCGCTGCATTAAAGGTGCCACGGATTCGCACAGTCGCTGCCGTGCAGGATGACACAAAGCGATCTGTCTGCGGACAGGCGATTTCCGTTAACTGTCAACTTTTACAGTTACCACCAACGTCATGTCCTTTTCCAATACGGCCACGGCAAACAGGGGGCCGTGGACATGTTGACGATTGTGGTTGGCAAGCAGGAGCAGTTGCAGGTGGGCGTGGAAGCCGAACTCGCAGCGTACCGTTACAAGGTTTTCGTCGAGCATCTGGGTTGGGATTTGCCCATCGCGCAGATCGGCGCCGAGCGCGATCAGTTCGATCGGCCGGATACGCTCTACGTCGTGGTGAAGGATCGCGCCGATCGCATCTGCGGCTGCGCGCGGCTCCTGCCAACGGATGAGCCGTATCTGCTCGGCACGGTGTTTCCGCATCTGATGGGCAATCAAACGCTGCCGGCGTCAGCGGAAATCTGGGAGTTGTCGCGCTACACGACGCAGCTCGTCGACGGCGAAATCGCTTCGCGCGAAGAAGCCGCCGAGCGTTTCCGCGAACTGCTGCGCGCGGTGTGCGAGACGGCGTTCGCCGGTGGCGCGAAACGATTGATCACCTTCAGCTACGTCGGCGTCGAACGCATCGCGCGCAATTTCGGAATCCACGTGCATCGGGTTGGTCCGTCGCAATTGGTCGACGGCAGGCCGGTCGTCGCGTTCTGGATCGAACTCGACGAACAAACCTTCAACGCGTTCGACGCACACCCGCAAGACGGCGTCGCACACTGACGGAAATTGTCAGTCGCCGAAAAGAAAAAGGGCGCGTCGCGCGCCCTTTGTCTGCATACGCGTGCGTACGTTGAATCGCGTCATTCGAGCAGCGAATTCACCGCTTCGATATCTTTCGCCTCGAGAATGCCGGCGGCGTCTTTCAACTGCAGACCGCTCAGAACGAACTGATGGCGCGCTTGCGAGTACGCACTCTGTGCGTTGAGCAGTGTGCTTTGGCTCGTCAGCACGTCGAGAATCGTTTTGGTGCCGACTTCGAAACCCGCCTGTGTCGCATCGAGACCGCTCTGCGCGGAAACGACTGCCTGCCGCGTCGCTTCGACTTCGCTGATGCCTGCGATCACTGCGCGGTACGAATTGCGCGTATTGGCGAACACCGTGCGACGTGTGAGTTCGAGATTGTCCTGCGCGGTGTCTCGCTGGAACGCAGCTTGGCGTGTCTGCGCTGTGACGAGTCCGCCGCTGAAGATCGGCACGGCGAGCGTGACGCCGATCGTCGTGTCGCCCAGCAAGCCGTTGGTGTGGAACGTGCCGGAATCGCTGTAACCCGGGATGACCGAACGCGTGGTGCCCCATGACGGCGTATCGGTACGAACCACTGACGCCGACAACGTCGGATAGTGGCCCGCGCGAAATGCGCCGACATTGTGTTCGGCCGCGGCGAGCGCGTGCTGGCCTGACTGGATCTGCGGGCTGCTCGTGTTCGCCAGATCGACCCACGCCTGCACCTGATCGGGCTGCGGACGTTCGAGCGGAAGCTGGTCGCGCAATTTCTTAAGATCGCCGAAATCCTTGCCGGTGATCTGCACCAGCGATTCGCGCGCAGTGTCGACCGCGTTCTGCGCCGTGATCACCTGCGCGACGGCCGCATCGTGCTGCGCGCGTGCGACGTGCACGTCGGTGATCGCCGACAGGCCTACTTCGTAACGCTGTTCGGCCTGATCGAGCTGCTTGAGCAACGACTTCTCGTTGAGCTGCGCGAACTTGAGCTGATCCTCGGCGGTAAGCACGCCGAAGTAGGCGGTCGCCGTGCGCACCATCAAATCTTGCAGTGCGGTGCTGTAATCGCTGTCGGAACTGGCCGCGGTTTCGCGCGCCTGACGCAGGCGTTCGATATTGCCCCAGTTGAAGATCGATTGTGTGAGCGTGCCTTGCGCTTGGCGGTCGCGCGATTTGCTGACCGAATCGAATGGCAACAGCACGTAGTTTCCGACCGGGTCTTGTTCCGTCGTCACGAGCTGCGGACTCAGATTGCGCGTAACGTTGTCGTCGTGCAGATATGCGAGCGATGCGGCGACTTGCGGCAACAGCGGCGCGCGCGCGATCGGCACGTCTTCGTCGGTCGCGTTCTTGGTCGACTCGGATATCGCCAGCGTCGGATCCGAGGAACGCGCCTGCGTGTAGATCTGCATCAGATCTTCCGCACCGGCGGTGTTCGCCAACGCCAGCGCGAACGGCAACGCGGCAAGCAGGAATGGTTTATACATGTGTATTTTTCCCTTAATCCAAAATTCCGGTTCGAGACCGCTTACCGAGAGATCACGCTTACAGCGAAAAACGCGCGGGCGGTTCGGCATGACGCAGGTACGGCAGATCGGTCTCGAACAGCGACAGTTCGCTCCACGTATCGACGCCGCGCGAGAACAGCATCGCGCGTTGCGCCGGCGATTCGCCGATCAGCGCGATGATGCGTCCGTTCGGCCTCACGAAACCGCGCCACTGTGGCGGCAGATCGTAGGCCGCGCCAGTGACAACCATCACGTCGTACGCTTCACTCGCTTTGAAGTCGCGGACGGCATCGATGTTTTCAAGGGTGACGTTCCGCACATTCGCCGCGTGCAGGCGCAAGGTAGCGGCTTCGATGAAATCCGCGTTGACATCAAGGCTTGTCACGCGTCCGGCCAAACGCGCCAGGCAGGCCGTGAAGAAACCCGATCCGGTGCCGACTTCGAGCACGCTTTCTTCCTTCGTCGGCAGCGCGGCCTGCAGCAGGCGACCTTCGATGACAGGTCGCAGCATCACCTCGCCGTGACCGAGCGGCAGATCGACGTCGGCGAACGCCAGATTGCGTTGCGCCGCGGGCACGAAATCCTCGCGGCGAATCGCGCTGAATACTTCGAGCACGCGGCTGTCCAGCACGTCCCACGGACGCACCTGCTGCTCGATCATGTTGTGACGGGCAAGTTCGATATTCAAAGACATGTGCGAAGCACTCGTGGCGGCCGCGGAGAAAGACCGAAAAGCATAAGAGTTCCAGGGTCTTGCGGCAATCGTAAGATCGCGTTGAACGCGCGATCGCCGAAGTGCCGGAAGTCATCCAAACCATTTCACAGCCGCGCGCATCGCTGCGGCGCCATTTTATCAAGCCGGCTGCACGCGCGTCTGTACCGGTGCCACGCTTTGTCCGATGAAAGAATCTTCATGCCGCACGCGGAACCACGCTGCGTACAGCGCAGGCAGAAACAAAAGCGTCAAACCCGTCGCCACGAACAATCCACCCATGATCGCCACCGCCATCGGTCCGTAGAACGCGCTGCGCGTCAACGGGATCATCGCCAGGATCGCCGCGAGCGCCGTCAGTACGATGGGGCGAAAGCGCCGAACGGTCGCATCGATGATGGCGATATAGGCCGCGTGTCCGGCCGCGATGTCCTGTTCGATCTGATCGACCAGGATAACCGAGTTGCGCATGATCATGCCCATCAGCGCGATCGTACCGAGCATCGCGACGAAGCCGAACGGGACGTTGAACAGCAACAGGAATGCGGTGACGCCGATCAATCCGAGCGGCGCGGTGAGCACCACGATCACGACGCGCTGGAAGCTGCGCAGCTGGATCATCAGCACCGAGAATACGACAAGGATGAACAACGGCATGCCCGCGTTGACCGAATTCTGTCCTTTCGCGCTTTCTTCCACCGCACCGCCGACGTCGAGTCGATAGCCGGCCGGCAATTGATTGCGGATCTCGTCGAGCGTCGGCACGATCTGCGCGGTGACGGTTGCTGGTGTGAATGCGCCATCGATGTCGCCGCGCACGGTGACGGTCGGCAAACGATCGCGACGCCAGATGATGCCGTCCTCGAAACCGTAATCGACATCGGCGATCTGACGCAGCGGAACCGTGTGTCCGGAAGCCGTCGGCACCGAGAGATTTTCCAGCAGCGACAACTGTGCGCGCTCGTTCGGCGGACCGCGCAGGGAAATCTCGATGAGCTGATCGCGTTCGCGGTAATACGTCACCGGCACGCCGGACAGCGAACTCTGCAGGAAATTGGCGAGGTCTTCCGAACTCACGCCGAGCACGCGCGCACGTTCCTGATCGATGTTGAGCTTCACCGATTTGCTCGGTTCTTCCCAATCCGGGTTCACATTGCGCATATGTGGATTTTGTCGCATCACGTCGGCAACCTGTCGCGCGATGCCACGCACGGTCGGAATGTCCGCACCTGAAACGCGGAACTGAATCGGATAACCGACCGGCGGACCATTCTCCAAACGTAAAACGCGAGCGCGCAGTTCGCTGAAATCGTGATCGAACAGTTGCAGCAAATCCGCGCGCAACCTTTCGCGGTCGTCGAGGTTTCTGGTCAGCAGCACGAACTCGGCGAAACTCGCCTGCGGCAACTGCTGATCGAGCGGCAGATAAAAACGCGGCGCGCCCGAACCGATGTAACTGACGTAATTCTCCAACTCCGGCCGTTTCGCGAGCCACGCTTCGAGCTTTTTCGCTTGATCCTGCGTCGCGGTGAGCGACGAGCCTTCCGCGAGTTTCAGATCGACGAGCAATTCGAGTCGTGTCGAATCGGGGAAAAACTGCTGCTGGATAAAACCGAAACCGACGATCGACAGAACGAACGCGAGCACGGTCGATGCGATCACGGTTTTGCGATGGTCGACACACCAGCCGACCAGCGCGCGGAAACGATTGTAGAAATTCGTGTCGTACGGGTTGTGATTGTCGCCGCGTTCCTTGCGCTGATTTCCGCTGCGCCATTTCGCGGGCAATCCATTCGTGAAACGTTTGCGCAGCACCCAGAACCGGCTTGCGATGAACCCGCGCGGTTTCGCCGGCGCATGCGGATCGGGCAACAGCGCATTGCCGAGATACGGAATCAAGATCACGGCGGCGAGCCACGAGATCAGCAACGCGATGGTCACGACCTGAAACAACGAACGTGTGTATTCGCCGGTGCCGGATTTCGCCGTCGCGATCGGCAGGAACCCCGCGGCCGTGACGAGCGTGCCGGTGAGCATCGGAAACGCGGTCGACGAATACGCGAACGCGGCCGCTTTCACGCGATCGAAACCTTGTTCCATCTTTATCGCCATCATTTCCACGGCGATGATGGCGTCGTCGACGAGAAGCCCCAACGCGAGCACGAGCGCGCCGAGCGAAATCTTGTGCAGGTCGATGCCGAAGAATTTCATCGCGGCGAATGTCATTGCGAGAACCAGCGGAATCGACAGCGCAACAACAAGACCGGTGCGGAATCCGAGCGAGAAAAAACTCACCAGCAATACGATACCGACGGCGATCGCGAGCGTATCGACGAACTCGCCGACCGAACGCTGCACCGCGTGCGGCTGGTCGGCGACGCGGTCGAGATCGAGCCCGACCGGCAACGTGCCGCGCAAGCGCTGCACGGTTTCGTCGAGATGGCGGCCGAGCTGAAGAATGTCGCCGCCATCGCGCATCGACACGGCGATGCCGAGTGCATTCTTGCCGTCGTAACGCATGCGTGGATTTTGCGGATCGGCGTAACCGCGTTTCACGTCGGCAACGTCTCCGAGACGGAAAAGTTGTCCGTTCGCGCGAATCGCGATGTCGCGAATCGATTCGACCGAATCGAACGCGCCAGTCGGACGCAGATAAATGCGGTCAGTCGCCGTCTCGAAACTTCCCGACGCAGTGATCGCGTTCTGCGATTCGAGAATTTTCTGCACCTGATCGAAACTCACGCCGAGCGTCGCGAGTTTGGTGTTCGATAGTTCGATGAAAATCTTTTCGTCCTGCTGACCGATCAGATCGACTTTCGCCACATCCGGCACGCGCAGCAGTTCGAGCTTGATGCGCTCGGCGTAATCGCGGAATTGCGCGTCGTTGTAACCTTCACCGGTCAGCGCGTAGATGTTGCCGAAGGTGTCGCCGAATTCATCGTTGAAGAACGGGCCGACGACGCCCGGCGGCAACGTGTAGCGAATGTCGCCGATCTTCTTGCGCACCTGATAGAACACATCGGGCACTTTCGACGCGGCGAGCGAATCCTTGATCACGACGAACACGTTCGATTCGCCCGGTCGCGAATAGCTGCGCAGGAAATCCAGTTCCGGAATTTCCTGCAGCTTCTTTTCGATCTTGTCGGTGACCTGCAAACCGACTTCTTTCGCCGTCGCGCCGGGCCATTGCGTTTGCACCACCATCACCTTGAACGTGAACGGCGGATCTTCGGACTGACCCAGTCCCGCGTACGACCAGATGCCGATCAGCGCGAGCACTACGATGAAGTAGCGCAGCAACGCCCGGTTTTTCAGTGCCCATTCGGACAAGTTGAATCGCGTCATGGCGATATCCCCGAGGAAGTGCTCCGTCCCGTCGCGCGCGGCCAAACGGGGAGGGCGGCCGCGCAGCGGCGGGCGGAGCAAAAAAGGTTACGTTTATAGTTTGCGCATCAGATCTTGACGGGCCGGTTCACGCCGTCGATCGGCGCGACGACCTGACCTTCGCGCAGCTTGTGCACACCGGCGGTGACGATCCACGTTTCCGCTCCGATGCCTTTGCCGATCACCGCGTCCTGTTCGCGATACGTCGCGATCGATACCGGCGCGGCATGCACCTGATGCGTATGCGTGTCGACAATCCACACGTTGGCGTTGCCGTCGCGCTGATCCAGCGCCGTCAACGGAATCACGGTCTGCTCGGCGGCTTTCGGTCCGACGAAATAAACGCGTGCCGTTTGTCCCAGACGCAGCGTGTCGGCGGTCGCGTCGAGTGCGACGCGGACGCGATAGGTGCGCGTCATCGCATCGGCTTCCGGCGCGATTTCGCGCAACGTGGCGTCGAGACGTTTGCCGCTGTCGGCCCACGGTTCGATCACGGCGCTCGATCCGACGCGATAATGCGAAATCCGGTTTTCGGGCACGGCGATTTCCACTTCGATGGAGCCGTCGCGCGCCAGCGTGGCAATCGATTGACCGGCGGTGACGACCTGCCCGGCTTCCGCGTTGATCGCGGTGATCGCGCCCGCATGATCGGCGCGCAGTGTCGTGTACTCGGCTTGATTGCGCGCAACCGACAACGCCGCGTCCGCCTGCTGCACTTGTGCTTCGGCGGCTTTCAGCGTGTTGACCTGCGTGTCGAATTGCGTGCGGCTGATGTAATGCTTTTCGAGCAGTGACTGATAGCGATTGAATTCCGATTGCGCGAGATCGCGATTTGCCCGCGCGGAGGTTGCCGTCGCCGTAGCGCTCGCGACTTGCAGTTTCAGATCGAGCGGATCGAGTTCGGCGAGCGGCTGGCCGGCTTCGACATGATTGCCGACATCGACCAGACGCGTCTTAATTTTCCCGGCAACGCGGAATCCCAGTTGAGATTCGAAGCGCGCGTGCACATCTCCGGAGTACACATCCGCGTTCACGACCGAATCGGCCTGCGGATGCGCCACGATGGCGCTTTTTGGAGCCTCCGGCGTCGCTGCGCGACTTGTGCATCCGCACAATTCGACGCTACTGCCCAAGACCAGAATTCCGGCGCATAATCCGGCGGAAGATAGGCGGCTGTGCATGGCGCAAACCCTCGTAAGAAGTGGGTTAAGACAAATAGTGAACGCCGTGGTATAGTAACAATACTAAACTAGCCTGTCTAGTAATTCAGCGAGAATTTTTTGCGAGCAGTAGTGAGATGAGTGCCGTTGTCAAAAATGCCGGTCCAGGCCGGCCCAAAGACCTCGAGAAGCGCGCTGCGATCTTGAACGTGGCCAAGCGTCTGTTCACGACGCAAGGCTTCGACGGCACCAGCATGGACGCGATCGCCGCCGCCGCCGGCGTATCGAAGCTCACGGTCTACAGCCATTTCCAGGACAAAGAACGTCTGTTCACCGCCGCCGTCGAATGCGTGTGCGCGGAACAGATGCCGGCCGAGATTTTCATGGCCGATCTGAAAGGACCGATTCGCAAACAACTGATCACGATCGCGCGCGCGTTTTTCGCGCTGATCACAAGTCAGGAAGCCGTGGCCGTGCATCGCACGATCGTGGCCAACGCGCGTCAGTCGCCCAAGCTCGCGGAACTTTTTTGGGAAGCGGGACCGAAACGCACGCAGCGTGCATTCGAATCATTTCTGCGCGACGAAGTGCACGCCGGCAAGCTCGAAATTCCCGAACTCCACCGCGCCTCAACGCAGTTTTTCTGTCTGCTCAAAGGCGAACTGCATGCGCGCATGGAATTCGGATGCTGCGGTGAAGTGGGCGAACAGGAAATCGACGCGCACATCAACGCGACGGTTGATTTCTTCCTGCGCGCTTATACGCCCCGATGATCGGCAACGCGCCGATCACCGTCACTCGCTGCTGATCAGCGTTCGGCGACGCCGTCGCCGCGAAATTCCTTCTTCAGCCAATCGTCGAGCAGCCGCTTGTCGAAACGCAGCGGATCGGTGTCGGTCGGCATGGGCGGACGTTCGAGATATCCCAAATCGAGCAGCTTGTTCGATCCCTCGCGCAATGTATGACCGTCCGCATCGATCAGCTTGTAGTGCAGATTGATGCGCGGCGGATAGATGTCTTTCATGAAACGGATGTCATCCGCGTTGGGACCGTGCCACGGCTCGAAACCGCCGGCGAGTTTGATGTCGTCGATGGTCACGTCGAGACGGTCGCCGGCCGGCAACTGCTTGTCGGCGCGCTTCTGAAGAAAGCCTGTCAGGTCGCCCATCCAGTCTTTCGGACGCATCTGTCCGCGCTGCGACGGATTTTCTTTCACCTCGGTGAGCGTGTCGGTCGGCGCCCAATTCACGGTTACGCGCGACGCGTCAGCCCCTGCCAAACCGGCGCAACCCAGCGCCGCCAAAAGTACGGTCACTCGCATCTTGTTCATGGCTACACCTCGTCTGCACGATGCTACTCCTACAGACCGGACGGGCGCGCTTTCCTTTTCGTCGCGATGCCTCGCGTTTAGCGGGCGTTCGTGATTCAATGTCAATCGAAGCGGGGGTGTCACGCACGAACCATGCGCGGCTGAGAAAGACCCTTCGTACCTGATCCGCTGGTCGCGTTGTTTCGGCCACGGCGTAGGAAGCTTCGATGGCTCAGCCGTCCGCCGCTTCGTCCCACACTTTTCAGCAGGACGACGCATGAACGCACTCGCATCCGATCTGATCCGTCAAACCGAAGAACTGTCGGAAAGCGTCACGCGTCCGATACCCGGATCGAAAAAGATTTACGTCACCGGCAGCCGCTCCGATCTGCGCGTGCCCTTGCGCGAAGTTGAATTGAGCGACACGCCGAAAATGTTCGGCGCCGAAAAAAACGCGCCGCTCGCGCTGTACGACACGTCCGGCGTATATACCGATCCGAACGCGCGCATCGATCTCGTCGCCGGCCTCGCGCCGTTGCGCGCGAAGTGGATCGACGAACGCGGCGATACCGAAATCCTGCGCGGACTTTCCTCCGAATTCGGTCGCAAGCGCGCCGCGGATCCGAAGTTGGGCGACGTTCGTTTTCCGCACACCGGAACACCGCGTCGCGCGAAGGCGGGTATGAACGTGTCGCAGATGCATTACGCGCGCCGCGGCATCGTCACGCCGGAAATGGAATACATCGCGATCCGCGAGAATCAACGCATCGAAGCGCTGCACGGCAGCGATCTGTTGAAACAACATCCCGGCGAAGGTTTCGGTGCGAATTTGCCGAAACTGATAACGCCGGAATTCGTTCGTGATGAAGTCGCACGCGGCCGTGCGATCATTCCGAACAACATCAACCATCCCGAATCCGAGCCGATGATCATCGGCCGCAACTTCCTGACCAAGATCAACGCCAACATTGGCAACTCCGCCGTGTCGAGTTCGATCGCCGAGGAAGTGGAAAAAATGGTGTGGTCGATCCGCTGGGGCGGCGACACGGTGATGGATTTGTCCACCGGCAAACACATTCACGAAACGCGCGAATGGATCATCCGCAATTCGCCGGTTCCGATCGGCACCGTGCCGATTTATCAGGCGCTGGAAAAAGTCGACGGCAAAGCCGAAGAACTCACGTGGGAAATTTTCCGCGACACGCTGATTGAGCAAGCCGAGCAAGGCGTCGATTACTTCACTATCCACGCCGGCGTGCGTCTCCCGTTTATTCCACTGACGGCGAAACGCGTCACGGGCATCGTCTCGCGCGGTGGATCGATCCTGGCGAAATGGTGCCTCGCGCATCATCAGGAAAATTTCCTGTACACGCATTTCGAAGACATCTGCGAAATCATGAAGGCGTACGACGTTGCCTTTTCACTCGGCGACGGATTACGTCCCGGTTCGATCGCTGATGCGAACGACGCCGCGCAATTCGCCGAACTCGATACGCTCGGCGAACTCACGCAAATCGCGTGGAAGCACGACGTGCAAACCATGATCGAAGGTCCCGGCCACGTGCCGATGCAATTGATCAAGGAAAATATGGAACGGCAGTTGCGCGTCTGTCACGAAGCGCCGTTTTATACGTTGGGCCCGCTGACCACCGACATTGCGCCGGGCTACGATCACATCACGAGCGCCATCGGCGCCGCGCTGATCGGTTGGTTCGGCACGGCGATGCTTTGCTATGTCACGCCGAAAGAACATTTGGGATTGCCGAATAAGCAGGACGTACGCGACGGCATCATCGCGTACAAAATCGCCGCGCATGCTGCGGATCTCGCGAAAGGCCATCCCACCGCGCAAGCACGCGACAATGCGCTGTCGAAAGCACGTTTCGAATTCCGCTGGCAGGATCAGTTCAATCTCGGACTCGATCCGGAAAAAGCGCAGGAATTCCACGACGAAACGCTGCCGAAAGACGCGCACAAACTCGCGCATTTCTGTTCGATGTGCGGCCCGCATTTCTGCTCGATGAAAATCACGCAGGATGTGCGCGACTACGCGGAACAACACGGTGTCGCCGAGGGCGAAGCGATCGCGCACGGCATGGCGAAAAAGTCCGCGCAATTCCGCGAAGCGGGCAGCGAAGTATACATTGCGGCATCCGACACGCCGGTCGCGTGAAGCTCGGCTTTCCTTTTATCCAGCTACCGCTGCGTTTCGACGCGGCGGCGCTCGCCAGCGAACTGAGCGCGCTGGACGAATCGGAATGGCGTCCGCACCCGCAAGGCTTTCCGGGAAATTCCGCGCTGCCGCTGGTCGCGGTCAACGGCGAGCCGGACAACGACGGCCTCGTCGGACCGATGCGGCCGACGTCGTATCTGGAACGCTTGCCGTATCTCGGTAAAGTGTTGCGCAGCTTCGGCGCGGTGCTCGGCCGCACGCGGCTGATGCGTCTGTCGGGACAGGCCGAAGTCAGTCCGCACATCGATCAGGCGTATTACTGGGCCGAACGCATGCGCATTCACGTGCCGATCGTGACGCAGCCGCGCGTGATGTTTTATTGCGGCGACGCGACCATCCACATGGCCGCCGGCGAATGCTGGATTTTCGACACGTGGCGCCTGCATCGCGTGCACAACGACGGCGACAACATGCGCATCCATCTCGTCGCCGACACGATCGGCGGCGAAGATTTCTGGGACTTGATGAAACGTAGTCGCCCTTCACAAGCCGGAAAAACGGGGTGGCCCGTGCGCGATGTGCCGCCCGGTTCCGCGAACGCCGCGCCGTTGCAGTTCGAAACGGTGAACGTGCCGCGCGTGATGACGCCGTGGGAACTCGACATGCATTTGCGTTTCCTGTTCGGCGAATTGAAGCCGCATCCGTCGATGAAGGAAGTATCGGGCGCGACGTTGGAATTCGTGCGCAACTGGCAGGCGACGTGGTCGCGCTACGGAGACGCGGTCGAAGGCTTTCCGGATTTCCGCCGCATTCTCGACCGCTACATCGGCCAGATGCAACGGATCGCAACGCAACTCGTGCTGCGCAACGATCTGCCGTTCCTGAAGACAGCGCGAATCATGGTGCTGAACGCGGCACTCGCTGACGGCGGCAACTCTCCGGAAAGCGGGGAGCGGCGGCCATCGATGCCCGGGCCGCGATCGGAGGAGAATGCGAATCTCGAATTCGATCGTCCGGTGTTCATCGTGTCGCCACCGCGCTCGGGTTCGACGTTGCTGTTCGAAACGTTGGCGCGCGCGCCGAACGTGTACACGATCGGCAGCGAGAGCCATCGCATCTTCGAAGGATTGCCGAGTCTGCATCCGCAAACCGACGGCTATCGGTCCAATCGACTCGACGCATCCGCCGCGACGCCGCAGATCGTCGAAGCTCTGCGCGCGCGTTTCGGCGAACGTCTGATCGATCGCGACGGAAAACCGCCGGGCGCAAAACTCGTGCGCATGCTCGAGAAGACGCCGAAGAATTCGCTGCGCATTCCGTTCCTGCGCGCCGTATTTCCGCGAGCACGCTTCATCTATCTGTATCGTGACGTGCGGCAAACGTTGGCGAGCATGATCGAAGCGTGGAATTCCGGGCAGTTCCGCATGTATCCGAATTTGCCCGGCTGGACGACGCCACCGTGGTCGCTGTTGCTGACCGAAGGCTGGCGCGATCTGATCGGAAAATCATTACCCGAAATCGTTGCCGGGCAATGGCAGTCCGCCACGAAGCGGCTGCTCGACGATCTGGAAACCGTTCCGGAAACGAATCGATGCGTTGCGCGCTACGACGCGTTGCTCGCCGATCCCGCGGCGGAAATTGCGCGGCTGTGTCGCGCGATGGATTTCGGCTGGGACCGTCCGCCGGACGAAACCTTTCCCGTCGCGCGTCACGCATTGTCGGCGCCGGATCCCGATAAATGGCGAAAGCATCAGGCCGAGATCGAATCGGTGCTGCCGTCGATCGCCACCATCGTGGAACGCGCGAGCGCATTTGCCGCGCGTTGATCGCGGCGTCTGAAGTCGAGCGTGGCACAATAGCCGCTTCCGCTTGCCGGTGAACGACATGCCCGTAATCAGCCGTTTCCGATCGTTCGCGCCGCGCACGGTGATCAAGGTCGTTGGCCTTGTCGTCGCACTTCTCGTCGTGCTGATCCTCGGGCTGATGTGGTGGTGGAGCTACGAGCCCGATCAGTTCGATGTCGTCGCGACGGCGCATCAACGCGCGGCGGCGCGCAACGTGCCGATCGTCACGGGCTCGATTCTCACCAGCACGTTGATGGGCAGCGGCGAAATTCTGCTGAACAAACGCGGCGGTTATATCTCCAACGATAAATTACCGCCCGGACTTTTCATGGACAACGTGCCGAATTGGGAATTCGGTGTGCTGACTGCCACGCGTGATCTCGCGCGAGAAATGCGCAACCGGTTTTCGCGCTCGCAATCGCAATCGGAAGAAGATATCGATCTGAAGGAAGCCGATCCGTTGTTTTCCAGTCCGAACGATCGCTGGCTGCTGCCGAGTTCGGAAGGCCAATATCAAAAAGCGATCGATCACGTCGAAGGCTATTTCGTGCGTCTCGGCAAGAACGATCCGAACGGCGCACAGTTTTATGCGCGCGCGGATAGTCTCGCCGATTACCTCGACACCGTGTCGTCGCGACTCGGTAGTTTGTCGCAGCGTCTGTCGGCGAGTGTCGGACAGCTTCGTCTCGAAGGCGACGCGCCAGTCGATCCGAACGCGAAAGGCCAAACGGTTGTGCAGACGCCGTGGAATCAGATCGACGATATCTTTTACGAATCGCGCGGCTACACGTGGGCGCTACTCGAACAGTTGAAAGCGATCCAGGTCGATTTCGCGCCGATCCTCGAACGAAAGAATGCGGTCGTCAGCCTTCGACAGATCATTCGTGAGCTCGAAGAATCGCAAAAGCCGGTTCGCAGTCCGATCATCCTCAACGGCGGTCCATTCGGATTTTTCGCGAACCATTCGTTGGTGATGGCGAATTACGTGTCGCGCGCGAACGCGGCCGTTATCGACATGAAAGCGCTGCTGGATCGCGGCTGATCGATGCGTCGTCCTGATTTCCGCTCGCTATGGACGGCGACGCTCGGCGACGGGCGCTGGATCTGGCTGCTGCTAATCCTCCCGGTCGCGCTGTTTCTGCCCGCGTTGCCGATCGACGAAACGCGTTATCTAGGCGTCGCCTGGGAAATGCGCGCGCACGGCGAATTTCTCGTACCACATCTCAACGGCGCGGCGTATTCCGATAAACCGCCGCTGATGTTCTGGCTGATCAACATCGCGTGGTCGGTGTTCGGTTTGAACGTGTGGTCCGTGCGCCTGGGCGTGCTCGCCGCGTCGCTCGCGACGGTGGTGATGTTCGAGCGGTTGGTGCTGCGTCTCGATGCGGACGCCGCGACCGCGCGCCGCGCTTCGTTCGTTTTGATGGGCATGTTGTACTTCGCGCTGTTTTCCAGCGCGATCATGTTCGACGTGCTGCTGACGACGTGGGTGCTCGTCACGTTGCACGGTGCCGTCGATCTCGATCGGCGTCGATGGATTCGCGGCGTGGTGTTGCTGTCGATCGGCGTCGGCCTCGGCATCCTGACGAAAGGTCCCGTCATCTTGCTCGATGCGGCGATGGTGATCGTGTTCGGCGCGTGGTGGAGCGACACCGCACAGCAGCACAAAGCGCGCTGGTATGGATGTTTAGGCCTCGGCATTCTCGGCGGCGCGGCAATCGGACTCGCCTGGGCGATTCCGGCGGCGATCTCCGGCGGTCCGGATTATTCGAACGCGATCTTCTTTCATCAAACACTCGATCGCGTGACCAAGAGCTTCGCGCATCGCCGACCGTTCTGGTTTTATTTCGCCGCCGCGCCGTTCATGGTGTTGCCGTGGATGCTCGTCATGCGCGCGCGCTGGCACGCGTGGCGCGAAAGTTTCCACATCTCTAAAAGTATACGTTTTGCGACGGCGTGGGCGCTGCCGGCATTCGTCGCGTTCTGTCTGGTCAGCGGAAAACAGCCGCACTATCTTCTTCCGTTGCTCGGCGCGCTCGCCGTCTATCTGGCAACGGTCGTCGGCCGCGAAAACTCGCGGGTCGATGGATTGTTGTTCGGCGTGGTTCTGGCGCTTGCGGGAATCGGTCTCGCGGCATTGCCGTTCATCGCACGCAGCGCCAGCGACGGTGGTTATTTCCAGCATTTCATCCATCACCGGGAAATCACCGGATCGACGGTTGCCGTTTTCGCCGGACTCTGGCCGCTATGGGGCGTCGTGACACTGGTGCTGGGCACGGGCCTGATTTTCTGGCGGCGCGCACGGATGTCGTTGCGCCCGGTGGCGTTGACGTCCGCCGCATTCGCGGCAATCTGCGGGCTGGCGCTGGCGCAAATGATCGGGCCGTACATCGACGTCACCACCGCCGCGAACCGCATCCGGCAAATTCAGGAAAGCGGAAAACCCATCGCGCATCTGGCGTGGCATCACGGCATTTTCGAATTCGCCGGACGTCTGACGCAACCGCTGCCCGCCGTCAATTTCGGACAACTGCATGACTGGTGCGTCGCGCATCCGGACGGCACGATCGTCAGCATCTACACGAAATATCCGATTCCGGTGAAACCCGAACTCGAGATTCCGTATCGTTTCGGACACATCTCGTTCTGGCGCGCGAGCGAAATCGCCAAGGTCGAAATCAGGGCGTCCGCGAATCCCGAACCCGACGAACCGGACGACGATTAGAACTTCGGTTTGTCCGAGCAATCCTCAAAGCGCGCGACCGATTCCCGAATTTCATTGCGCGCCGCGGCGGCATCGAACCAACCATCGATCTTCACCCATTTGCCTTTTTCGAGATCCTTGTAGTGCTCGAAAAAGTGCGCGATGCGATCGCGCCAGTGCTGCGCGACGTCGTTGATGTCCTTGATGTGCGCGTATCCCGAAAACACTTTTTCGATCGGCGCCGCGACGATTTTGGTGTCGGCGCCGGCTTCGTCCGTCATCGCTAGCATGCCGACGGGGCGGCAGCGGATCACCGCGCCCGGGATCAATGGCATTGGAATAACGACGAGTACGTCGACCGGATCGCCGTCGCCGCACAACGTGTTCGGCACGTAGCCGTAGTTGCACGGATAGCGCATCGGGGTTGAAAGCACGCGGTCGACGAAGATCGCGCCTGTGGCTTTGTCGACTTCGTATTTGATCGGCTCGGCGTCTTTCGGGATTTCGATGACGACGTTGATTTCGTTCGGCACGTCGCGGCCGGCTTTCACGAGGTCGAGGCCCATTTCGGTGTCCAGATGCGCGCGCGGGGCGCGAAGGATACGCGAAAGCTTCGGGCATCGCACGTTTGCGTTGGTGGGGTGATTTTTGAATCAGGGGCTTTCGCCGCAAGCGGCGCGTGACTTTTTGATAGGCAGCTCGTCATTCCCGCGAAAGCGGGAATCCAGCGACTTTGCTTTTGGTGTCTTTTTGGAGCAAAAGCTTCCGCCGCAAGCGGCGGGTAACTTTTTGCTCAACGGCAAAAAGTCACCAAAAAACGTTTTTGATTGTTCTCGGAGTCTGTTGTCCGCAGACAGCACGTCCGTGCTGCTGGCTGCGGACCGCGCGC
>DATBAU010000150.1:0-27316 GCA_036271355.1 Rudaea sp. | reverse complement strand
GACTTCGCGATCGCGACCGGATCCTGGTCGCCGCTGCTCGGATGAAACAGAACCTCGACCTGTTCGGCCAGCACGCGCAACTGTTCGATGGCCGCCGGACGATAGACGTCGGCGCTGACCACCATCACCTTTTTCTTCTTGCGATCCTTTAGGAACTTGCCAAGCTTCGCGACGGTTGTCGTCTTGCCCGCGCCTTGCAGACCGGCCATCAGCACGATCGCCGGTGGCGCGGCGTTCAAATTCAAATCGGTGTTCGCCGTTCCCATCACGGCGTTTAGTTCGTCGCGCACCACTTTCACGAGCGACTGTCCTGGCGTCAGGCTCTTCAGCACTTCCTGGCCGACCGCGCGCACCTGGATGCGCTGGATCAACGCCTGCACGACGGGCAGCGCCACGTCGGCCTCGAGCAACGCGATGCGCACCTCACGCAGCGACTCACGGATATTCGCTTCGGTCAGCCGCGCGCGGCCGCGCAGACGTTCGATGGTGGTGGACAGACGCGAACTCAAAGACTCGAACATGACGACACACAACGATTTCGGGCCGCAAAGTATAGCAGCGGAGTTCTCCGCGCCGACGCGCTGTGCCAAACTGCCCGCATGTTCGTGACCCTGCCCTCGCTGCTCGCCGCGGCGCTGTACCTCGTTGCGGCGCTCGTGCTGGCGTGGCCGCTCCTGCGCGGCGGCGCGACGCATGCGCGCGCGGGATTGTGGATCGCCACGATCGCCGTCGTCGTGCATTTCGCGGTGCTGATCAGTATGCATCGCGGCGGCATCGATCTGCATTTCTTCGCGGCGCTGTCGCTCGTCGGCGCGTGCGTCGCTGCGTTGTGTCTGTTCGTCAACTTCGCGCGACCGATCGCAACGTTGGGCGTTCTGATTTTTCCGATTGCCGCCATGCTGCTGCTCGTCGACACGTTCGCGCCGCCGACCGCACCGCTGCCGATCGAATGGCAGATCAAACTGCACGTCGTGTTCGCGTTGCTCGCATACAGCGTGTTGAGCGTAGCGGCATTGCTCGCGATCCTGCTGGCGATCCAGGAACACGCGCTGCGCAGCCGGCAGATCGGCGGATTCGCCGCCGCGCTTCCGCCGCTCACGCTGACCGAAGCGCTGATGTTCCAACTCATCGGCGCCGGTTTCGTCCTTCTGACGCTGACGCTGCTCAGCGGCATCCTTTTTGTCGAAAACCTGTTCGCGCAGCACCTCATCCACAAGACGGTGCTATCCATCGCCGCGTGGCTCGTGTTCGGCGTGCTGCTGTTCGGGCGCTGGAAATACGGCTGGCGCGGGCGTCAGGCCGTACGCCTGACCTTGTTCGGCATGGTGCTTTTGATCCTCGCCTACTTCGGCAGCCGCTTCGTGCTGGAAGTCATCCTCAAACGCGTACCTTGATCGGCCGATGCGCGGTGTGCAGAATCGCGCCATGTCCACCGAAACCGACGCCCCCAACCGCCGCCGCTTCCAGCGGTTTCATTTCGACGGAACGGTGAAGCTGTATTCGGACAAGGCGATGTGGGAATCCAAACTCGTCGACATTTCGCTCAAAGGCGTGCTCATCGAGCGGCCGGTCGAATGGAAAGGCAAAGTCGGATCGCGCTTCCGCATGGATCTGCGCATCAACTCCAGCGTGATCATCAGCATGGGCGTCAACGCCGCGCACATCATGCCGCACCGCATCGGCTTCGAGTGGCAGAAGATCGATCTGGACAGCTTCGCGGAACTCAAACGCCTCGTCGAACTCAATCTCGGCGATCCGGCGATTCTGAATCGCGAACTGTCGGCGCTTGGCTGAAAGTATACAAATCCACAAACCGATGACGGACACCGCCGACAGCACTACGTCCGACTCCCGTCGTGGGATTTTCATACTCTTCATGGTGATGGCATTCATGGTGCTCGCCGCCGGCATCGGCCTGCGCGATCCGTGGCCGTCCGACGAACCGCGCTTCGCGCTCGCGGCGAAACAGATGGTCGAATCCGGCGACTGGCTGTTCGCGCACCGCGGCCGCGAACTGTATGCCGACAAGCCGCCGATGCTGTTCTGGATGGAAGGCCTGTCGTACGAACTGACCGACAGTTGGCGCATCGCGTTTCTGTTGCCGTCTCTCCTCGCCAGTTTGTTGACGCTCGGTTTTATCTACGACCTCGGACGTAAACTTTGGAATCGCCGCGTCGGTTTGTATACGGCGATCGCGCTGCTGTTCGTTTTTCAATTCACTTTCCAGGCGAAGCGCGCGCAAATCGATCCGCTCGTCACCTTCTTCATCACAGCGGCGAACTGGGGAATGCTCCTGCATTTTTTGCGCGGACCGAACTGGCGCGCGTTCTGGTTCGGTTGTTTCGCGGCCGGACTTGGCGTAATCACGAAAGGTGTCGGCGTACTCGCATTTTTCATGTTCGCGCCGTATCTCTTCGCGCGATGGCGACAATGGCCCCATGTGACCGTCACCGAAAACGCGCTGGTGAGATGGCTGATCGGCGCCGCTGCGTTCGCGCTGCCGGTCGCGATATATGCGATCACGGTCATGGTCGCGGCGAAATCGCACGCAACGCCCGATTACGCCGCGTACGTCAACGATCTGTTCTTCCATCAGACCGCCAGCCGCTACGTACATTCGTGGGATCACGCCAATCCGTTCTGGTTTTACATCCCGGTCATCCTCGTGAGCTGGCTGCCGCTGTCGTTCGCGTACATTCCCGCTGTGCCCGCGTGGTGGCGTGACGTGAAAGCCGGCGAAGCGCGCATGATGTTTCCGCTCGCGTTCGTCGCGTTGTTCGTCGTGTTCTTTTCGATTCCATCGGGCAAACGCGACGTCTATTTAATGCCAGCATTGCCGATGCTCGCGCTCGCCATCGGGCCGTACCTTCCTGAAATCGTGGCGAAGACGTGGATTCGCCTGACCGCATTCTTCGTCGCATTGCTCACCGGACTCACACTGATCGGCATCGGCGCCTGGTCGCTGCTCACACACTTCCCTGCGGCCGATCAATTCATGCAGCAGCACGAATTGCGCGACCTCGACTGGATCGCGTGGCTCATGCTCATCGCGATCGGTTGCTCGATGCTCATCAGCGCGCTCGTGTTCCGTCCGCGACGCGGTGTGAGCGCGCTCCTCGGCGCGCTCGCCGGCGCGTGGCTGATCTGGAGCATCTGGGCGTGTCCGATGCTCAACGACGTGAACTCGGCCGCGGGCGTCATGCGTCACGCGCGCGAAATCGCCGGGCGCGACGGCGAGATCGGACTCGTCGCGTGGAAAGAACAAAACCTGTTGATGCTACAAGGTCCGAAACGCGATTTCGGTTTCGTCTGGCCGTGGGATCAGCAATATCTCGAAGCCACGAAATGGCAATCCGAAGCGCCCGGCAAACGCTGGATTTTCATCCTCGGCGATGCGATGGGTACATGCGTGGATCAATCGAAGGCGACGCTCGTCGGACGCGCCAATCGCCGCGACTGGTGGATGTTCAAATCCGACGCGGTCGTGCCCGGTTGCGTGCCGCACGCCGAGCGCAACGAAGATCCGAACGGAGCGTAGTTACTCGACCGCGTCGATCGCCTCGCTGAGCCGTTGCACCGGCACGATCTGCATGTCGCCGATCTTGAGCACCTTTGGCGCATTCGCTTTCGGTACGATCGCTTTGAGAAACCCGTGCGTCGCGGCTTCTTTCAAGCGCTCTTCTCCGTTCGGCACCGGACGGATTTCGCCCGACAAACCCACCTCGCCGAACGCGACGAGCTTGTCCGGCAACGGTCGATCGCGAAAGCTGGACAACACCGCGAGCAGCACCGGCAAATCCGCCGCCGTTTCCTGCACACGAATGCCGCCGACGATATTGACGAACACATCCTGATCGTAAACCGCGAGTCCGCCGTGCCGATGGAGCACCGCGAGCAACATCGCGAGACGATTCTGTTCCAGACCGAGCGTAACGCGACGTGGATTGCTGAGCGGCGACTGATCGACGAGCGCCTGCACTTCCACCAACAACGGCCGCGTACCTTCGCGCGTGACCATCACCGCGCTGCCCGGCGTCGGCGAACTGTGTTGCGAGAGGAAAATCGCCGACGGGTTCGGCACCTCGCGCAAACCTTTGTCGCCCATTGCGAACACGCCGAGTTCGTTCACCGCGCCGAAGCGATTCTTGAACGCGCGCAAGATGCGAAAACGCGATCCCGTTTCGCCTTCGAAATACAGCACCGCGTCGACCATGTGTTCGAGCACGCGCGGCCCGGCGATACCGCCTTCCTTCGTCACGTGACCGACAAGAAAAATACTCGTGCCGGTTTCCTTCGCGAATCGAACCAATCGCGCCGCCGATTCGCGTACCTGACTCACCGAGCCCGGCGCGGCGGTGAGCAGTTCGCTCCAGATCGTCTGAATCGAATCGATGACGAGAACGCGCGGCAGCGATTTCACGTTCGTGCCGCCCGCCGAAACCGAAAATTCCTTTTGCACATTTTCGATGATGCGTTCTACGCACGTCTCGGCGAGGCAACGCAAATGATCGAGCGTCAAACCCAATCGCTGCGAACGCGCGGCGATCTGCGCCAGCGATTCTTCGCCGCTCACGTATAGCGTTTTCACGCGATTGCCGAATGCGCCGAGCGTCTGCAAAAGCAACGTCGATTTGCCGATGCCCGGATCACCGCCGATCAGCACCACCGAGCCGTGCACGAGTCCACCGCCGAGGACGCGATCCAGTTCGCCGATGCCGATCGTCGCACGCGATTCCGCGTCTTTCGCCACGTCGGTCAACGCAACGATTTTCGCCGTCGATTCACCCGCATAACCGGCACGTTTCTGCACTGCCGCTTTCGCCGATTCGACGACGATCTCGCTCAATGTATTCCACGCGCCGCAGGCTTCGCACTGACCCTGCCACTTCGAATATTCCGCGCCGCATTGATTGCAGACGTACGCCGTCTTTGCCTTAGCCATCAACCGTCATCCTCGACGAACATCACACGTTTGGTCATGCCGCACGTCAAATCGTAGGAAATCGTGCCGGCATGACGCGCGACTTCTTCGGCCGGCAAATCCCGGCCCCACAGCGTGACGCGATCGCCGACGTTCGCATCCACGCCGCGCAGATCGATCGTGATCAGATCCATCGATATGCGGCCGACGACGGACGCGCGTTTTCCATTGACCAACACCGGCGTGCCGGACTGTGCACTGCGTGGATAGCCATCACCATAACCGATCGCTGCGACGCCGATCGGCATATCTTCCGGACATTCGTACGCCGCCGCATAACCGACGCGCTCGCCTTTGCGCACGCGATTGATGGCGACGAGTTTGGTGGTCAACGTCATCGCCGGTTCGAAACCTAGATCGGCGCCGGATTTTCCGTCGACGACCGACAATCCGTACAACAATCCGCCGACACGAATCCAATCGCTGCGCGACTGTGGCCAACCGAGCAATCCCGCCGAGTTCGACAGCGTGCGTTTGCCTTCGAGGTTCGCCGTCGCTGCATCGAACCGCGCGATCTGTTCGGCGCTGAACGTACTCTCGAATTCGTCGGATGCCGCGAAATGCGTCATCAACGTGATATCGGCGTCGACATTCTTCAATGCGCGCAAACGCGCATACATTTCTTCCGTGCGTTCCGGCGAAAACCCAAGCCGATGCATGCCGGTGTCGAGTTTGAGCCAAACCCGGATCGCCCGCGGATCGCGGTCGGCTTCCAACCACGCGATCTGCGATTCATGATGTATCACGGCATCGAGCCGCAGGCGACGAAACTCAGACAAATCCGCCGGTTCGTCCGGACCCGACAGAACGACCACGCGCCCGTCGATTCCGCCAGCGCGCAGCCGAAGCCCATCGCCGATCGCCGCGACACCAAACGCATCCGCGCCGTGCAATGCGCGCGCAACGCGTTCCAACCCGTGGCCGTATCCATCGGCTTTTACCACCGCCATGATTTTTGCGTCTCGCGCACGC
The DNA here is from genome assembly GCA_036271355.1 of Rudaea sp. Taxonomy (GTDB): domain Bacteria; phylum Pseudomonadota; class Gammaproteobacteria; order Xanthomonadales; family Rhodanobacteraceae; genus Rudaea. The sequence continues at coordinate 21,363 of DATBAU010000150.1, read as the reverse complement.
TCGCGCACGCGCGCGAGATTTCGTCGCAGCGCACCGAGATGGATCGTGGCTTGTGTCGCTCGGCTCATCGCACGCTCAGCGCGACTTATTCATACGTGCCGTAACTTTCCGACGCGAAATTCTCGAACTTCGTGTACTGACCGAGGAACGTGAGTTTGGTCGTTCCGGTCGGGCCGTTACGTTGTTTGCCGATGATGATTTCGGCGAGACCTTTGTCGCTGGATTCTGGGTTGTAGTACTCGTCGCGATAAATGAAAAGGATCACGTCGGCATCCTGCTCGATAGCGCCCGATTCGCGCAGGTCGGCCATCACCGGACGTTTGTCGGTGCGTTGTTCGAGCGAACGGTTGAGCTGCGAGAGCGCAATCACGGGAATATTCAGTTCTTTGGCGAGGGCTTTAAGTCCACGCGAAATTTCTGAAATTTCCGTGGCGCGATTCTCCTTGTTCCCGGGCACCTGCATGAGCTGCAAATAGTCGATGACGATGAGGCCCAGATCGTGTTCGCGCTTGAGACGGCGCGCACGCGCGCGAAGTTCGGCAGGTGACAGCGCCGGCGTGTCGTCGATAAAGATTTTCGCGTCGGACAACATCGTGATCGCACTGGTCACGCGCGGCCACTCTTCTTCCTGGATATCGCCGGTGCGCAGATGCTGCTGATTGATACGGCCGAGCGACGAGATCAAACGGAACGCGAGCTGCGAAGCGGACATTTCCATCGAGAAAATCGCAACCGCTTTCTTCGATTTCATCGCCGCGTGTTCGGCGAAATTCACGGCAAGCGCGGTCTTGCCCATCGATGGACGCGCCGCGACGATGATCAAATCCGATGGTTGCAAACCGGCGGTCAATTCGTCGAGATCGGCAAAACCCGTTGCCAATCCAGTGACCGCACCTTTGCTTTCGTATCGCTGATGCAGGATCTGAAACGCTTCCTTCACCGCCGTTCGCATGGCGACGAAACTCTTGCGTCCGCGCGCGCCGGATTCTGCGATGCGGAACACTTTCTGTTCAGCCGATTCGAGAATTTCCTGCGTGCTGCGGCCTTCGGGCTGAAATCCGTCGCCGGTGATTTCGGTGCCCGCGTCGATAAGCTGGCGCAAGATCGATTTCTCGCGCACGATTTCGGCGTACGCAACGATGTTCGCCGCGCTCGGGGTCGCGTTCGAAAGCTGCAGGATGTACGACGAACCGCCCACGAGTTCGGCCAGCCCGTTCGATTCGAACCACTCGCCGAGTGTGACCGCGTCGCACGGCATGTTTTTCTCGGACAATTCCGACAGCGCGCGATAAACCAGTCGGTGGTCCTTGCGGTAAAAATCTTCCTCGCTGAGTTTGTCGGCAATACGCTCCCACGCGCGCTCGTCGAGCATCAGGCCACCGAGGACGGCCTGTTCGGCGTCGATAGAATGGGGCGGAACGCGCAAGGTGTCGATGCGCGGCGCGAAAAGTCGTTCGGCGGGTGCGGCCATGGATTCGCTGTTTTCTCGTTCTTATGGATACCGAAATTTTCCCGAAATCTCGCTTGATCGCGTCTCAACTCCTGCGACAGCCGCGACTTTGGTCGGGTACGGCGACACGCAGGACGCGAAACGGCGAGAATTCCCCTCGGGGTACGCATCGTGGCACACGCGATTGTGAGTACTCCAGTGGATAACTTGTGCGCGACGCGATTTCGGAAAATATTTTTCAGGCACGCATCATGGCAAACGTCATCACCACTGTTCTCGATCTCCGCGACATCGCGCGCCGCAAAGTGCCGCGCATGTTCTTCGAGTACGCCGATCGCGGCAGCTACGACGAATTCACGCTGGCCGACAATCGCAAGGCACTCGAAGCGATCCGATTCCGCCAGCGCGTGATGATCGATGTCGACAACCGCAATCTCGCCACGACGATCATGGGCGAACCGGTATCGATGCCGCTCGCGCTCGCGCCGACGGGGCTTACCGGTTTGCAATGGGGACGCGGCGAAATCCTCGCTGCGCAAGCGGCGGAAAAAGCCGGGATTCCGTTTTGCCTGAGCACGATGTCGATCTGTTCGATCGAGCAGGTGAAAGCCGAGACAATTAAGCCGTTCTGGTTTCAGCTCTACGTGATGCGAGATCGCCAGTTCACGAAATCGCTCGTCGAACGCGCCATCGCCGCGAAATGCAGCGCGCTGATGCTCACGCTCGATCTGCAGATTCAGGGGCAACGCCACCGCGAACACAAGAACGGCATGATCGTGCCGCCAAAACTGACGCTGTCGAACATGCTCGATATCCTGAGCAAGCCCGCGTGGATCTGGCGCGTGCTGAATGCGCCGAGCCGATCGTTCGGCAATCTCGAAGGACAAATCGGCGGCGCGGACGATCTGACGACGCTCGCGCAATGGATCGGAAAACAGTTCGATCCGACGTTGAGCTGGAAAGACGTCGAATGGATTCGATCGATCTGGCCGGGCAAACTGATCGTGAAAGGTATTCTCGATCCGGAAGACGCCGATATCGCAGTGAAAACGGGCGTCGACGCGCTGATCGTTTCCAATCACGGCGGACGTCAGCTCGATGGCGCGCCGGCAGCGATTCACGCGCTTCCGCGTGTCGTCGATGCAGTAGCTGGACGTACCGAAGTTCTGTTCGACAGCGGCATTCTGACCGGTCAAAGTTTGCTGAAAGCTATCGCGCTCGGCGCGCGCGCCGGACTGATCGGCAAAGCGTTTCTCTATGGACTCGGCGCGATGGGCGGCGAAGGCGTGACGAAAGCGATCGAATTTATTCGCAAGGAACTGGACGTGAGTCTCGCGCTCACCGGACAGACTGACGTGCGCAACGTCGATAAAAGTATACTTTGGGACGAAGGTCGCGCGCGACCCTAATCATCCTCGAACCGTTGCGATCCGAACGGTTTCTGCGCTTTCTTCTGCACAGGCGCACCGGATAAGACGCCCTGCCAGACAGCCAGCGCATCGCGCGTTTCGGCGACATCGTGAACGCGCACGATCATTGCGCCCTTTTGCACCGCGATCAGCGCGGCTGCGGCCGATCCGGCGGCGCGATGATCGATGTCGCGGCCGGTCAGCGTGCCGATCATCGATTTACGCGACAGTCCGACCATCAGCGGAACACCGAGCCCGGCGAGTTGATCGAGACCGCGCAGCAGCGTGAGGTTGTGTTCGAGATTCTTGCCGAATCCGAATCCTGGATCGACGACGATATTTTTCTTGTCGATGCCGGACATCTCACACGCGAAGATGCGCTCGGCGAGGAATCGACGCACGTCGGAGACGACCTCGTCGTAGTGCGGATCGTCCTGCATCGTGCGCGGTTCGCCGAGCATGTGCATGAGGCAAACGGGTACTTTCAACGCCGCAGCCGCATCGAGCGCGCCATCCTGACGCAGCGCGTACACATCGTTGATCATGCCCGCGCCGGCGGCGACCGCCGCGCGCATCACGTCGGGCTTGGACGTATCGACTGAAATCGGAATGGCGGTTTGTTTCGCCAACGCTTCGATGACAGGAACGACGCGCGCGATTTCCGTTTCAGCGGAAACGGATTCCGCGCCGGGCCGCGTCGATTCGCCGCCGATATCGAGCAGATCCGCGCCGTCTTCGACCAGTTTCAGTCCATGCGCGATCGCGGCGTCTGTATCGAGATGTCGTCCACCGTCGGAGAACGAATCGGGCGTGACGTTGATGATGCCCGCGACGCGAGGGCGATCAAGCGCGAGTGAACGTCCGCCGCAATCGAGAATTCGTGTGAGATCGAACATGCGATCAGTTTAACCGACCGCGCAAAAAATCATCCCCGCCGGAGCGGGGATGTTGTTGTCAATGTTGCGTGGCGGGTCCGCCGATCGGCGATTCGCGTTTACCGACGGGCGCATTTCCGCCCGGGCCTTTGCCGTCGTTCTTCGCCCAATCCTTCGGCGGACCGGGTTCGCGGCCTTCCATGATGGCGGTGATCTGTTCGCCGTCGATGGTTTCGTATTGCAGCAGGGCCTTCGCCATCGTGTGCAGTTTTTCGATGTTGGTCGTGAGCAGATCGCGGGCGCGGTGATAGGCGGTATCGATCACGCCGCGAACGACTTCGTCGATCTTCTTCGCGGTGTCTTCCGAAACATGCTTGTGCTGCGTGACGGAACGACCGAGGAAAACCTCGTCTTCTTCGTCGCTGTACGTCATGGGCCCAAGTTCCGGCGACAGTCCGTATTTCGTCGCCATGTCGCGCGCGAGTTGCGTGGCGCGCTGGATGTCGTTCGACGCGCCGGTGGTGACTTTGTCGTCGCCGAAAATCAGTTCTTCCGCGACGCGACCACCATACAAACTGGCAAGACGGCTTTCGAGGAACGTCTTGCTGTGGCTGTACCTGTCAGCTTCGGGCAGGAACAACGTCACGCCCAATGCACGGCCGCGTGGAATGATCGTCACCTTGTGCACCGGATCGTGATCCGGCACGAGGCGACCGACGATCGCGTGACCGGCTTCATGATACGCGGTCAGTTTCTTTTCGTCTTCGCTCATGAGCATCGAACGGCGCTCGCTGCCCATCATGATCTTGTCTTTGGCGCGCTCGAAATGATCCATCGACACTTCGCGCGAATTGCTGCGCGCAGCGAACAACGCCGCTTCGTTGACGAGGTTGGCGAGATCGGCACCGGAGAATCCCGGCGTGCCGCGCGCGATGATCGTCGGATCGACATCGGTGCCGGTCGGCACTTTGCGCATGTGCACTTTCAGAATCTGTTCGCGACCGCGCAAATCGGGCAGCGGAACGACGACCTGGCGATCGAAACGACCCGGACGCAACAACGCCGGATCGAGCACGTCCGGACGGTTCGTCGCGGCGATGACGATGATGCCTTCGTTGCCTTCGAAGCCGTCCATTTCGACGAGGAGCTGATTCAACGTCTGCTCGCGTTCGTCGTGACCGCCGCCGAGGCCCGCGCCGCGATGGCGGCCGACCGCGTCGATTTCGTCGATGAAGATGATGCACGGCGCGTGCTTCTTCGCCTGCTCGAACATGTCACGCACACGGCTCGCGCCGACGCCCACGAACATCTCGACGAAATCGGAACCCGAAATCGTGAAGAACGGAACCTTGGCTTCACCCGCGATCGCTTTCGCGAGCAACGTCTTGCCGGTACCCGGCGAGCCGACCATCAGCACGCCGCGCGGAATGCGACCGCCGAGCTTCTGGAATTTCGCCGGATCGCGCAGGAATTCGACCAACTCCTGCACTTCATCTTTCGCTTCGTCGACGCCCGCCACATCGGCGAACGTGATCTTGACCTGGTCTTCGCCCTGCAAACGTGCACGCGAACGGCCGAAGCTCATCGCGCCGCGTCCGCCGGCGCCGGCCTGCATCTGGCGCATGAAATAGACGAGCAGTCCGATGAAGATGAGGAACGGCACCCAGTCGAACAACATGCGCCACAGCGCGCCGGTATTGTCGGCGGGTTCCTGACGGACTTCGACGTTGTGCGCACGCAGCGTCTTGACCAGATCCGGATCGTCGAGCGGCGCAATCACCGTCAGCGAAGTGCCGTCGCGGCGTTTGCCGGTCAGCGTCGCCGGCATCGTCGCGCTGATGTTCACCTGCGCGACGTTGTTGTTCTCGACCTGCGTGAGGAAATCGGTGTACGAGAGAACCTGCGTGTCGGGACGCGGATTGAAAGTCTGGAAGACGACGATCAGGACGATCGCGATGACTACCCAGAGCAGAAGATTCTTTGCCATATCGTTCATTACCAACTCTCTCGAATCACTGACCGGTTACGGGCGTTTGCCCGTAGACAGCGCATAGGTTTCGGCACTGCGCGCGCGCGAAGCCTTCGGTTTACGCATGCTGACGCGCTCGTAGCTTGCGCGCAAGCTTTTTACATACTCGTCGAAGCCACGTCCTTGAAATAATTTGATAAGAAACGCACCACCGGGCTTCAAATGATTGTCGGCAAATTCTTTCGCCAATTCAGCCAGATGCATCACCCTCGCCTGATCCACTTCGCCTACTCCACTCATATTGGGGGCCATGTCGGACAGCACAAGATCGGGTTTGGCGCCGTTCAGAAGGATTTCCAGTTGATGCAAGACCGGTTCCTCGCGGAAATCGCCTTCGATGAACTCCACACCACCGATGCCCTGCATCGGCAGAATATCGAGCGCGACGATGCGCCCACTGTCGCCGAGCCGCTCGCGCACCATTTGCGACCAGCCACCCGGCGCCGCGCCGAGATCGACCACGATCATGCCGGGTTTCAGCAATTTGTCGCGATCGATCAGTTCTTCGAGCTTGAACACTGCACGCGACCGCCAGCCTTCGCTCTGCGCGCGCTTCACGAACGGATCGGAGAAATGTTCCTTGAGCCAGCGGGCGCTGGACTTGCTGCGGGTCGCCATAAGCCCGTTGCCGCACCTGAGCACGAAGCCGCGCCATTGAAACGACGCCGAAGCGACATGATAACCTTTCAGGTCCCACGACGCCTTTTTCATCATGCTCAGCAATAGCCAGAAACGATATCTGCGCGGCCTCGCGCATTCGCTCAAACCCGTGATCATGACCGGCAACAAAGGTCTGACGCCCGCGCTGATCCAGGAATTTTCCGGCGCGCTGGATCATCACGAGCTCGTGAAAGTGAAACTCGGCAGCGATGACCGCGACGCACGCGCCGAACAAGTCGATACGCTCGAAAAAGCCGTCGGCGCCGAACTCGTGCAAAGCATCGGCAAGGTCGCCTGTTTCTATCGCCGCAACGCCGAACAGCCGAAACTCGCATTGCCGAAGTAGTCGTGCAACTGACCGAGCATCACAACGAACGTCAGTTTTTCCTGCGCCGCGCGGATGCGACATCGGCGGTTGTCGTCGATCGTCCGATCGCGAAAAGTTTTGTCATCAGCGCCGAGTCCATCGTCGAAGATTTTCCGTATACCGCGAGCGATGCGCTCGACGACGCAGCCGTCGAGACGATTTTGCGGTTGAAACCTGAAGTCGTTTTGCTCGGCACCGGTGACCGCATCGTGTTTCCGTCGCAGAAAATCCTTGCGTCGTTTCTCAAACGCGGCATCGGTCTGGAAACGATGGACAGCGCCGCCGCCGCGCGCACGTTCAACGTTCTGATCGAAGAAGGCCGAAAAGCTGTCGGCGTTTTTCTACTGAACGGTTAGCTACGCGTGGCGCCAACGAGCGAACGCAAACGGTTCAACGCTTCGGTCTGAATCTGCCGCACGCGTTCGCGCGTGACGCCGAGTTCATCGGCAATTTCGGCCAATGTCTGCACACCGCGATCGTTCAAACCGAAACGCCGCTCGAGCACGAGACGTTGCCGATCCGGCAATTGCACGATCAGCGCCGCAATACGGCTGCTCGGCATTTCTTCTACTTTGGACGATGCATCGCCCTCGATGACCAATTGCTCGATCAACGCGCGATCGTCGTTTTCCGACAGCGGCGCATCGAGCGAACTGATGCGTTCGGTGACCGAAAACAACTGCGTGACTTCCTGCGCGGACTTGTTCACCGCCTGCGCCAATTCGTCGACGCTCGGCGTGCGCGCGTTCGCTGCGATGAACTGACGCCGCGCGCGCAGCAATTGCGCGAATTCGCGCAGGATATTTACCGGCACACGAATGGTTCTGCTTTGCTGCATCACCGCCTGCTGCACGGATTGCCGAATCCACCACACCGCGTACGTCGAGAAACGCAGGCGGCGCGACGGATCGAATTTCTCCACCGCACGGATGAGTCCGAGATTGCCTTCCGCGATCAAATCCAGCATCGGAACGCCACGACCGACATACGACCGCGCCACGGACACGACGAGCCGCAAGTTCGCTTCGATCATCTGACTGCGCGCTTCGGCATCTCCCACCTGCACACGTTCGGCGAGCGACCATTCCTGCTGCGCATCGAGCAGCGGAATCAATCCGATTTCGTTGAGATACAAACCGGTCGAATCGCGCGCTTCGTCGTCGGGCGTTTCGACGGCATCGACGAACGCAAGAAGGTCTTCGGCGTCGAGATCGTTTTCGGTCGAATCCGAATGCACGATCGCGGCGTCAGGCGGCGCGTCGAATCGTGCGCAACTCCGCGGCGAGCGCCCGTTGCGCGTGGAAAAGATCGAAAGCCTGCTGCATCCGCAACCACAACTCCGGGCCGTTGCCAGCAAGTTTTCCTATGCGAAGCGCCATCTCGGGGGAGAATCCCTTTCGTTCCGCGAGAAGCTCATGCAGCATCTGCCGCGATATGTGCAGACGACGCGCCGCTTCGGATACGCTCAGACGCAATGCAGGGAGAACGTCTTCGCGAAGGATCGCACCCGGATGCGTCGGAGCGCGGGACGCACGTTTGTTCGAAGCATCGTTCATGAAACCACCTAATGGTATTGCTCGAGATCGACACGTTTCGCGTCGCCGGCCAACCACTCGAACGTTATACACCACGGCCCGTTCACATGCAGGCTGTACCGCGTCGGCTTGCGACCACGCAGCGGATGGAAATCGAAACCGGGAACATTGAGTTGCGGAAGTTGGGTTGCAGCATTTAAAGCATCGAGTCGTCGTATCGCGCGCGCACGCAGGTCGGCTCGCACCTTCGCGGATATGCCACACAAGAACAGTTCAGCCAATCCTTTGTGCCGAAAGCTGCGAATCATTTAACATGTCAATCGGTGGGCGACAGTATGTCAACTCGCGGTTGACAGCGCAAGTTCAGCGAACGGGCAAATATTCCAGGGGATTCACTGGTTTTCCGTTCTTCCTGATCTCGAAATGCAGCTCGTTGCGGGCTGCGGCCGTTGCACCCATCTCGGCGATCTTCTGTCCGGCTTTCACTTTTTCGCCTTCCCGCACGAGGCGCTTTCGGTTGTGGCCGTACGCGGAAAGAAAATTCGAGTTGTGCTTGATGATGATGAGTTCGCCGTAACCGATCAGGCCGTTGCCGCTGTACACGACTTCGCCGTCGGCCGTGGCGAAAACGGGATCGCCCTCGTTACCGGCGATGTCGACACCCTGTTTGGTCTGGTCGCCGCCGACGAATGTGCCGACCACATTGCCGGATGCGGGCCAGCGCCAGCTCACGCCGCCGGCGTTGAGTTGCGGCGGCGGTTCGGACGTCTTCGGTACTTCGACCGGCGCAGCGACCGGCGGTTTCGACGGAGGCGTTGGGGGCGGATTCGTCGCGACGACTTTCGGCGGCGGCGCGGTTTCAACCGGCGGTGGTGACGGTTGTGGAGTTTGCTCGGGAGGAACCGTCTCGAACATCGCGGACGACGCTTGCGATTTCGGCGGCGGCGGCGCATTCGATGGTCGCGACGGCGGAGCCGACGACGGCAGCGGAGCGATGGTCGTCACCGGACGATCCTGCACCGGCGCGACGACGGGATTTCCGGGCATCGGCTGCGCATTCGCGACGGACGGCGATGCGTCGAGGCGCAATTCCTGTCCGACGTAGATTCGATAAGGCGCCGGAATACGATTCCATTGCGCGAGATCGCGGTAGTCGAGTCCGTGATTGAAGGCGATCGCATACAACGTGTCGCCCGTCTGTACGCGATACGTTCCGCTCGCGGGCGCTGGATGCGTCACCGGCGGTCGCGCGGCTTCGCTTTCGGCGAATTCGGATCGCACCGAACGTTCTTCGACCGGCGCCGGCTCGTCCGACGCGCACGCCGCGAGCAGTCCGATGCAGACGACGAGAAAACCCGAGCGAACCGAAACGCGCATAGCCACCATCACGACAGGAATTTGAAGTAGACAATAATCAGAGCGATGAGTGCGAGTACGCCCCAGCCGATCCATTCGATCCAGCGGTGGATCGCTTCCTCAGCGCGCCTGCCGAAGAAACGGATCACGCCGCACAACAGATACACGCGCTTGCCGCGCCCGACGATCATGCCCGCGAAAAACGCCGGCAGCGGAACGCCGACGAATCCGGCGGCCCACGTGAACACTTTCAGCGGAATCGGCAGGAATCCGGCGAGGACGAGCATCCAGAAAATCTTCCAACCGGTTTCGGCGTGGAGTTGCGCGACGAGCGCATCGAATTTCGGCATCCAGCCCAGATCGATCAGCAGCGGGCGCACGAGTTCGAACGCGAAATGTCCGAGCGCATAGCCGACGATCGCGCCGACGATCGATCCGCACAAACTGATCGTCGCATAGCGCGCCCAGTTATGCGGCTTGGCCAGCGCCATCGGCGCGAGCATCACTTCCGGCGCGATGGGGAAAATAAACGCTTCGACGAAACTCAGTCCGAACAGCAACCATTCGGCTTTCGGATGGGCGGCCCATTTGATCGCCCATTCGTAGATCGGCTTGAAAAGTTTCATCAACCGAGTCCGCCCAGCAGCGGCACGAAACTCACCGCGCCGAGATTTTCCTGGATGACTTCGTCGCCGTTACGCCGAAATCTTTTGAGTTGTTGCGAACCCGGCGGCCCGACCGGCGCGACCAGCACGCCGTTCGGCGCAAGCTGTTCGGTCAGCGCGGCGGCGACGCGATCGTCGGCGGCGGTGAGCATGATCGCGTCGAACGGTGCGTGATCAGGCCAACCGAGTTTGCCGTCGTCGTGTTTCGAGCGGACGTTTTCGAAACCGAGTTTGCGGAACCGCCGGCGCGCGTTGCGCAACAATTCTTCGATGCGCTCGACGGTGAAAACGGATTTGACGAGCGACGCGAGCACGGCCGCCTGATAACCGGAACCCGTTCCGATCTCGAGCACTTTTTCCGGCAGCGCGTGTTCGACGACGGCTTCCGTCATGCGTGCGACGACCCACGGTTGCGAAATCGTTTGACCCAGACCGATCGGCAACGCGGTGTCTTCGTACGCACGCGACGCGAGTGCTTCTTCGACGAACAGATGACGCGGCAAGCGGCCCATCACGTCGAGCACGCGCCGATCGTGGATGCCTTCGGTCTTGAGACGTTCGATGAGCCGGTCGCGCGCGCGCTGCGAGGTCATGCCCTGCCCGCGCGCTTCGGGAACGTGCCGCGAGAACAAGCTCATACGCGCGGACTCATGCCGCATCCCCCAGTTCGAGCGTGAGCGAATTCACCCAACCGCTGACTTTTTCGAGCGCCTGATAACGCGTGAGATCGACGTGGATTGGCGTGATCGAAATGTAGCCCGCGCGCACGGCGTGGAAGTCGGTGCCGGGTCCATCGTCTTCGGCTTCGCCGGGCGGACCGATCCAAAACATCGGACGTCCGCGCGGATCGCGCTGTGCAATGCACGGTGCGGAACGATGCCGCTTACCGAGGCGCGTGACCGCGAACCCGCGAATTTCCGACCACGGACGATCCGGCACGTTCACGTTGAGAATCGTGTCGGCCGGCAGCGGATCGACGAGCAGCCGCTGCATGATCGACAACGCGGCCTGCGCGGCGGTATGGAAATGCTGACCGTTGTGATCTTTCGCGTCGAGCGAAACCGCGATCGCGGGCAATCCGAGAAACCGTCCTTCCATCGCTGCGGAAACGGTGCCGGAATAGATCACGTCGTCGCCGAGATTCGCAGAATTGTTGATGCCGGAGACGACGATGTCGGGTTCCTTGTCGAGCAAACCGGCGAGCGCGAGATGCACGCAGTCGGTCGGGGTTCCCATGACGCGGTAGCGCCCGTCCTCCATGCGCGAAACGCGGATGGGTTGATCGAGCGTGAGCGAATTGCTGGCGCCGGAACGGTCGCGATCCGGCGCAACGATGATCACTTCCCCCACCACCGACAGACGGCGCGCGAGAATCAGGATGCCCGGCGCATCCACGCCATCGTCGTTGCTGACCAGAACACGCATGTCGAAATCGGCGGAGCACGCCGCGTATCAGATACAGCGTGCGATTGTATCAAACCGGACGCACTCAGCTTTCGCGGAGGCCGAACTCGACCGGCGAACGGGCGCGCACTTCGGCCAGGTCGAGTTGCATCTCCAGAAGCTGGTAGATGTCTTCGTCGATGCTGTCACGTCCGCGCAGCGTTTGCAGATGCGTGCGTTGCGCGGCCACACATTCCAGTTCGAGTGCGTTGAGCCGGATGTCGAACGGGCTGTCGGCATTTTGCGCAGCGGTGTGTTCCATCGCGTAACGCTGCTTGAGGAGCTTCGCCTCGTCGTCGTTGCGATCGGCCAGGTGCGACAAGGATGCTTCGAGTAACGCGCGCCGCGTGTCCGCCAATTCCTGAGCGCGCGAACCGTCCGGCTCGAACTTCAGCCAGCGGATGAACGGACCGAGCGTGAGTCCTTGCACGATCAGCGTGCCGAGCACGACCATGAGCGCGCTGAGCAGGATCGTTCCGCGCGCGGGAAATTCCGGCGGCAGCGCAAGCGCCGCGGCGAGCGTGACCATCCCGCGCATGCCGCACCACGCGCCGACGGCGCTTTGCTTGGCGGTCGGGCCTGTGTTTTTGCCGTGACCCAGCCAGCGATAGATCTGCCGCAATCCGACGTTGCAGATCGCCAGCCACACGATGCGCACGCCGATCACCACACCGAGAATCGCTGCCGCGAATCCAATCTGTTTCCACAACGCGTCGGCGGGAAAATTCGTGATAGCTTCGCGCGCCTGCAAACCGACGAGCAGGAACGCCATCACGTTCAGCACGAACACAACCGTGCCCCACATCGAATACGAATGGATGCGATCGCGCGCCGGCGGACGGTATCGGCGCTGCGTCGACAACGTCATCGCCGCCGCGACAACCGCGAGGATTGACGAGAAATGCAGCGCGTGCGCGATCATCCACGTCGCGTACGTCGCCACGAACTGAAAGAGGATGCCGCCGAGCGTGCCAACCAGAAACGGCATCACCCAGATCACGATGCGCGCGACGAGAAATCCGACCAGCAGACCGCCGGGAATCGAAACGGCGAGCGTCCACACGTTGTCGCCGGATGCGTTAGGCATCGCCGCTGCAACGGCTACACCGAAAATCAGTAGCGCGACCGCATCGTTGAGCAAGCTTTCGCCTGCCAGCACGAGCACCGTATCGCGCGGCAGACTGACCTGACGCATTATCGCGGTGGCTGCCGCCGCATCGGGCGGCGCGACGATGGCACCCAGCGCAACTGCAGCCGCCAATGGAATGTGTGCCCACCCGACCGCCGCCCACGCAACCGCCGCCGCCGTGACGACAACCGCCAGCACCGCCAGCGCGATGAACGCAATCCAGAAACGTTTTAACGCGCGCTTGGGAAAATCGAACGCCGCATCGAGAATCGCCGGCGCGATAAACAAAGTCATCACGAGGTTCGAGTCGATGTGAATGGCCGGCGCCCACGGCAACGCGGCAACCGCCACGCCGGCCAGCGCGAGCATCGTCGGATAAGGAATGCCCAATCGTCCCGACACCTGCAGCAGAACGATCGCCAGCAGTAGCAACGTAAGGATGCTTTCGAACAGCGCCATCGGTTCCTTCGCTCGCGTCGATTTCGTCGCCAGTATCGCGCGCGTCGGCACTACGTCAACCCTGCTAAGCTCGATCAGGATGAAACGAGGCACGCCGAAACCGGTCGTCATCAGCGACGAGGATCGCCGGCTATTCGCCGACGCGGTCGGACCGATCCGATCGCTGCGCGTCCAGCGCGCCGAGTCGCAGCGTCCTCGTCCATCACCCGAACCGACGCAATCGCTTCTCGACGAAGCGCGCGTCACGGACGAATTGATGAGCAGCCTGATCGATCCGGCAGCCATCGAGGTTGGCGAGGAAATCAGTTATCTGAAGGACGGCGTCGCGCCACGCGTGTTGCGCGATCTCAAGCGCGGACGCTTCAGCATTCGCGACGAAATCGATTTGCATCAGATGACGGTCGCCGTCGCGCGCGAAGCGATGAAGGAATTTCTCGAATACAACCGCCGCGCCGATCGGCTATGCCTGAAGATCATCCACGGCAAAGGATTGCGTTCGCGCGCTGCCGGTCCGGTGTTGAAACGTATGGTCGACAGCGCGCTTCGCAGACGCGCCGACGTGATCGCGTTCGCGTCCGCAAAACCGGCCGAAGGCGGCACGGGCGCCACCCTCGTGTTGCTCAAGCAACGCTGAGATCAATCGCCGTTCTGTGCCGTCTCGCGCGTCGGATAGTGAATCCAGATCAGTTTGGCGCCGTGCGCTTCGGCCCATTGATTCACGAGCACGACTTTCTGCGCATCGAAACGCTCGTCGGCCACCGGTTTCGTCGGCGCAGTCGCGCACGCGGTCAACATCGCGCACATCGTGAAGAACAATCCTGCTTTCGCTGCAGTCATGAACATTCCCCTTGGCGAATGGAACAGCGGAATCGCGCTTCGGGCGAGGGTCGATCAGCTCTCGCAGAACTCGCGGAGAACAACGGTTGCATAAGCACCCGCACTCAGCACGAAGCTGACCGATAGGACGTCGTCCGACAACCATTCCGTCGCAAGATTCTCCGCCCGCAAAAACAGCGCGCGGCGTTCCTGTCGCAAGCCCGCCTGTTCGAGGCCTTTCGCCAGCGCCGGTTCGCCTTCCGCCACCGCGCGTTCGATGTCCGACACGCCACTTTCGCTGCGCAAATTGCCTTCGCCCCACATCGGACCCGTCGGACCGACGTCGCCGCGTGCGCAACGTTCCGCAAGCTCGGCCGAAATCGGTTCTGGACCGAAAATGCTGTGCGTGCCGTGCAACATCCACACATCGCCATCGAGCGGCGTGTTCCACGTACCGCTCGCGACACGCTCGGCGAGCACGCGATTGAACAATTCGGAACGCGCGGCCGACAACAGCAGCGAACGCTCGTGACGGTCGACGCGCTTTCCCGCAAACATCGCGATCGCGCGCTCCACGTTCGACGCATCACGACCGAAACGTTGTTCGCCGAAATAATTCGGCACACCGTTCGCGGCGATTTTTCTGACGACCGCATCCAACGATTCGCGATCGCCTTCGACGTTGCGCAACACGATGCGAAACGCGTTCGACTTGTGCGTACCGCGTTTGAGCTTGCGGCCATGACGCGTCGCTGAAATCACACGGCGTTCGTCGGAATCGAACGCGCGCCAATCCGGATCGGGTTTTCCCGGCATATGCACCGAGAACGTCTGCCGCGTCATCGCGTGACGATCCTTGATGCCCGAATAACTCACGTTCATCGGCGGCACGCCGGCGAACTTGGCCAGCTCGCGCGCAATCCAATCGGTGTTCGCGCCGCGCTTCTCGATGTGTACGAAAACGTGTTCGCCGACACCGTCCGGCTCGAAGCCGAGATGTTCGTCGACGAAGAAATCTTCAGGCATGGATCGCAGCGTTCCGCGCAAGGGCGGTCCGCCGTACGCGAACGGCAGCGCGGTCATTTCGTGTCGATCGGAACGAGCAGCACGACGGCCTGCGCCGCGATGCCTTCTTCGCGCCCCGTGAAGCCGAGTTTTTCGCTGGTCGTCGCTTTGATGCTGATGCGATCGATGCCACAGCCGATATCCGCGGCGAGATTGGCGCGCATCGCGGCGGCATGCGGTGCGATTTTCGGATGTTCGCAAACGACGGTCACATCGGCGTTACCGAGTACGAATGCTTTCTGTCTCATCAAGTCTACCGCGTGGCGCAGAAACGTGCGGCTATCGGCATCGCGCCAGCGTGCTTCGGATGGCGGAAAATGTTGTCCGATGTCGCCGAGCGCGAGCGCGCCGAAAATCGCGTCGCACAACGCGTGAATGACGACGTCGCCATCGGAATGCGCGACGATGCCGCGCGCATACGCGATGCGCACGCCCCCGATGACGAGATGGTCGCCGTCGCCGAATGCGTGTACGTCGTAGCCTTGTCCGATGCGCATCAGACGGTCTTCGCCAGTAGAAATTCCGCCAGCGCGAAATCGGGTGCGGTCGTCACTTTGATGTTGTCGTCGCTGCCTTCGACCAGCAACGGCCGATGTCCGGACCGTTCCATCGCCATCGCTTCGTCGGTGGCGGAAATGCCGGCCGCCTTCGTGGACGTTAGCGCCTTACGCAATTCGCCGAGGCGGAAAAGTTGCGGCGTCAGCGCACGCCAACGCGATTCGCGCGGCTCCGTGACGACCACGCGCCCATCGCTGCCCGCACGCTTCAGCGTGTCTCGCATCGGAGACGCTAGGATCGCGCCGCCCGCTGGTACACCGAGCTCGATCAGCTTATCAATGTCGGATGCGCGCACGCACGGCCGCGCCGCGTCGTGCACGAGTATAAATTGGGAATCTTCCACTTTGTCGTGAAGCGCTTCCAATCCGGCAGCGACCGAATCTGCGCGCTCATCGCCACCGACGGCCGTGCGGACCGGTTTTCCGCGCAACGTCTGCATGCCCGCCCAATATTTGTCGTTCGGCGCGAGCACCACCATCACCCCAGCGATTCGCGGATGCGCGGCGAGACGCGTGATGGTCTGCATCAGCATCGGTTTGCCGGCGAGCGGGAGATACTGTTTCGGAATGTCGCCGCCCACGCGCGCGCTGCGTCCGGCGGCCGGAACCACGCACCACATCGCGGCGTTACTTGTCGCCATTGTCGGCCTTCTTGTCGCCGGGTCCCGGTTCGACCACTTGATAAAATACTTCGCCCGGCTTGATCAAACCCTGCTCGGAGCGCGCGCGTTCTTCGATTGCCGCTTTGCCGCTTTTCAAATCCTGCACTTCGGCCGCGAGCGCTTCGTTGCGCTGCTTGAGTTTCTGGTTGTCCACCTTCTGCTCATCCAGCTTGCGTTGCAACAGCCAGACTTCGCGCATGCCGCCCTCGCCGGCCCACAGCTTCACTTCCAAAGCGATCAGCAGCGCCAGCAGGATTAATGCGACATACCGCAGCACCGATGCAACGACTCAGCCGACCAGCCCCGGAACATTTGGAAACGCCGCGCGTCCGGCGTATTTCGCCGCACTGCCGAGCGCTTCCTCGATACGCAGCAATTGGTTGTATTTCGCAACGCGGTCGCTGCGGCACAACGAACCTGTCTTGATTTGCGTCGCGGTGGTCGCGACGGAAATGTCGGCGATCGTCGTGTCTTCCGTTTCGCCGGAGCGATGCGAAACGATCGACGCGTAGTTCGCTTCGTCGGCCATCGCGATCGCTTCGAGCGTTTCGGTGAGTGTGCCGATCTGGTTCACCTTGATCAGGATCGCGTTGGCGATGTGCTTGTCGATGCCCTGCTTGAAGATCGCGGTGTTCGTGACGAATAGATCGTCGCCGACGAGTTGCACTTTCTTGCCGAGCTTGTCGGTGAGTGCTTTCCACCCGTCCCAATCGCCTTCGGCCATACCGTCTTCGATGGTGATGATCGGATATTTCGCGCACCAGTTTGCGTAGAAATCGATCAGTTCGTGCGACGACAATTTCTTGCCTTCGCCGTCCAAATGATACGCACCATCCTTGTAAAACTCGGAACTCGCAACGTCGAGACCGAGATAGACATCCTTGCCCGCGTGATAACCGGCTTTGCCGATCGCTTCGAGAATCGTCTCGATGGCTTGCTCGTTCGATTTCAGATCCGGCGCGAAGCCACCTTCATCACCGACGGCTGTGCTGAGTCCTTTCGCCTTCAGTACACTTTTCAGCGAATGGAAAATTTCCACACCGGCGCGCAACGCTTCTGAGAAATTCGGCAATCCAACCGGAAGCACCATGAATTCCTGCATGTCGACGTTGTTGTCGGCATGCGCACCGCCATTGACGATGTTCATCATCGGTACCGGCAGCGAAACCTGGCGCGACCCCGCGAGAAATTTCCACAGCGGCAATTTTTTCGACGTCG
The DNA here is from genome assembly GCA_036271355.1 of Rudaea sp. Lineage (GTDB taxonomy): Bacteria > Pseudomonadota > Gammaproteobacteria > Xanthomonadales > Rhodanobacteraceae > Rudaea. The sequence goes on along the minus strand of DATBAU010000150.1, from coordinate 3,668 downwards.
CAACCGCATGCGCATTCGCCAGCGAAACGCCGAGCAGCGCATTCGCGCCGAGGTTACCTTTGTTCGGGGTTCCATCGAGATCGATCAGTTTTTTGTCGAGACCGGTTTGGTCTTCGGCATCGAAACCTTTCAGCGTCTTGGCGATGTCGCCGTTGACGTTAGCGACGGCTTTCTTCACGCCCTTGCCGAGATAGCGCGATTTATCGCCATCGCGCAGTTCGACAGCCTCGCGCGAACCGGTCGATGCGCCGCTCGGAACAGCCGCGCGGCCGATGGTGCCGTCGGCCAATGTCACTTCTGCTTCAAGCGTCGGATTGCCGCGCGAATCGAGGATTTCGCGGGCGTGAACCTGGGTAATTTGAGTCATTTTCTAACGATCCTAAAGGACAAACTTGCTTGCTTACTTAGTCTTCCACGAAACGGTTTCGATCTTTGTCGTGCTTTTAAGCTTGCGCAACAATCCGGATACGCGTTTTACGTCCGAACCCGGACCGATGATCTCGACACAGTAAATACGCTCTGCTTTGCCACGACGAACCAATTCGTTTGTAAAATTGTCGAAAGCAAACGTATGGCCATCCAGAAAAAAATTTGTTCCGTCGGTCGCCGCTTCGATACGGCCCTTGACGCATTGATCAGTTGTCCACTTTTTTAGTTGCTCTGCGAATTCGGCTTGTGTCATCGACAATTTGGGTTTTGCGGTGTCGATCATTCCCGGCGAAACGGGCTGCCCATTTGCAATGGTTGTGTCTGAAGATGAAGCGTCTTGAGCGTATGTCGTCACGGAAATGATTAGCACGCAGAAAGCGATAGCCAGGCGAAAGATCGAAGACATCAAATAAAATCCCCGCGTTGTTTCACGAGACGATCGATTTTGATTAGTGTTTCGAGCAGTGTCTCCATTTTCCCGAGCGGCCACGCATTCGGACCGTCGCTGAGCGCTTTGTCCGGATCCGGATGGGTTTCCATAAAAATGCCGGCGATGCCAACGGCAACCGCCGCGCGTGACAGCACGGGCACGAACTCGCGTTGTCCGCCGGATTTTCCACTCGCGCCGCCGGGCAATTGCACGGAGTGCGTCGCGTCGAACACCACCGGGCATCCGGTTTCGCGCATCACGGAAAGGCTGCGCATGTCGGAAACGAGATTGTTGTAGCCGAAGCTCACACCGCGTTCGCAGACCATGATCTGATCGTTGCCGGTTTCGAGCGCCTTGTCGGAAACGTGCTTCATTTCCCACGGCGACAGGAACTGGCCTTTCTTGATGTTCACCGGCTTGCCGGCCTTGGCGACTTTCTGGATGAAATCAGTCTGACGACACAACATCGCCGGCGTCTGCAGCACGTCGACGACGGCGGCGACTTCGTCCATCGGCGTGTATTCGTGGACGTCGGTGAGAACCGGAACGCCGACCTGTTTTTTCACTTCCGACAGGATGCGTAAGCCTTCCGCCATGCCGAGGCCGCGAAAACTTTTCGACGATGTGCGGTTGGCTTTGTCGAAGCTCGACTTGAAGATGAAAGGAATGCCGAGTTTGCTCGTGATTTCCTTGAGCGTGCCGGCAGTGTCGATCTGCAACTGCTGCGATTCGACGACGCACGGACCTGCAATCAAGAAGAGAGGTTTGTCGAGGCCGACCTCGAAGCCGCAGAGTTTCATGTGATCGGATCAGTCCCAGCGATTGGCATTTTTCGGAAATCCCGGACGTTGCACGCGCACGACGCAAAAACGCTGGCCGGTCGGCGCCTGCATCACGATCCAGCGTTCGAGCCGTTTGTGGATCGTCGCGCCGAGTTTTTCGAGGCGCGCGACTTCAGCGGGAATGTCGTCGGTTTCGATATCGATGTGCGCGCGGCTTTCGTGATCGACGCGCTGAATCTGCACGGCGATTTCATCCGGCGGCGTTTCAAGCATGCGGTAGTTGCCGCGCGTGCCGGAATGATTCGCGTCGACCGGACGACCGAGCGCCGATGCCCAGAACTGCGCGGCGCTGTCGACATCGCCGGTGTCGCAGTCGATCTGGATCGAACACAAACGGGAATGATGCATGGCGTTAGGCGGCGACTTCCTTGGCGAATCGCGGCGCGTCGCGAACGATCTTGTATTCGCGCGCGGCTTTGACGAAACCGCTGAACAGCGGATGGCCGTCGCGCGGCGTCGAGGTGAATTCAGGATGGAACTGTCCGGCGACGAACCACGGATGCTGCTGCGCGGGCAGTTCGATGATTTCGACGAGCAAATCGTCCATCGACTTGCCGGCGATGACGAGACCGAGATCTTCGAGCTGCTGACGATAGCGATTGTTGAATTCGTAGCGATGACGATGGCGTTCGCGAATGACGTCCTGGCCGTACGCCGCGCGCGAAATCGTTCCGGCTTGCAGGCGGCATTCCTGTGCGCCGAGGCGCATCGTGCCGCCGAGGTCGGAGGTTTCGTCGCGGCGTTCGACGTCGCCCGCCGATGTCGTCCATTCGGTGATCAACGCGATGACCGGATCGGCGCAGTGACGATCGTTCTCGGTTGAGTTCGCGCCCGTAAGCCCGGCGATGCTGCGCGCGAAATCGATGACGGCTGCGTGCATGCCGTAGCAGATGCCGAAATACGGAATCTTGTTTTCGCGCGCGAAACGCGCGGCGGCGATCTTGCCTTCGAAACCGCGTTTGCCGAATCCGCCGGGCACGAGAATGCCGTCGACGTCGCGCAATACGTCCGTTCCGCGTGCTTCGATTTCTTCGGACTCGAGCCAACGCAGGTTGACGCGCGTGGATTGCTTCAATCCGCCATGACGCAACGCTTCGCCGAGCGACTTGTACGCGTCTTTGTGTTCGACGTATTTGCCGATGATGGCGATGGTGACTTCGTCTTTCGGATGCTCGATCGCTTCGACTGTACGTTCCCACTCGATCAGATTCGCGGGCTTCGCTTCGAGACGAAGATGCGAGATCGCGATTTCGTCGAGACCCTGCTCATGCAACCACAGCGGCAGCTTGTAGATGGTATCGACGTCAACGGCGCTGATCACCGCTTTTTCCGGCACGTTGGTGAACAGCGCGATCTTTCGACGGTCCGATTGCGGCAGCGGTTGCTCGCAACGGCACAGCAACACGTCGGCTTGAATGCCGAGCGCGCGCAATTCTTTCACCGAATGCTGCGTCGGTTTGGTTTTGATTTCGCCAGCGGCCTTGATGTACGGAACCAGCGTGAGGTGCATGAACAGCGTCTTGTCGACGCCGTGTTCGATGCGCAACTGACGAATCGCTTCGAGGAACGGTTGCGATTCGATGTCGCCGACCGTGCCGCCGATTTCGACCAGCGCCACGTCGTAGCCGCGCGTCGCTTCGTAGATGCAATGCTTGATTTCGTCGGTGATGTGCGGAATCACTTGCACCGTCGCGCCGAGATAATCGCCGCGGCGTTCCTTGCGGATCACGGATTCGTAGATTTTGCCGGTCGTGACGGAATTCTTGCCCGTCAGCCGCGTGCGCACGAAGCGCTCGTAGTGGCCGAGATCGAGATCGGTTTCGGCGCCGTCGTCGGTGACGTAGACCTCGCCGTGCTGAAACGGGCTCATCGTGCCCGGATCGACGTTGATGTACGGATCGAGCTTCATCATCGTCACGCGCAAACCGCGCGCTTCGAGGATGGCCGCCAGCGACGCCGATGCGATG
>DATBAU010000149.1:0-5712 GCA_036271355.1 Rudaea sp. | reverse complement strand
GCGGCTTGCGCGCCGGCGAACATGTCGTGGGCGGTGTTCAAATCGGTCGGCGCGTATTGCGCCGCATCGGCGTGTTCGGCGGCATCGATCGATGCGCCGGCTTCGGCGAGTGCGAGATCAGCATCTTTGCGATCCAGACCGTACGCGGTAAACGGCAACGCGATGATCATCGCGGCCGCGATCAACTTCCTTTTCATGACGATCTCCTTGGTATGACAATCCAATAGCGTCATTCGCGGAGCAAACCGCGTGCCTCGTCCATGCAAAGGTCGTAGACCCGCGCACGGCCTGGTGCGCGCGGAAATACGGGATTTGCTTCACGTTTATGGGAATGAGAATTTATGCAACTTGCGCGTCGGGTTTAACAACTCCGTGCAAGATGCGGTGCGGCGTGCGCGCGTGCGTGGAAGCGCTAGAATCAAGCGACCCTTTCGGCGCAGGAGGCGTTATGCGACTGGTCAAACATCTGCTCGAAGGCAAGGGAACCGCGATTTTCTCGATCACATCGACCGCGCCCGTTCTCGACGCGGTGCGCATGATGGCCGAGCGCAGCGTCGGCGCGTTGCTCGTGATGGACGAGGCGAAACTCGTCGGCATCGTGTCCGAAAGAGATTACGCCCGAAAAGTTATCCTCAAAGGACGGTCGTCGAAGGACACGGCGGTGAGCGAAATCATGTCCGCGCCAGTGCAGACAGTTGCGCCGGGCGACAGCATCAATCACTGTATGAAACAGGTCACCGTCAACCGCATCCGGCATCTTCCGGTGGTGGATGACGGCAATGTGATCGGGGTGCTGTCGATCGGCGATCTCGTCAAAGCCGTCATCGACGATCAGGCCGAACAGCTCGAGCATCTGCAAAAATACATTGCGGGCTAGCCATTTCCCGCAATACGGGGCGGGAATGAGAATCGTAGGCCAATCATGAGTTTGGACCCCGCGCTGCGCGCCCGCTTGCAGCAGCTTCTGCGCGATTATGGTCGCAAGGTGCGCCTGCTCATCGACAAGCACGGCCTTGGCCAATACGGCATCGACCCGGCCGATATCGAGCAGGAAGTCCGCATCCGCCTGTGGCGCGCGCTGGAGCGTGACCGGAATGCGGCCTTTCATACGTCTTATATACAGAGGACGGTGCTGTCGACGGTGGTGGATGCCATCCGGGCGGCCAGTTTCCGCCACGCCGAGCCGCTGCCGGAGGAAAATTCCGAAGGCGTGTTCGAACTGGTGGAATCCGCGGCGGGACCGGAAAGAAGGGCTGGTTCGTCGCAGGATTTCGGTGCGATTTCGGCGTGCATGGCCGAATTGCCGGAACGAAGGCGACAGGCCGTGGCGCTGCATCTGCAAGGTTTCAGCTTTCGCGAGATCGGCGGATTTTTCGGCGTCTCGGAGGAAGCGGCGAGAAAACTACTCGATCGCGGCATGGAAACATTGCGCGAGCGGTTGAAGACGCAAGGTTACGGAGAATTCGATGACTAAGCCCAATTTGAGCGACATCTATCGCAACGGCACGCGCCGCGCGGAATCCGATTCGCTCGACGCCGACGCCATCCTGTGGCTCGCCGATGGTTCGGCCACCGACGCGCAACTCGATCGTGTCGCCGCGTCGGCGCTGCACGCCGATCTCATCCATTTCGCGCGCGATCTGGAAAACGAATCCGTCGCGCTGAGCGCGAGTGTCGAAGGACTTTTGCGCGCCGACAGCGCCACGCATCGTCGCGCGACTCCTGCCCGCCGCACCGCGAGCGCTCGTCGTGGCTGGCGCATTGCGTCGGCTATCGCGGCGAGTTTCGTCGCCGCCGTCGTGTTCTGGAACGCCGGTCGGATGCAGCCGCATCAGTCAACGCAAACGATGGCATCGTCCGATCGCATCTTCGCCGGTTTCGAAGAGCGCCAACTCGCGCAACAGCAGACGCGCGAAGACCGCATCTTCAACGGCGCGTTCCATTCCGACGAGATTTTCAACTCGCGCACCGGCGGCTGATTTCGCCGCAATCGAGTCCACAAACGCCCGGCTGGTCCGGGCGTTTTTGTTACAGCTCGACCGAACTCGCGTGCTCGCGTGTCGCCGCGAAGATGACGCCGGGCCAACGTTCTTCAGTCAATTGCAGATTCACGCGCGTCGGCGCGAGATAAACCAATTCGCCCGCTGCATCGAGTGACAGATTCGGCGCGGCTTTCTCGCGGAACTCGGCCAGTTTTTTTTCGTCGTTGCAGTGAATCCAGCGCGCGGTGACGACGCCGATCGTCTCGAATGCGCATTCGACGCCGTATTCGTCCTTCAATCGATACGCGACGACATCGAACTGGAGTACGCCGACTGCGCCGAGGATCAGATCGTTGCTCATCAGCGGCCGGAAGAACTGTGTCGCGCCTTCTTCCGACAATTGCGCGAGACCTTTCTGAAGCTGCTTCATCTTCAGCGGATCTTTCAATCGCGCGCGCCGAAACAATTCCGGCGCGAAATTCGGAATCCCCGTGAACGACAGCGCTTCGCCTTCGCTGAACGTGTCGCCGATCGAAATCGTGCCGTGGTTGTGGATGCCGATCACATCCCCCGGATATGCCTTCTCGACGATGTCACGCTCGCTCGCCATGAATGTCAGCGCGTTGGCGAGCTTCATTTCTTTTCCGCTGCGCACGTGGAACGCCTTCATGCCGCCGTCGAATTCGCCGGAGCAGATGCGCATGAACGCGACGCGATCCCGATGCTGCGGATCCATGTTCGCCTGAATCTTGAACACGAAACCGGTCATCTTGTTTTCGTCGGCGTCGACTTCGCGCGTCGTCGTCGCGCGCGGTTTAGGTTGCGGCGCGTTTTCGACGAAGAAATCCAACAGAAGTTGAACTCCGAAATTATTCACCGCCGAACCGAAAAATACCGGCGTCTGTTTTCCAGCGAGATACGCCGCGTGATCGAACGGATGCGACGCGCCTTCGACGAGTTCGAGTTCGTCGCGCAATTCGCGCAGCACATCTTCACCGATGCGCTGCGCGAGTTGCGGATCGTCCAGTGAGGCATAGATCGTAGAATCCTGCCGTGTGAAATTCTTGCCCGGCTCGTAGACGTGCACTTCGCCGCTGCCGAGGTGATACACGCCCTTCAGGCGCGAACCCATGCCGATCGGCCACGTGATCGGCGCGCACTTGATGCGCAGCACGGATTCCACTTCGTCGAGCAGATCAATCGGCGAGCGGCCTTCGCGGTCGAGCTTGTTGATGAACGTCATGATCGGCGTGTCACGCAGACGGCACACATCCATCAGTTTGATCGTTCGTTCTTCGACGCCTTTCGCGCAGTCGATCACCATCAACGCTGAATCGACCGCCGTCAGAACGCGATACGTGTCCTCGGAAAAGTCCGCGTGTCCCGGCGTATCGAGCAGATTGACGACGCGGCCTTCGTACGGAAACTGCATCACCGAACTCGTCACGGAAATGCCGCGTTCTTTTTCCAGTGCCATCCAGTCCGACGTTGCATGCTTGGTCGCCTTGCGCGACTTCACGCTGCCCGCCATCTGGATCGCGCCACCGAACAGCAGCAGCTTTTCCGTGAGCGTGGTTTTGCCCGCGTCCGGATGCGAAATGATCGCGAACGTGCGGCGGCGATGGGTTTGTTCGAGACGTTCCGACATGATCGACGACTGAGCGCAAGGCCGCGCATTATACGGTTCGCCGTGCCGCGCGCCCGCCTCGGATTCCGACCGCTCGCACGAAGATGACGTCTGGCTGTCCTTATCGTGTCTCTTTATAATCCGCGAACAGTATTCCGTTGCAAACAGGGGGTTGTCATGATTGTAGGTTCGTTGCGCGCGCGCCGGCTGTTGCCGCTCGCGATCGCGCTCGCATTGGGTGTGCCCGCCGTCGACGCCGCGACGATCACCGTCACCACCGGGGGCGACGCAGGCACCGCCAGCACCTGCACGTTGCGCCAGGCGCTCGACTCCGCCAACAACGACAGCGCCGGATCGAGTACCTGTACGGCAGGCTCGGGCGCGGACACGGTCGATTTCGCCGCCAATCTGCGCAACTCCACGATCACGCTCGCCGGACAACCGCTATCGATCGCGTCGGATCTCACCTTGACCGGCAGCGGTCAAACCATCGACGCGAACGACTTGTCGACCGTGATGTACATCGATCCGGCCGCGACGGCCTACCTGTCCGATCTCACGCTGACCGGCGGCAACAGCTTCCTCAATCCGACCGCAGGCGGCGTGGCCATCATCAGCCCGAGTTCGCCGCTCAAAACCGGAGGCCGCTTCGCACCCAGTGCGGTAAAGCGGACGTCACCGATCACCCATGCGCCATCGGCCGGCGAAGGCATCTACATGAGCCGCGTAACGGTGACCGGAAACACGTCGAAGTACGCCGGTGGAATGCTGATTACCGGTACGTACGCGACGTTGTATCAATGCACCGTGTCGAACAACGAAGCGACCGGCAACGCATCGCATATCGCCGGCGGCATCGTCGCACTCGGTGCGGGTGTCGTAATCGAAGATTCCACGATTTCGGGCAACACGGTCGGCGCGGGCGGCGCCGGATCGAATGGTGCCGCGCTCGCGTACGATTCTTTCCTGATATTCGCGAACTCCACCGTCTCCGGAAACTCCGCCACGGGAACCGACTATGTCAGCGGCGGTGTGTCGCAGGAAGCGAACGGTGCGGGCAAATACGGCGTCGCCGCACTGAACAGCACCATCAGCGGAAACACCGCGACCGCCACCGGCACGCACGTGACGGGCGGCGTCATGATCGGCGGAGCGGAAGGCGCGGGCAACGGCTATTTCGTCAATTCGATCATCGATGGCAATACCGGAACCGTCGCGAGCACGAAGAATATCGATGTGGTCGACAGTCCGAGCGTAGTCGTCCACAGCAGTTTGCTCGGTACCGAATTGCAGACCGCGTTCACCGGCAACGGCAACGTGTTCGCCGCCGATCCGAAACTCGGACCGCTCGCCAACAACGGCGGACCCACGCTGACACGCGCCTTGCTGCCAGCCAGCCCCGCCATCAATGCCGGCGACAATAGTTCAACGTCAAACCTGACGACCGATCAGCGCGGAGCGGGCTTTGCGCGCATCGTCGGACCGGCCGTGGATATCGGCGCATTCGAGTTGCAAACGACGGCCGCGCCGGCCGTGCTGGCGGCGCCGTCGTTGTCGGCATGGGCCGCCGCGTTGCTGAGCGGATTGCTCGCGCTGTTCGGCATCGCCAAGCGCCGCCGAAGCTGATCGAAACACCGCGCGGCGCATCGTGTGTCGCGCGGTCCCGATTCAATTTCCGCCGAGCATCTGTCCTTCTTGCGGCGTGAACGCGCCGCGCCCTTCGTCGAACGAGAACGGCACCGACACGAGTTGCATGTTCCTGTTCATCTGCACACAAAAATGCAGATGCGGACCCGACGCATAACCCGTGTCGCCCGACAGCGCGATCGCTTGCCCCGCCTTCACGTGCTGGCCGACGTGCACACGCGCGCTTTCGAGTTTCAGATGCGCGTATACCGACATCGCGCCATCCGCGTGAACGATGCGGATGTTGTTGGCGCGATCGCCGTATTGCGCCATGTCGAGCCCGTTGCCGAAGAAATCGTTGTCGACCGTCATCACCACGCCGTCGCGCGCGGCATGAACCGGCGTTCCGTCCGGCATGTCGATGTCGACCGCGTATTCGTTCTGCGAATCGTGATGACTGAAGCGCCCATGGAAACC
>DATBAU010000148.1:0-10073 GCA_036271355.1 Rudaea sp. | reverse complement strand
CATTCCGTGGCACCTCGCCGACGTGCCGCTCGCGCACACGCATCCGTTGTTCGACGGTTTCACGAAAGTGCTCGATCTCGGCGAAAGTCGTTTCCGCGCCGCCGATGTCGTCGATCTTCTCGCCGTGCCCGCGATCGCGCGGCGATTCGGCGTTGACGATGCAACACGCGCACGTCTCGAATCGTGGATTCGCCGCGCTCGGATCGCGTGGGGACTGGACGCCGACATGAAAGCGCACAGCGGCGCGGCGCCCGTCGACGCGAACACGTGGTCGTTCGGGTTCGATCGTCTCTACGCCGGATTCGTCGCGGGCAACGACGCACAAACGTTGATCGACGATGTTCTCCCGATCGACGGCGTCAGCGGCGGCGATGCCGAAGCGATCGGCCGACTCGATCGCTTCGTCGAAACACTCCGCCGCGTTCGCGCCGGATTCGCGCAATCGCTTTCGTTGAGCGCGTGGAGTCATTGGCTTCTCGATGTCGTCGATAATGTTTTCGACGTCGATCGCCGCGACGATGCGGAAAACGCCGCGATGGATGCCTTGCGCGGAAAACTCTCCGATCTCGCGTCGCAAGTGGATGCCGCCGGTTCCAGCGCGTTGCCGTGGAGCGTGGTGCGCGACGCCGTGCGCGCCGCGCTCGGCAGCGTCTCCGAACATCAGCCTTTTCTCCTTGGCGGCGTGACGTTTTGCGGTCTGGTTCCGCAACGCGCGATTCCGTTCCGCGTCGTCTGTCTGCTCGGCATGAACGAAAACGAATTTCCGCGCAGCGCGAGCGATGGCGGATTGAACCGCATGCAAAGCCATCCGAAACGCGGCGATCGCGACACGCGCAACGACGATCGCTATCTGTTCCTCGAAGCGATCATGGCCGCGCGCGACGCACTGCACATCAGCTACCTCGGCGCCGATCCGGGCGAAGGCGGTCACCGAAATCCCGCCGCGCCCGTGTCGGAACTGCTCGAATTTCTCGACGCACAATTCCGCATTGCGCCCGACGCGGACGAATCGTCGCGCGCCTGGCTGATCCGTCACCCGTTGCAACCGTTCGATGCGCGTTACTACACGCACGACGGCGATCCGCGTCTGTTTTCGTTCGACACGGCGTACGCTGAACGATCTGCGCATCGCGCCACGTCGTTTCCGTTCGTCGACTCGACGAGCGAAGGAACGAGCACGCCGAACGACGTGCAGGAACTGTCGCTCACGTCGCTCAAACTGTTCTGGCGCGATCCATCGAAAGCGGCGCTGCGCGAAAGTCTCGGCGTCGCCCTCGATGCGCTCGGCGACGATCGTTTCGTCGACAGCGAACCGCTCGCCGTCGACACCGAACGTCGAGAACGATTCGCCGCGCAACTCGTGACGCGCGCGCTGCGCGCGGGCGACGCGCGCATTCCGCGCGAACCGCCCGCATGGCTCAGCCGATCCGGCGCGTTGCCGGCAGGCGAACTCGGAACGCGCGCGTATCGAAAATTGCGCGAACGTTCGCAACCGATGCTCGATGCCATCATCGAACGATTCGGTGAACGTCCGCGCGAAATCGCGTTAGCGGTCGACGTACCGCTAGAAATGGCGCGACTGGTTGGCGTCGTCGAACCGCTGTTCGTTGTGGCGGACGAACAGCCGTGTCTGTTGCACATGCGACCGGAAGCCGCCGCGGGTCTACGCGATCTGCTGCCGTTCTACATCGAGTGGGCCGTAGTGCGACTGTCGCAATCGACGTCCATCGACGCGACGTTCCTGGAATGCCAAGGTACCAAAATCGCGCAATCGCCGTTGTGCGCGGCGATCCTCGCGCAAACCGACGACGAATTGCGCAGCGGATTGCACGAACTCGTGCAGATGATGCGCCGCGCCGCCGCCGTGCCGCGATTGTTCTTTCCCAAAACCACGTGGGCGTGGCTCAACGCGGCGCCCGACAAACGCGACGCGAAAGCGCGCGAAGCGTGGGAAGGCAACGGTCAGTTCCAGAAAGGCGAAGCGCAGTACGAGCCGAGCTATGCCGCGCTCGTCGCGCGCGATCGGCCGTTTCTCGCCGTGTCGAATCCTCAGCACGACGAGTTCGTTGCGATGAACGCATGGATCGCCGGCATTCTCGATCCGCACCGCAGGGTCATCGGCAAAGACGAGCGCCGCGCATGAGTCACGACGCGCTACCGCCGCTCGATTGGCCGACAGTGCCGCTGACCGGACGCGTGCTTATCGAGGCGAGCGCGGGCACTGGCAAGACGCACACGATCGGCCTCATTTTCTTGCGACTGTTGCTCGAGCGCGGATTGCGCATCGAGCAAATTCTCGTCGCGACATTCACCGATCGAGCCGCACAGGAGCTGCGCGAACGACTTCGCTTGCGTCTCGTGGAAGCCGAACGCGCGCTGCAATTTCAAATTCACGACGATCCGCGCTTGATCGAATGGCTTGCAAAACTTTGTCCTGATGCATCGTCGCGTGAACGCGCATCACGTCGCCTGCAACTGGCACGCGCGGACATCGATCGCGCGCCGATCGGAACCATTCACGCGCTGTGTCGCCGCATCCTGCGTGACTATCCGTTGGAAAGCGGCGCGCCGATGCTGGCCGATACGTTGCTGGATCAGAACGCGCTATTGCGTGAATGCATCGAGGATTTCTGGCGACGCCGCTTTTTCGGTGAGCGCGCCGACGACGAAGAAGTGCGCGTCGTCGCCGAGAAAGGCATCGACGATTTGTTCCGTGACGTGTGCACGCTGGTCGATGTCGACGCGAACGTATTGCCGATCGACGTTGCTAGCTCGGTCCGCGATGACATGCTGTTCATCCGCCGAATCGAACACGTGACGATATTGCGAGACATTTGCGCCGATGCATCCCTTTTTTCGACGAAGAAAAAAGGAGCGCTGCGGTCACGTCTGCTGGACGTCGCGGCGGCCATTGAAACGGACGACGACATCGTAGCCATCGTGACGGACAAAACCGCAGCGTGTATTGAATCGATTACGATCGCCGAACATCTTTCGCCCAGCGGAAATCTGGTTTTGGTGGAGCACGACGTCATCGTTGCGCTGCAACGTATCCGGGCCTCGGCGAAATCGCACAAGCGCTCTGTACGCGGACGCGTGATCGCCGACGCCGTCGAATTCTGCCGCAACGAAATCCCCAAGCGCGCGCGTGCTCGGGATGCGCAAACGTTTTCGATGCTGATCGCCGCCGTGCACGCGCGACTGAACACACAGCGCGTCGGCGCGGCGTTCGCCGAAAAACTTTTCGACGCGTTTCCCGCCGCGCTGATCGATGAATTTCAGGACACCGATCATCGACAATTCGATATTTTCGATGGCATCTATCGCGACGGCGAAGGCCGATCGCGCGGATTGCTCGCGGTGATCGGCGATCCGAAGCAGGCGATTTACGGATTCCGCGGCGGCGACATCGCCGAATATCTGCGCGCGAGAAAACAATCGAGTCATCGATTCGCGCTCACCGTCAATCACCGATCAACCGAACCGTTGGTGGCGGCGATCAACGCGCTGTACGCGAACAGCAGCGGCGGTTTCGCGAGCGAAGACATTTCGTATCCCGTCGCGGAAGCCGCGGGCCGTGTCGACGCGAAACCGTTTTGTCACGATGGCATAGTCATCGAACGACCGTTCACGATCCATCGTTTCGCCGACGACAACACCAGCGCCACCCATCTCGATTCGCGCGCGACGGAAGACAGCGCCGATCGCATCGTCGAGGTGCTCAACGACGCGCGTTACACGATGGGTTCGCGGCGCGTGATGCCGGGCGATATCGCCGTGCTTGTTCCGATGAACGCGGAAGTCGACGCGATGCGGCGATGCCTCACGGCGCGCGGCGTTCCGTGCGCGGGTTCCGGTCGCGGCAATGTGCTGCGCGAACCGGTCGCGCGCGATCTGGAACTCGTGCTGCACGCCGTGCTCGATGTCGAAGACGAAAACGCATTGCGCGGCGCGCTGTGCACGAAACTGCTCGGCGCGACACTGCGCGACGTGCAGCGTTGGCGTGAGGACGCTTCGTCGTTCGATCGCGAAGTCGAGCGTTTTGCGGCATGGCGCGACATCGCGCGTTCGCGTGGCGTCGCTGCGCTGGTGGAAACGATTGCAGCCGATCGCGCGGCGTCGCTGCTCGGTCACGAAGAAGGCGAACGGTGGCTCACTGACCTGCGCCACATCGGCGAATTGATCGCGTGCGATCGCGACGCGAGCCAAGGGTTGGAGAGTGCTTGCGCGCGGCTGTCCAAGTGGCGCGTGGCGACGGTCGGCGATAGCGTCGAGGTGGCACAAGCGCGACGTCCGCGTTTGTCGAGTGATGTGCCGGGCGTGCAGTTGCTCACGTTGCACGCGGCGAAGGGTCTGCAGTTTCCAATCGTTTTCTTGCCGTTCGCGTGGCGAGTGCGTGGGCGCAACGTGCCGAACGTCCTGCGTTTCCACGAGCCGGACGGCGCGCTATGTTTCGATGTCGGCTCGCCGCTGTTCGACGAAAATCTTGCGCGCTACCTTGACGGAGATTTGCAGGAACGCTTGCGTTTGCTTTACGTCGGCATGACGCGCGCCGAATACGCGGTGCATGCGTATTGGACGGATCGCAACGGCGAACCGGCGTTCGGAGAGAACGCGAGCGGCACGGCGGCGCTCGACATTTTGCTGCACGCCGCGTTCTCACATGCCGGTTTGCCGTCGAAAGACGCGTCGCTCGACGCATTGGCGACGGTCGTTGAGGGATTGCAAATCGTTGGGCCATGTTCGGCGCACGCGCGCTTCAAGCCCGTCGTGACCGAACCCGCGCAACGCGAAGCGCGTACGCCGTTGCCGGCGACGCGGCCGCCGTTGTGGCTGCACAGTTTCAGCAGCATCGCGCGTCACGCCGCGCTCGATATCGCAATGACGCCGGCTGCGGACGAAAACGAAACGGATATCGACGACTCGCGCGAAACAGGTGTGCTCGATGAAGCGCAATCGTTCGACGATCCGATACTGCTGAGCCTCGATGCCTGGCGCGGACGTTACTTCGGCAACGCCGTGCACACCATTCTCGAAGAAGCCGCCGATGGCGACGTGTGGCCGTCGCAACGCGACCTCGTGACACGCTACACGCGATCGTTGATATCGCGCGGCGGCAGCGATTCGATCGAACCGATCGGGCGCATGGTCGATCGTGTGCGCAACACCGATCTCGTCGACGGATTGCGTTTGATCGATGTGCCGCGTGATCACGCGATCAGCGAATTCGAATTCCAGTTTGCGGTCACGCACACGACTTTGGATGCACTGCGCGAAGCCTGTCTCAGGTTCGGTTGCGGCGACGCGATTTCGCCCGCGCTGAGCGGTGCGACATTGAACGGCATGCTCACCGGTTTCGCCGATTTGATTTTTCGCCACAACGGGCGCTTTCACGTGCTCGACTACAAAACCAACTGGCTGGGCAATCGATTGTCGGATTACGACGCGTCGTCGCTCGATACGGCGATGGCGGAACATCACTACGCGTTGCAGGCGTTGTTGTACACGGTTGCGCTACATCGGTATTTGCGTGGACGTCTGGATGGCTATTCGCCGGAACGTCATCTCGGTGATAGTTGGTATCTGTTCGTTCGCGCGATCGGGATCGTGCCCGGCGCCGGTGTGTGGCGTCGACGTTGGCCGGTCGGGCTCATCGAAGCGATCGATGATGTGTTCGCCGGAGAAACGGCGTGAGCTTATCGACCGATCGCGCCGTCGATCACACGTTCGCCGCGTGGGTGCGCAAACGCACGGGTTCGGATGTACTCGCGCGTGCCGCGTTCAGCGTGTGTCGCGACGAGGGGTTGGGTCATTCGTGTGCGGCGTTACGTGACGGCGAATTCGATGGCGGTGATTTCGACGCGTTGCGCGGACACGCATGGGTGGGCGAGGGCGACGCGTTCACGCCGTTCGTTCTGCGCTCGAATGGTGATTTGTATACGTGGCGAAATTGGCGGCATGAGTCGGAACTCGCGCGCGCGCTGCGCGAACGAGCGCGCGCCGCGCGCCGCGTCGATACCTCCTTGTTGCCACCGACTATCGAAGCGCTTTTTGCAAACTCCGATGCGCGCGATACGGCTTCGCAACGCGATGCAGTCGCGGCGTCCGTTGGTAAGCGTGTGTTCGTGCTGACGGGCGGCCCGGGCACAGGCAAGACATCGACTGCGCTTCGAATGTTGCTGATGCAATTGCGTCACGCCGATCTGTGTGGTTTCGCAAAAACGCCGAGCATCGCGCTGGCCGCGCCGACCGGCAAAGCAGTTCAGCGGTTGGCGCAGTCGATCGCAGCGGGTAAGACGACGTTGACGAAGGCGCTTCCATCCGATTCGCCGTTGCACGCGCTGCTCGATCAAGTGCCGCACGGGCGCGCGCAGACGTTGCATCGTCTGCTCGGTTTTCGTCCGCGCGAAAATACGTTTGCTCGCAGCGCGTCGTCGCCGATCTCGGCGGACATCGTCCTCGTCGACGAAACGTCGATGGTCGATCTGGCGACGATGCGCCAGTTGTTCGATGCCGTGCGTCCGGATGCAACACTGATCCTGCTTGGCGATCCGGGACAGCTTTACGCGATCGAGGCGGGTTCCGTGCTCGGCGACATCGTCGGAAGCGCCGATGCGGCGGACGCGCCGCTCGCCGATCACGTCGTCACGCTTGATCATGTGTGGCGCGCGGGGCAGGGACTCGACGAATCGTTGCGTGCGCTTCGTCGTGGCGATATGGAATGGACCGAACGGCTGCTGCACGACGGCGACGTCGGCAACGTGCGCTGGCGACACGCGGCCATCGAGGCGTGTGTCGAAACATGGATCGACGATCACGCCGCAACGTTCGATACGTTGATGCGGCCCGGTGCCGAACCTGCCGATGCGCTCGCGGCATTGCGAACGCTGCAGATCCTGTGCGCGCTGCATCGGACACCGAACGGATCGCTCAACATCAACGCGCTGGTCACGCGGAGGCTGGGCCGGCGTTTAGGCATCGACACGACCACCGAGTGGCATCACGGCCGGCCGGTGATCATCGCGCGCAACGATTACGCGCGCGATTTGTACAATGGCGACGTCGGCATCGCATTGCATGGCGCCGATGGTTTGCGCGTGTGGTTCGAGACGCGCGATCGCGACGGGGTCGCCGCGCTGCGCAGTTTGTCGGCGCGCACGTTGCCCGCGCACGAAACGGCGTGGGCCATCACGATCCATCGCAGTCAGGGGTCGGAATACGACGATGTTGCGGTCGTGCTTCCGACACAGGACGATCACCGAATCCTGAGTCGCGAATTGATTTACACGGCGATGTCGCGCGCATCGCGGCGCGTGGAACTGTGGACGTCCTCCGAATCGCTGCGCACGGCGGTAGCGCGTCCGGTGCGGCGTCGCGGCGGATTGCGCGATCGGCTGCGCTGATCGCCACGCGCGTCACGCCAGCGCGGCATCGAAGGCTGGTATGATTCGGGCGTGACCGTTGGTGCGGGAGTTCGTGCGTGCTTGAGATTCTGATTGCTGGCGGCTGGGCCATGGTGCCCATCCTGTTGTGCTCGGCCATCGCGTTGGCCATCATCCTGGAGCGCTTCTGGTCGCTGCGTCGCAGTGCGGTGATCCCGAAAGGGCTCGGCACCGAAGTGCTGCAGTGGGCGCGAACGCGCAAGCTCGATCCGCAGCACATCGAAACCTTGCGCGCGAATTCGCCACTCGGCGAAATCCTTGCCGGAGCGCTGAGCGTGCGCAATCGCTCGCGCGAGATCATCAAGGAACGCGTCGAGGACACAGGTCGCCACGTCGTGCATCGGCTTGAACGATTCCTCAACACGCTCGGTACGATCGCGCTGATTTCTCCGTTGCTCGGATTGCTCGGCACCGTGTTCGGACTGATCGAAATGTTTTTCGCCGTGATGATCAGCGGCGTCGGCGATCCGCTGAAAATGGCGGGCGGCATCGGTCAGGCGCTGGTGTGTACGGCGACGGGTTTGTGCGTGGCGATTCCGGCGTATTTTTTCCATCGCTATTTTCGCGGACGCGTCGCCGACTACGTCGTGGACATGGAACAGCAGACGATTCTTCTGATCGACGAATTGTCCGCGCATTCCGAAACCGCGCCGGTCGTCGCGCCGCAGGCAACGCCGACGCGCGCGGTGCGCGGCGCGGCGCACTGATGTGCCTGCACTGACATGAAATTAGGCAATACGCGTCAAGACGATTTCGAGATCAACGTCATCTCGCTGATCGACGTCATGCTGACGCTCTTGATGTTCTTCGTGATGACCACCACGTTCGTGCAGCATTCGGCGATGAAAGTGAGTTTGCCGGAAGCCTCCGACAATCCCGAAACCGCGCCGCGCGATCCGCTCACGATCATGATCGGCGCCGACAGCCGCTTCTACGTCGACAACAACGAAGTGCTCAATCCGAACGTCGATACCTTGATGCAAGCCATTTCGCATGTCGCTGGCGACGATCGCGATCGCGCGGTGGTTTTGCGCGCCGATGGTCAGACGCCGCATCAAGCCGTCGTCACGGCGATGGATGCGCTCGGGCAGCTCGGTTTCTCGCACTTGTCCATAGCGACGGTGCGCGCCAAGGACACCGAAAGCCGGTGAAACACGTCTTCATGGGCGCGCCGCTCGTGACGATCGCGTCGCCCGGCGCGACGTACCGGCGCCTGCTCGGTTATTCGGGGCGATATTGGTCGATCGCGATCGTGTCGTTCATCGGTATGGTGTTCGACGCGGGTTGCGGCGCGATGTTCACGTACCTCATCGCGCCGATGCTCGACGATCTTTTCACCGACCGCGATCCGGTGATGATTTTCTGGATGCCGATCATCATCATCGTGCTGTTCGTGGTGCGCGGCATCGCGACCTTCGCCGCCGACTACGGCGTGGCACGCATCGGTCGCGGCGTCGTGCAGACGATGCGCGACGAAGTGTTCCGCAAATACCTGCACATGCCGAGCGCGTTTTTCCATCGCGAAACCGCAGGCGGTTTGATTTCCCGCATGACGTACACCGTCGAGCAGGTCGCCAACGCGAGTACGGACGCGGTGAAAGTCGCGCTGATGGACGGCTTCATGGTGATCGGTCAAGCGTGCGTGATGTTCTATCGCAGTCCGCGATTGACGCTCGTGCTGCTGCTGATGGCGCCGATGGTCGGCATCGTCGTGTACTTCGTCGGACGGCGTTATCGGCGCATCGCGAAGAGCATTCAGAACTCGGTCGGATCGATCACGAGCATCATCGACGAAGCGGTGACCGGGCAGCGCGAGATCAAAATTTACGGCGGTCATCGCTATGAGCGCACGCGTTTCGAAGGCGTGAACGCGGCGATACGCCGGCTCAACATGAAAGTCGCGGCGACGAGCGCGTTTTCCAGCGCGCTCATCCAGTTCGTCGCGGCAGTCGCATTGGCGCTCGTCATCTTCCTCGCGACGCGGCCCGGCATGCACGACATCTCGTCGGGTACGTTCATGTCGGTGATTTCCGCGATGCTCGTGATGTTGCCGTCGCTGAAACGATTGACGACGGTGCAGGCGAATCTGCAGCGCGGTGTCGTCGCCGCCGCCGATGTGTTCGATCTGCTCGACAGCAAGGAAGAACACGACACCGGCGGTGAAGCGCTCGAAACCAGTCGCGCGGACGTGGAGTTCCGCGACGTGTCGTTCCGTTATTCCGAAACGACCGCGCTGGTTCTCGAAAACATTTCGCTGCGCTGCGCGCCGGGGACGGTCACCGCGCTCGTCGGCCGCTCCGGTAGTGGCAAAACCAGTCTCGCTGGATTGTTGCCGCGTTTTTACGATCCGCAATCCGGATCGGTGTTGCTCGACGGCAAGCCGCTGTCGTCGTATTCGCTGGAAAGTCTGCGCCGGCAGATCGCACTGGTGAGCCAGCAGGTGGTGCTGTTCAACGACACCATCGCGCGCAATATCGCGTACGGTTCGCTTGCTGCGAAAAGTGAAGCGGAAATTTCCGCCGCCGCCGATGCGGCGAACGCGACGGAGTTCATCCGCAAGCTGCCCGATGGAATGCAAAGCCGGATCGGCGATGCAGGCGCATTGTTGTCCGGCGGCCAGCGTCAACGCAT
>DATBAU010000147.1:0-10519 GCA_036271355.1 Rudaea sp. | reverse complement strand
TCCGGAGTCTTGCATGAACGCACCTGTTTCCCAGCAACGCCGCGTGTCGCCGCGCAGGTTGCGCGCGATCGGCATCGTCGCGCTGATCGTCGCGATCCTCGCCGGCGTCGTCGGCGTGTTCGCGCGCGTGCGCGAGGACCATGCACTCCTCGCCAAGGCCGAAGCGGACTCGGTTCCAACCGTGCATCTCGTCGATCAGAAACACGACGACGCGCGCCAGCAACTCGTGCTACCCGGTAATGTGCAGGCGTATTACGACGCGCCGATCTACGCGCGCGTTCCGGGTTATTTGAAAAAGTGGTACGTCGACATCGGCTCGCCGGTGAAAGCCGGCGACGTGCTCGCAGAAATCGAAACACCCGAGATCGATCAGCAACTCGAACAGGCGCGCGCCGATCTGGCCACCGCGCAAGCGAAGGAAAAACTCGCGAAGGTCACCGCGCAGCGCTGGGACGACATGCTCAAGTCGGAGTCCGTGTCGAAACAGGAAACCGACGAGAAGAACGGCGACTACGAAGCCAAAGCCGCCGCCACCACGGCGGAGAAAGCGAACGTAGATCGTTTGATGGCGATGGCATCGTTCAAGCGCATCGTCGCCCCGTTCGACGGCGTCGTCACCGCGCGCCGCACCGACATCGGCCAGCTGATCAATGCCGGCAACAGTAGCGGCGCTGAACTGTTCCGCGTCGCCGACACGCGCAAGTTGCGCGTCTACGTTCATGTGCCGCAGACGTATTCCGACGAAGTCACCAAAGGCATGACCGCACAGCTTCAGTTTCCGGAAAAACCCGGCAAATCGTTCCCCGCGACGGTGATGAGCACGTCGGAAGCGATCAACGAATCCTCGCGCACGATGCTCGTGCAACTCGAGGCGGACAATGCGCAAGGCAAACTCGTTTCCGGCTCGTACGCCGACGTGCATTTCGACCTACCCGCACCGGCGAACGTCGTGCAGTTGCCGGTGACGGCGCTGCTATTCCGCGAACACGGATTGAAGGTCGCGACACTCGGACCGGACAATCACGTGGTGCTGAAGAACATCGAACTCGGCCGCGATTTCGGCACGCGCGTGGAAGTGATTTCCGGACTCGCGCCGACCGATCGCGTGATCGACAGTCCGCCGGACTGGATCGCGCAAGGCGACAGCGTGCACGTCCCGACCAAGGAATTGACCACCGATCGAGCGCATCCGGAGAAAGCCGTGGCGGCCGCGCAATGATGCGACGCCTTTCCTTCGTCATCGCATTCGCGCTGATCGGCGGCTGCTCGCTCGCGCCGAAATACGAAAAGCCGTCCATTCCGACGGCCGACACGTATAAAGAAACCGGCGCGTGGCAACCCGCCACGCCGAACGACGCCGCGCCGCGCGGCGACTGGTGGACGGAATTTCACGACACCCAACTCGACGCGCTCGAAGCGCAGGCCGAAAAAGCCAATCCGGATCTCGCCGCCGCGACCGCGCATTACGCCGGTGCAGTCGCCTTTGCAAACGAAGCGCGCGCGAGTTTGTTTCCGGAGATCGACGCGCAAGCTTACGCGACGCACAACCGGCAATCCGACACGCGACCATTGCGTTCGGCCTCGCAGCCCGACGAATACAAGGACGATTACGTCGGCGCGCAACTCAATTACGAACTCGATTTCTGGGGGCGCGTGCGAAATTCGGTCGCGGCCGGCGCCGACACCGCGCAGGCGAACGAAGCTGATCTCGCGTCCGCGCGCCTGAGTTTGCAGGCGGAACTCGCCGACGACTATATCGCCCTGCGCGGGCTCGATGCGCAGGCGAAACTGCTGGCCGATACGGTCGATGCGTATCAGAAAGCGCTCGATCTCACGCACAACCGTTTCAAGGGCGGCGTCGCTTCCGGACTCGACGTCGCCCACGCGCAAACGCAGCTCGACGTCGCGCACGCGCAAGCGACCGACGTTCGCGCACGACGCGCGTTGTACGAACACGCGATCGCGCGGCTGGTCGGCGCATCGGCGTCGTCGTTCGCGATCCAACCGGCGGTGATCGATTTTCCGTTGCTCGATACGCCGGTCAGCGTGCCGTCGGTGCTACTCGAACGCCGGCCCGACATCGCCGCCGCCGAACGCCGCGCCGCGGCGGCGAACGCGAATATCGGTGTCGCGCGCGCCGCGTTTTTCCCGACGCTTTCGCTCACGGCGACCGGCGGTTTCGAAAGCACGGGCGCTGCCGACTGGCTGACCGCGCCGAACACGTTCTGGGCGCTTGGACCGAAAGCCTTGCTGACATTGTTCGACGCCGGCAAACGTCGCGCGCGCGAGCAGGAAGCTCACGCGCAATTCGACGAAGCGAGCGATCGCTACCGCGCGACGGCGCTGACCGCATTCCAGCAGGTCGAAGACAATCTCGCGCTGCTGAACCTGCTCGGCGACGAAGCGAAAGACGAAAACGCCGCCGTCGTTTCCGCGCAGCGCACCCTCGATCTCGCCCTCGACCGTTATCGCAACGGCGCGGTGAACTATCTCGAAGTGGTCGAATCGCAAACCTCGGCGCTGCAGGCACGTCGAACCGCGCTCAGCCTGCACGACCGACAACTCGAAGCCAGCGTGGGACTCGTCCGCGCACTCGGCGGCGGCTGGACCGGATTGACCCCCGAAACGCCTACCGTAGGGAAGGTGTCGCAAAATCCCTGAAAGGATTCTCGTTCCGACACGTCGATTGACTATGCCTTCACACGAGCCGGAACATGCTTCGCCCTGGCGCATCTTGGCAACGTCTTGGCGCATCGCAACACGGGTTTTTCTTGTGCATGCAATGTGTCCGGCATATTGTCGCCATGTCGGGAGTGATCTTCGCGAAAGTCGTTCGTGATTCGTGGGAAAGCATTGAGGCGAAGTCAGTTTCGTCATCAAACAGCCGCGTACGCGGCAACCGTCGGCGGCACGACAGCCGTCAAAACAACTAATGGAGCACACGCAATGTCGAAGAAATCGATCAAACCTCTGACCCTCGCCGTCGGCGCAGCATTCGTCGGAACCATCGCGCTGGCCAGCCTCGCGCAGGCCAACACCGCGTTCACCGTGAAGCCGCTCGTTTCCGGCTACATGCTCGCGGGTGCCGAAGGCAAGTGTGGCGAAGGCAAGTGCTCGGCCGCCAAGATGGACGGCAACAAGGACGGCAAAGTCTCGATGGAAGAAGCCAAGGCCGCGGGCTGGAACGAAGCCCAGTTCAAGGCGATGGACACCAACCACGACGGCGTGCTGAGCGCGGAAGAAATCGCGATGGGCCACAAGATGCACAAGAGTGGTGCGGAAGGTTCCTGCTCGGCGGACAAGAAGGGCAAGGAAGGTTCCTGTTCGGCCGACAAGAAAGGCAAAGAAGGTTCCTGCTCGTCGGGTCATTGATGCGATGAAACGTCCAGGCCAACCCGTGATGGGCGCCGGACTCGGCCTGCGGCGGGCCCTTTTGGGTCCGCTGCAGGATACGCCCGACGCGCCGATCGATTTCTTCGAAGTCGCGCCGGAGAACTGGATCAACGTCGGCGGCAAGTTCGGCAAAACGTTCCGCGCATACACGGAAAAATATCCGTTCGTGTGTCATGGATTGTCGCTGTCGCTCGGCGGCCCCGCGCCACTCGACGAAACCTTGCTGCACAAGATTCGTCGTTTGCTCGAAGAGCACGGCATCGCGCATTACAGCGAACATCTTTCCTACTGTTCCGACGACGGTCATCTGTACGACCTGATGCCGATTCCGTTCACTGAAGAATCCGTCGACTGGGTTTCCGAACGCATCGCGCGCGCGCAGGACATCATCGGCCACCGCATCGCCGTGGAAAACGTGTCGTCGTACGCGACGCCCGGCCAGGAAATGAGCGAGATCGATTTCACCACCGCCGTGCTGAAGAAAGCGGACTGCAATCTCCTGCTCGACGTCAACAACGTCTACGTCAACAGCGTGAATCACCGCTACGACGCGGAAAAATTCATCAACGCGATGCCGCGCGAACGCGTCGCGTACATCCACAT
This sequence comes from Rudaea sp., assembly GCA_036271355.1. Classification (GTDB taxonomy): domain Bacteria; phylum Pseudomonadota; class Gammaproteobacteria; order Xanthomonadales; family Rhodanobacteraceae; genus Rudaea. The sequence continues at coordinate 6,523 of DATBAU010000147.1, read as the reverse complement.
CGCCGGACACTACGACGAAGCGCCGGACCTGATCGTCGACAGCCACGCCGCAGCCGTTATCGATCCGGTGTGGCATCTGCTCGATGTCGCCTACGCGCGTTTCGGCGTGCTGCCGACCTTGCTCGAACGCGATTTCAAATTCCCACCGCTGTCGGAACTGATCGGCGAACTCGATCACATCCGCGGTATTCAGGCGAATCATCAGACGGCCGACGAACCGCATGTCCGTTTTGCCTGAGGCCGGCCGCGCGCGGCGGTTGCAATACCAGTTCACCGCGCACCTGCGCGATCCGAAGAAAAATCCGGCGCCGGCGGACATCGAAGACCGTCGCATGGAAATCTATCGCGATCTGGTTTTCAGCAATGTGGAAAATTTCCTTTCTTCCAATTTTCCCGTTATCCACACGCTGTACGGCGCACGCGACTGGCTCGTGCTCGCGCGCGATTTTCTGCGCGAACATCAATGCCATACGCCGCTGTTTCCCGAATTCGGCCGTGAATTTTTGCGTTACGTCGAAACGCGCCAGCAGCAGGACCGCGGCGATCCGCCGTTCCTGCTCGAACTGGCGCACTACGAATGGGCCGAACTTGCGCTGAGCCTCGACGAAAACAGCCTCGACGACATCGAGCACGATCCCGCCGGCGATCCGCTCGCCGGCGTGCCCGCGATTTCGCCCCTGGCCTGCGTGCTCGCGTATCGATTCCCGGTTCACCTGATCGGACCCGACTATCGCCCCGACGAACCGCCCGCCGACCCGACCGTACTGCTCCTCGTGCGCGGCCGCGACGACGAAGTGCGCTTCCACGAAATCAACGCGCTGACGGCGATGCTGATCGAGCGTCTGCAACAAAACGAAGGCCGCACCGGACAGCAATGCGTCGACGATCTCCTCGCCGCGCAATGCATCGACGATCCCGCGTTGCGCGAAGCGGGCGCTACTATGCTTCAGGAATTGAAAAATTATCAGGCGATCCTCGGCACCGCCGTGTAAGGTCTCGCTTCGGGATGCGTCTACGATGCATCGACCACGGAGAGGAAAACATGCACACCGTCCTGAACGCCTGGGAAGCGCTCACCGCCCGCTTGCGCGGCATCGGCCAATGGATTCCGCCGCTGATCCTTCGCCTGATCATGGGTTGGGAATTCTGGGAATCCGGCACCGAGAAATATTCCGGCGATAACTGGTTCATGCAGATCCAGGACAAGTTCCCATTTCCTTTCAGCAAGATTCCCGCGGACATCAGTTGGACGATGGCGACGTATCTCGAACTCGGCGGCGCGGTGTTGCTCGTGTTCGGACTGTTCACGCGCTTCGCGGCATTCAGCCTGCTCGTGCTCACGTTCGTCGCGACCGCCGCGGTGCATTGGCCGGACATGATCGCGATGTGGAGCGATCTCGCCAAAGGCTACGCGATCACCGATAAAGGTTTCGGCAACTTCAAACTGCCGCTGCTGTTCTGCGTAATGTTGTTGCCGTTGATTTTCCAGGGTCCCGGAAAATTCAGTCTGGATTTCGTGCTGGCCAGATCGCTGAAGGCCGACACGATGCCCGAGCCGCTCGCCGATGCGTATGCGTGGAGCATCGCGTGCCTCGTGTTCGCCGTTCCGTTCTTGCTCCTGATTCCGATGCTGGGCGCGGCGCTGGTCGTGATCGCGGTTGCGCTGGCGCTGTTCGGACGATTCGCGCGGCCGTGAACTAAGGCGGCGACGGCGTAACTTTGTAGATCTGCACGCCGTAGCCGCCGTCGTTGAACTGTTTCACGAGCGGAAATGTTTTCATCAGATCGAGATAAGCGGCGGTATCGCGCATGTGGTCGTAAGGCGGCGTGAGATAGCGGCCGTACATGCCCTGATTGAGCACGAGAAAATTCACGCCCTGATCGAAATACCACTGCGGCGGATGATCGATCGCGCGTTCGGCGTAGACGATATGGAATCGCCGATAGTCGACATACGGAGAATACGATTCGACCGCGACGATGGCATGTTCGGGCAGATTCGCGTCCATCCACACGCGCGCGGTCGTGCGGCTGTCGAGGCGCGTGAGCTGTAGGGTGCGCGACACCGTCGCGCCGAGTGGCGTGACGATCATCGCGATCAGGCAGACGGCGGCCAACGCCTGGCGCGTTTTGGGCGACCGCTTGCGCAACAGATCGTCGTCGCGCGCCACTCGCACGACGAACATAGCAGCGAGCGCGAGCACGCACGGAATCACGGGCAGCAGCGTACGATCGTTGCGAATCTGGAACAGGCTGATGAATACGAAATAGGTCACCGCGAATACCGCGATGATCCACGTCACGGCCGAACGACGGCGAATGCCATCGATGATTTGCAGCGCAGCGAGCAACAGCGCGAGACCGGTGCTCACGATGAGTTCGCCGAAATACCACGTCAGCGCATGACCTTCCATACCGGCGTGCGAACTCGAATACATGCGGCGCTGATAATCGAGATCGTGCAGAAACTGCGCGCGATCGATGATGAGATATGGACAGATCGCGAAGAACGTCGCCGCGCTGATCACGCCCGCAAAAAATAGCGACGCGAACGGGCGCAGCGAAAATCCGTTGCGTGCCAGATGCGCGACGATCGGAAACAAACAAACGACCGCACCGTTATATTTGCTCGCGCTCGTCAGTCCGATCGCGATGCCCGCCACCGCATAAGCGGACAACCGTCCGGTCGACAGGATGGCTAACGACGCCACGAGCGTGAGCAGCTCGAACAGCACGACGTAACTGTCCGGCGTGACGTGGCGGCAATCCTCCACGATCAACGGCGAGACGGCCATGAGAGCCGCCGCGATCAACCCGGCCGAACGATCGCGCGCCCGAACGCCGACGCGATACATCAGGAACACGGCGAGCACGCCGCCGCAAATCGAGACGAGCCGATACATCGCGACGGCGTGTGCGTCCGGTGCGAACGTCGAACCCATCGCGATGCTGAGCGGTTCGAGATAGTGCGCGGGATGTCCCGTCAATGCGCCGGGAAGCGCGACGAAAATCAACGCCGCGGCCACGTTGACGTAATACATCAGCGACGGATACAGGAAAGCGTGCGGATCCGGATCGTGATTCGCGAGCATGCCCTGAATGATTTGCAGATTGACCGGCTCGTCCGGATGAAAAATGTACGGCAGGTCGTAGAACGCACCCCACACGCGCAACGCGAACGCGACGACGAGAACGGCCGCCAGTGCCATGCGTCCCCGATTCGTCAACGTCTCCCCTGCTGTCACGCCATCCTCCGCCGATCGCCGCACGCTATCATGCGGGCCGCGCGCGCGGCCAGCGTGCATTTGTGATCGCCGGACACGCCGCGTATCCTCTCCGCATGTCGGAATCCAACCACCGTTACGCCGCGCGTTTCCGCGGTTTCCTGCCCGTCGTCGTCGATATCGAAAGCGGCGGCTTCGACAGCGAGCACGACGCGCTGCTCGAAATCGCGGCGGTGATCGTCCGCATGGACGAACACGGTTTCGTGCATCCCGATCCGGTGATTTCCGAGCACGTGGTTCCGTTTCCCGGCGCGAACATCGATCCGAAATCGCTGGAGATCACCGGCATCGACGTGACGCATCCGTTCCGTTTCGCCGTCGAGGAAAAGGAAGCGCTCGACCGCGTTTTCCGGCCGATCCGCACCGCGTTGCGCGAATTCGACTGTCAGCGCGCTATCCTGGTCGGCCACAACGCGGCGTTCGATATTTCGTTTCTCAACGCTGCCGTGAAACGAACGAATCACAAACGCAATCCGTTTCATCAATTCAGTTGTTTCGACACCGCCACGCTAGCCGGCCTCGCGTACGGACAAACGGTGCTGAGCCGTGCCGTGCAGGCCGCCGGTTTCGACTGGAACGCGAGCGAAGCGCATTCGGCCGTGTATGACGCCGAACGCACGGCGCTGATTTTCTGCGACATCGTCAACCGCTGGAAAACCATGTCGGATTGCATGCACACGCAATCCGGCGCGGCGGCTTGAAATAAGGCGCTTTCGGGTCAACAATTCCCTCATGCCGATCTACGAATATGCTGCCGTCGAAAAAGGTTGTCCGCACTGTCAGGCGCGCTTCGACGTGCTGCAGAAAATGGCCGACGATCCGCTCACGCATTGTCCGCAATGCAACGGCGCCGTGCAGCGCGTGATCTCGGTGCCGAGCGTCGCCGTCGGCGGTTCTCACGTGCTGCAGGAAAATCACTTTTCCAAGCGCGGATTCACGCAATACCGCAAGGCGGGCGGCGGCGTGTACGAGAAAACGGCCGGCGACGGCCCGAAGTTCATCAGCGGCAAGTAGTCCCCAACTTTTGTCATTGTCCGCGCCACGGCGGATAGTGGTTTAATGCGCGTTCGCTTGTTGGAATGGAGTTCGCGATGCGTATCTCGCTCTTGCTGCCCGCCGCGCTGGCGACGCTGCTCGCCGCTTGTCAAAACCCGCCTGCCAAACCGGATCGGACGACATCCGCCACGCCGTCGGCGACGACCGCGGATTCGGGCTATCCGAAAGCCAAAATGGGAACGCAGATCGACGACTACCACGGCACGAAAATCGCCGATCCGTATCGCTGGATGGAAGACGTGGATTCGGCCGACACGCGCGCATGGATCGAGGCGGAAGACAAACTCACGTTCGCCAAACTCGCGCAGATTCCGGGCCGCGACCGCATCCGCGAAAAACTCAGTGCGGTGTGGAACTACGAAAAATTCAGTCCGCCGGAAAAATACGGCGATCATTATTTCTACACGCGCAACGACGGTCTGCAGAATCAGTCCGTTCTGTACGTCGCCGATTCGGTCGACGCCGAACCGCACGTGCTGCTCGATCCGAACAAGCTATCAACCGACGGCACGGTCGCGCTGAAAAGCTTTTCGATCAGCGATGACGGAAAGCATCTCGCGTACGGACTTTCTTCAGGCGGTTCGGATTGGGAAGAATGGCACGTGCTCGATGTCGATAGCGCGAAGAACACCGACGACGTGCTCAAGTGGGTGAAATTCTCCGGCGCGAGCTGGCGGCGCGATGGCACCGGATTTTTCTACAGCCGCTACGACGAACCGAAAAGCGACGCGCTCAAGGCCGCGAACAAATTCCAGAAACTGTATTTCCACCGGCTTGGCACGAAGCAGTCGGACGATCTGTCGATCTACGAGCGCAAGGACCAGCCCGAATGGATGTTCGGCGGCAGCGTGACCGACGACGGACGCTATCTCGTCATCAGCGTGTCGCGCAGCACCGAGCCGAAAAACCTCGTGCTCTACCGCGACCTGGCGAAGAAGAATGCCGAGTCCACCGTCGAAACGCTGATCGGCGAATGGGACGCGAGCTATCAGTTCCTCGGCAACACCAAGGACAAGTTCTATTTCCTCACCGATAACGACGCGCCGCGCTATCGCATCATCGAAGTCGATCTCAAGCATCCGGACAAGCCGCACTGGAAAGTACTGGTGAAGCAATCCGACGACACGCTGCAGAACGTCAGCGTCGTCAATCACCTGTTCGTCTCCGAATACATGAAGGATGCGCACAGCGCGGTGAAACTCTTCGACGAGCGCGGCAAATCCGCCGGCGCGATCGATCTGCCCGGCATCGGCACCGCCGGCGGATTTTCCGGCCGCACGCGCGACAAGGAAACGTTTTACGCGTTCTCGAGTTTCACGACGCCGCCGAGCATCTATCGTTTCGATCTGACGACGAAAGAGAATTCGTTGTTCAAAGCGCCGAAAGTCGCGTTCGATGCGTCGCCGTACGAAACCAAACAGATTTTCTACACCAGCAAAGACGGCACGCGCGTGCCGATGTTCATCACCGCGAAGAAAGGCATCGCGATGGATGGCTCGAATCCGACGATTCTGTACGGCTACGGTGGCTTCAACATTCCGATCCTGCCGACGTTCTCGCCGACCGTCGCGGCATGGCTGGAACTCGGTGGCGTGTATGCCGTCGCGACATTGCGCGGTGGCGGCGAATACGGCCGCGAATGGCACGAAGCCGGCATCAAGACGCATAAGCAGAACGTGTTCGACGACTTCATCGCCGCCGCCGAATACCTGATTGCGCAAAAGTATACTTCGCCGAAGAAACTCGCGATTCGCGGCGCGTCGAACGGAGGATTGCTCGTCGCGGCGACGGAGTTGCAACGTCCCGATCTGTTCGCCGCCGCGATTCCGCAAGTCGGCGTGCTCGACATGCTGCGCTTCCGCGATTTCACCATCGGCCGCGCCTGGGAATCCGACTACGGCTCCGTGGAGAACGCCGACGAATTCGCCGCGCTGCGCGCTTACTCGCCGTTGCACAACGTTAAAAACGGCGTCGATTATCCCGCCACGCTGATCATCACCGGTGATCACGACGACCGCGTTTTCCCCGCGCACAGCTTCAAATTCGCAGCGACCATGCAGGCCGCCGATCCGCACGGAAAACCGATTCTCATCCGCATCGAGACGCGTGCCGGTCACGGCCAAGGCAAACCGACCTCGATGCAGATCGACGAAGTGACCGACGTTTATGCATTCATCCTCAAT
>DATBAU010000146.1:0-2434 GCA_036271355.1 Rudaea sp. | reverse complement strand
GAAAAGCGCGTTAGTATAACGGCGCATGCGCGGGTTGGCGCCGTGCGCACATTTTAAAGGGACCGACTCTCAGGCGATGGCCACCGTTCCGCAACGACCGACAGCCGCTCCGGCGATCGATCCGATCGCGGAGTTGTCGCTCCACCGCAAGCTCGATCTCGACGTCGTGCTCGGCGCGCTCAAGCACGAAGGTCTGATCAACGAGGCCGACGCGCTCAAAGTGCGCGCCGACGGCCGCAGCGCGCGCGGCAAGATGGAGTTGCATCCGCTCGCACTCGTCGCCAACCAGAAACTCCTCAATCCGAAAGACGGCAAACCGCTCAGCCTCGAAGTGTTGACGGTATGGCTGGCCGAAAAAGCCAAATTGCCGTACATGAAAATCGATCCGATGAAGATCGATGCCGGCGCGATCACGCAAGTGATCTCGCATGCCTACGCGCAACGCTATCGCATCCTCCCCGTCGCGGTGAGTCCGATGCAGGTGGTGATCGCCACGGCCGATCCGTGGGATATGCGCTGGCTTGCCGATCTCGGTCACATTTTGCGCCGCGATATCCAGCGCGTGGTGGTGAACCCGGTCGATCTCAATCGTTTTCTGGTCGAGTTCTACGGCGTCCAGCGTTCGATTCAGAAAGCAAAGGACGCCAAGCTCGGCACCGACGCGGCGAGCGGAATCCTCAACTTCGAGCAATTGCTCGAACTCGGCAAAGCCGGCGAGATCGGCGCGGACGATCGGCACGTCGTGCACATCGTCGACTGGCTGCTGCAATACGCATTCGAGCAGCGTGCGTCGGACATCCATCTCGAGCCACGCCGCGACGTGAGCCCGGTGCGTTTCCGTATCGACGGCGTGATGCACAAGGTGTTCGAATTCCCGACGCCGGTGATGACCGCGGTGACCGCGCGCGTGAAAATTCTCGGCCGCATGGACCTCGCCGAAAAGCGGCGTCCGCAGGATGGCCGCATCAAGACACGTTCGTCGGAAGGCCGCGAAGTCGAACTGCGTCTGTCGTCGATGCCGACGGCGTTCGGCGAAAAAATCGTAATGCGTATTTTCGATCCCGACATCGTCGTCAAGGAATTCCGCCAGCTCGGTTTCTCGATGGACGAGGAGTTGTTGTGGCGCGCGATGGTCGAGCGTCCGCACGGCATCGTGCTCGTGACCGGTCCGACCGGATCGGGAAAAACGACGACGCTGTATTCGACGCTGAAGCATCTGGCCACGCCGGACATCAACGTCTGCACGATTGAAGATCCGATCGAAATGGTGTCCGCCGAATTCAACCAGATGCAGGTGCAACCGGCGATTGATCTGGATTTCGCCGCCGGCGTGCGCACGCTGATGCGTCAGGATCCCGACATCATCATGGTCGGCGAAATCCGCGACCTCGAAACCGCGCAGATGGCGATTCAGGCATCGCTGACGGGACATCTGGTTTTGTCGACGCTGCACACGAACGATGCGCCGTCGGCGTTGTCGCGCTTGCTCGATCTCGGCGCGCCGCATTATCTGATTCAGTCGACGCTGACCGGCGTCGTCGCGCAGCGTCTGGTGCGAACGCTGTGTCCGCATTGCAAGGTCGAAGCGGCGGTCGACATCGGCGCGTGGGACGCGTTGGTGCATCGTTGGCGGCTGCAGCCGCCGTCGAAGGTGTATGCGCCGAAAGGCTGTCTGGAATGCCGGAATACGGGCTTCCTGGGTCGCACCGGCATCTATGAAATGATGAAAATTTCATCGCACGTGCGCGCGATGATTCAGCCGAATCTCGAACTCAACAAACTCGGCGAAACCGCACTCGCGGAAGGAATGCGCCCGTTGCGCGTGAGCGCTGCGGCGCAGGTGGCACGCGGCATCACGACGATCGCCGAAGTGGCCGGCGTGCTTCCGCCGACGGATGGCTGAGCCGTCTAGACGTCCGAACGCGGATGTCTAAAAAATCGATCGCACAAAAAACGAACGGCCCTGAAGGGCCGTTGTTTGCGAAGTCCGCCTGCGCTTGAGCAAGCACCGGCGAACTTAGAGAAATCGTTATTTCTTCCCCTTGCGCACGCCACCGGTTTTCGTCGAACCGAGATAGTTGTTGATTGCTTCGTTCGTCACATCGTACAGCGGACGGCCAGCAGTGGCGGCGGCGGCTTTCAGCGCGTCGCGCATTTTCTTCGACACGCGCAAGCTGGCGTCGCGGGTGTCATCGTTGGGTTTCGCCATGACGGCAGGTCTCCTGTTTCTTTAGTCGGTGGTCGGGTCGGTTTCGAGCCGGTGTTTGGTGGAAAATGCAACAAAATGGACAAGCAGTCTATGCCAAGATGTCGCAAAAGACAAATTGCAGCATTCGCAAAAAATGCACTGCTGGCGCGGCTTTCGCGCCTCGATCTTTACAACGGTTCAGGCGGCGCGCGTCACGCGCCGGTGGACGCCTTCGAGGTGTCCGCG
>DATBAU010000145.1:0-3893 GCA_036271355.1 Rudaea sp. | reverse complement strand
AACCGTCAGCACGTCGGGTCTGGCGCTCACGCGCGATCCGCATCAGGAATTCGCGGAGATTTTCCGCGAAGTGTGGCGCCGTTATCGCGATTATTTCTACGCGCAGAACATGAATGGCTACGACTGGAAAGCGTTGCGCGCTAAGTACGAGCCGCAGGTGCAATACGTCGGCGATCGTTCTGATCTCAATTACCTGCTCGGCCAGATGGTCGGCGAACTGAGCAACTCGCATTCGTACGTGACCGGCGGCGATTTGAAGCTGCCGAAGAAACCGCACGTCGCGCTGCTCGGCGCGCGTTTCGAACTGGACAAGACCGCCGGCCGTTATCGCGTGAAAAGCATCATGCCGGGCGAGAACGACGAAGATCGCTACCGCTCGCCGCTGACCGAAGTCGGCGTCAACGTGCACGCGGGCGATTACATCCTCGCGATCAACGGGCAGGAACTTACGGCGCGCAACAATCCGTATCACCTTCTGCAAATCGCGCCGGGCCAGCCGGTGGAATTGCGCGTGAATTCGAAACCGAGCGACGTCGGCGCACGCACCGTTCTCGTCAAACCGCTCGACGACGAAAAGGATCTGAAGTATTTCACGTGGGTCGAACACAATCGCCGCTACGTCGATGAAAAGACCGGCGGCAAGGTCGGTTACGTCTACATTCCGGACATGGGCGGCGACGGCATCCGCGAATTCATCAAATGGTTCTATCCGCAATTGCGCAAGCAGGGTTTGATTGTCGACGTGCGCGACAACGGCGGCGGCAATGTCTCGAGCATGATCATCGAACGACTCAGCCGCAAATTGCTCGGATTGAATTACCAACGCAACTCGACCGGCGTCGGCACGTATCCGCCGCAGGTTTTCAATGGACCGATGGCCGCGCTCATCAACGAAACGAGCGCGTCGGATGGCGACATCTTCTCCTACATGTTCAAGCAGGCGAAGCTCGGGCCGACGATCGGCAAGCGCACGTGGGGCGGTGTGGTCGGCATCAGCGACTACGGTCCGCTGCTCGACGGCGGTCAGGTCGAAGTTCCGGAATTCGTCGCGATCGCCGATCTCAACGGCAACTATCACGTCGAAGGCGAAGGCGTGAGTCCGGACATCGAAGTGGAGAACGATGTGTTCTCAACCATTCACGGAAAGGATCCGCAGCTCGATCGTGCGATCGCCGAAGTGATGAAGAACATCGACGCCAATCCGCCACGGTTCGCGCCGCATCAGGCCGATCCGGTCAAAGCGCCGGCGGATATGCGTCCGAAAGCGCCGTAACGGCGTCCCGCAGATGCGCGCCCGCGCGGCGCGCATCGCGTTCTTTCGAAAACGGCACTACGCCGAGACACAGCGCGGGCAAGCGCTCGCGCAATGTGTCGATGTTTTCGCGTACGCGCTGCATCGCCGGATCGATGCCGTTGCCGATCCAGCCCAGCAGTTCGCATCCGTCGGCTTGAATCGCGCGCGCACTCAGAATCGCGTGATTGAGACAACCCAGTCGCAAACCCACGACGAGAATCACCGGTACGCGAAACGTTTTCGCGATGTCGCTTTGCATCAGCGAATCCGACAACGGCGCGCACCAGCCGCCGACACCTTCGACGACGACGCAGTCCGCCGATTCCGACAATTTCTCGAACGCATTCGCGATCGTTTCCAACGATATCTCGACGCCTTCCTCGCACGCGGCGATGTGCGGCGCGATCGCTTCGCGCAGCGGAAACGGATTGACCGATGCGTACGCCGGCACGCCGTCGCTGTGATCGAGCAAGGTCTCGGCATCGTCGTTGCGCAATCCGCGCGGCGTCATCACGCAGCCGCTCGCGACGGGTTTCATGCCGACTGCGCGGCGTCCCACTGCGTTCAATGCAGACAGCAACGACGCGCTGACGAATGTCTTCCCGATTCCGGTATCGGTGCCGGTGATGAATACGCCGTGCTTCATTGCCGGGGTGCGGCGATCTGGCGCGCGGCGATGCGATCCATCATCGGCCGCGTCAGCATCAGCAGCCAATACATGCAGCCCGGAACGGCGAACAGCCACGGCATCCGCACGTCGAACGGAATGAACACCGCCGATGCGATCGAGAGCAGCGCGACGACGATCGTGCACACCCAGCCGGCCACGCGTACGCGCGTCACGATGATTTCGTCGGCGCTCAGTCCGATCGTGCCGGCGCATTTCAGCGCGTGAAGAAACAGCAGCGCGAAAACCGTCGCGATGGACGCGAGCCCGATCCCGAACACGATATATGCCGCGCGCAATTCGCCGATCGTATGCAGGTCGATGGGTTTTTCGACCAGCCATCCGTCCGTCATCGACGAGAACGTGAACGAGAACAGCAAGCGCAACGGATAGACGTACACGAGAACCAGGAACACGAGGACCAAACTCAGACGCACCGACGTGCGGTCTTCGATGTCGTAGTGGCGTCCCCAGAATCGGTGCATCTGCCAGAAGCGCGCGATGAGAAGAAAACAGACGGCGAACGTGGGAAGTCCGCGCAACGCCTGCAGCATTTCCGGGACGTCCTCCGGCACGTGGCCGATGGAAATCACGATAAGCGTGACGGCGAACGCGAACGCGGAATCGACGAATCCTTCCAGCCGCGTCGGCTGTTCCCGCCGCACGCGCAGCACGTCGTTCGGATTCATGCGTTCACCCATGCTGAAAGCATAGGCGTTGTCGCGCGCGCCGCAAAGCGGGCATCGCAGCGACCGGCTACAATACGCGTTCGCACTGCAGAGAGCCGGCATGTTCAAGGCACAGCCCATCGAAGTCGTCGACAAAGCCGCGCATTACGTCGAGCTGGCCGAACAGATGCGCGGCCTGCTCGCCGACGAACGCGATCGCATCGCGAACGCTGCGAATTTTTCCTCGCTCGTCTTCAACTCGCTGCCCGCGCTGAACTGGGCCGGCTTCTATTTTTACGACGGCAACGAACTTGTGGTCGGCCCGTTTCAGGGGCAGCCGGCATGCGTGCGCATCGCCATCGGCAAGGGCGTGTGCGGCACCGCCGCCGCGACGAAGCAGACGCAGGTCGTGCGCGACGTCAACGCATTCGACGGACACATCGCGTGCGACGCGGCGTCGCAATCCGAAATCGTCGTGCCGCTGTTCGTCGGCGAAAAGCTGATCGGCGTGTGGGATGTCGACAGCCCCGACGTCGCCCGTTTCGACGACGACGATCGTATCGGCATGGAGCGTCTCGCGGGTATATTCGTCGATTCGATCCGCGCGGAGAGCCGGTGATGGCGGCCAAGGACGACACCAACAAGATCCGTAACGTCGGACCGAAATCGGCGGCATGGTTGCGTCAGGTCGGTGTGCGAACGCAGGACGATCTGAATCGTCTCGGGCCCGTCGAAGCGTTCATGAAAGTGAAACGCGCCGGATTTCGGCCGAGCCTGAATCTGCTGTATTCGCTCGCGGGCGCGATCGAGAATTGTCATTGGGCCGATTTGCCCGACGAACGCAAGCAGGCGCTCGTGGCGGCGGCGGGTTCGGATGAAGCCGCGAATCCCATCAAGACACGGTGGCAGAAGCAAGTCGAGCGGAGTGAGCGGGGGGCGGAGTCGCGCGAGGCTGCTGATGAGGGGTCGGCATCGGAATCCGAAAGTGGTGGGTTTCTTGGTAATGCGGATGGTGAGAGTGATCCGTCCGCGCGTGATGAATAGATAGAGCTTCCGCTCGGGACGAGCGGGTAACTTTTTGCTAAACGGCAAAATGTCACCAAAAAACGTTTGTTTTCTCACATAGGGTGCTGTTCGCGATCGGACATCCCTGATCCGTGCGCGAACCGCGCGCTTCCTGCGCGCGATCACCGTCGTAGCAGACTGCGCGCGACCGGTATCAAGCTTCTTGAAACTCATGACTGCACGAAGCCAAGGGCGGTGA
>DATBAU010000144.1:0-4573 GCA_036271355.1 Rudaea sp. | reverse complement strand
GTAGACCGAAAGCTCCAGCATCTTCGGATCGATCATGATCATGCGCACATCACGCGCAGTCGCCTTGTACAACAGGCTGAGCACCATCGCGTTGAGCGCGACGGATTTGCCGGAACCCGTGGTGCCGGCGACGAGCAGATGCGGCATCTTCGCGAGATCGACGACGACCGGGCGTCCGCCGATATCTTTGCCGAGCGCGAGCGCGAGCGGTGATTTGATGCTGTCGTATTTTTCCGAGCGCAGTATTTCCGACAGATAAACGATTTCGCGACTGACGTTCGGGATTTCCAGACCGATCACGGATTTGCCCGGAATCACGTCGACCACGCGCACGCTGATCACGGAAAGTCCGCGCGCGATGTCCTTGTCGAGGTTGCTGATCTGGCTTCCCTTTATGCCCGGCGCGGGTTGCAGTTCGAAACGCGTGATGACCGGACCCGGATGCGCGCTGACGACTTGCGCGTCGATGCGGAAATCCTTGAGCTTGAGTTCGACCTGACGCGACAGCGCTTCGAGCGTTTCTTCCGAATAACCTTTGGCTTGTTGTTTCGGTTCGTCGAGTAGCGAGAGCGGTGGAAGGTCGGAATCGGCGATGCCGGAGAACAAGGGAATCTGCTGCTCGCGAACAGCGCGCTCGCTTTTTTCGACGGCGGCGATGATCGGTTCGATCTTGATCGGTTCGCGTTTGGACTGCTTCACCGTGTCGATCTTGCGCACTTCCTCGCGCTCGCTGCGCGCGACGCGTGCGGCGCGGATTTCCGTCGCCTTCTTCGTACTCGATCCGATCCAGCCGAACGCGATCAAGACGCCGCGTCCAATGCTGTCCATCACCTTGAACCACGAGATGCCCGTCGCGAACGTCAGCGCGACGAGAAAAATCGCCAGCAGAAACAGACTCGCGCCGAGTTGTCCGAACGCGCGCGTGAGCAGATCGCCCATCAACCGGCCGAGCACACCGCCCGCGCCCATCGGCAATTGCATCGGGTCGGATGCGTGCATGCGCGCAAGTCCGGTGCCGGCGATGAAGAAGGCAACGCCGCCCGTGAGGCGAAGTCCGGGTTCGAGCGGCGATTGATCGGTTTTTTCGCGTCCGCGAAAAAGCGTCCAGCCGAAAATCAGCAGAAGCAGCGGATACGCGTAGGCGAGATATCCGAACAGATAGAACGTGAGGTCGGCCAGCCACGCGCCGACGGTGCCGCCGAGATTGTGCACATGTTGCGTCGCGCTCGCCGCGTGCGACCAGCTAGGATCGCTGCCGTCATACGTGACGAGGCACAGCAGCAGATACGCGGCGATCGGCGCGAGCAGGAGGAACGCGGCTTCGCGAAGGCGACGCTGCATGGCCTCGCCCGCATCGATCGTGGATTTAAGTTCGGCTTTTCGCGCCACCGCGTGAATTCACTTGAGATCGTCTCATCAGCTGGCTGATTATATTAGAGTTTCATACCCTTGAGTGCCGGATGGACAATCTTGCCATTTTCGATGTTCACACCCTTCGCAAGCGGCGTGTAGTGGCGCCATTTTTTGTCGCCCGCGAGGCGCTGCACATACGGCAGTATCGCGGCGCAGATGGCCTGCGACGATGTCTGCGGCACCGCGCCTGGCATGTTGGTCACAGCGAAATGCGTGACGCCGTCTACGACGTACGTCGGCTCGGCCCACGTGGTCGGCTTCGATGTTTCGAAACAACCGCCCTGATCGATCGAAATGTCGACGAGCACGGATCCGGCTTCCATCGACTTCACCATGTCGCGCGTCACTACGTGCGGCGCTTTCGCGCTCGGAATCAGCACGGCGCCGATGACGAGGTCGGCCGTGGCCACTTCGCGCGCGACGTATTCTTCGTACGGATACAGCGCAGTCACGTTCGTGCCGAGCGCCATCATCTGCGCCAGACGATCTTGGCGCTTGTCGAACACCACCACGTTCGCGCCGCCGGCCGCGGCAAGCGCCGCCGAATTTCCGCCCGCCGCGCCAGCACCGAGCACGACGACTTTGCCGCGTTCCGTCGACGGTAATCCGCCAAGCAGCTTGCCCTTGCCGTGCATCGGCTGATGTAAATAGTGTGTGCCGACCTGCACGCCGATGCGGCCCGCGATGATCGACATCGGCGCCAGCAGCGGCAACGAGCCATCGGATTCTTCGACGGATTCGAACGCGATACCGGTCAGGCCGATGTCGAGCAATTCCTTCGTCAATTTCGGCTCCGGCGCGAGATGCAGGTAGCAGAACAGCAGATGATCCTTGCGCAGGAGTTTCAGGTCGCCCTTGATCGGCTCCTTCACTTTCACGATCAGTTCGCCGACTTCGTACAGTTTTTTCGCGGTCGGCGCGAGACGCACGCCGACGCGGCGGTATTCGTCATCCGAAAACCCGCTCTTCATGCCTGCGCCTTCCTGCACATAAACCTCGTGGCCGCGGCGCACGAGATCGGCGCAGGCGGCAGGCACGAGCGCGACGCGCCCTTCGAGGGTTTTGGTTTCGGAAGGAACACCGATACGCATGAAGCACTCCTGAGAAGTTGTTACGATTCACACGACCGGCACGCGCCGTTCGCTACCTTGATTCATGGTGCGTTACGCCCCATTCTTGCGGTCGAAATCGTGTCGCGCGCAGGCGCGGGATCGCAATTTTCCGGCCGCAAAACCATAGAGATTATACATGAGCAGCAGCACAACCCATTCGCGCTTGATCATCCTCGGTTCCGGACCGGCCGGCTACACCGCGGCCGTGTACGCGGCGCGCGCGAACCTGAAACCGATGCTGATCACGGGACTGCAGCAAGGTGGCCAGCTCATGACGACGACCGAAGTCGACAACTGGCCGGGCGATGTCGAAGGCCTGCAAGGTCCCGGTTTGATGGAACGCATGCAGCGTCATGCGGAGCGCTTCAACACCAACATCGTTTTCGATCACATTCATACAGCGGAGTTGCAGCAGCGTCCGTTCCGGCTGAAAGGCGACAGCGGCGAATACACGTGCGACGCGCTCATCATCGCCACCGGTGCAACGGCGAAATATCTCGGCATTCCGTCGGAGGACAAATTCAAAGGGCAAGGCGTCTCAGCGTGTGCGACGTGCGATGGATTTTTCTTTCGCGATCAGGATGTCGCCGTGATCGGCGGTGGCAACACGGCGGTCGAGGAAGCGCTGTATCTGTCGAACATCGCGAAGAAAGTGACCGTCGTGCATCGCCGCGACAAATTCAAAGCCGAGAAAATTTTGCAGGACAAGCTTTTTTCGAAACAGCAAAGCGGCAATGTGGAAATCGTTTGGAATCATTCCGTCGACGAAGTGCTCGGCGACGATTCCGGCGTGACCGGCGTGCGGATCAAAGGGATTCAGGACACATCGACGCGCGATGTGAAGATCAGCGGTCTTTTCATTGCCATCGGACACACGCCGAATACCGCGTTGTTCGACGGGCAGCTCGCGATGAACAACGGCTACATCAAAATTAAGGCCGGTCTCGAAGGCGGCGCGACGGAAACGAGCATCCCCGGCGTGTTCGCGGCGGGCGATGTGGCCGATCAGGTCTATCGCCAGGCGGTGACGTCAGCCGGTTTCGGCTGCATGGCGGCGCTCGATGCGGAAAAGTTCCTCGACAAAGTCGGCGTCGTGCGCGAGGGAACGTGGTGAACGCATGCCGGCGTCGCTGACCGCGCGCGCCCACCAACGTCTGAGCGAGATCGACGCAGCCGCGTGGAACGCGTTGCTGCCCAACGATAATCCGTTTGTCGATCACGCGTTTCTTTCCGGACTCGAAGAACACGGTTGTCTGCACGCGCGGCGCGGATGGCAGCCGCATCATTTCGCGTTGTATCGCGACGACAAACTCGTCGCCGCGGTCCCGTGCTACGTCAAACGGAATTCCCACGGCGAATATGTTTTCGATTGGTCGTGGGCCGGTGCGTATGAGCGAAACGGCCTCGATTACTATCCGAAGTTGCTGTCGGCGATTCCCTACTCGCCGGTGACCGGGCCGCGTTTGCTCGTCGGCACCAACGATGAATCGCCGCTGTTTCGGCAGTCGCTGATCGAATTGATGAAATCGCAAACGGATTCGAGCGGCGTGTCGTCGTTTCATTTGAATTTTGCCGATGACATCGATTCGACCGCGTTCGTCGATTTCAAGGAATGGCTGCCGCGTTTCGACTGGCAATTCCATTGGTCGAATGCGGGCTGGAACGATTTCGACGAATTCCTCGCGTCGATGACATCGAAGAAGCGCAAGAACATCCGACAGGAACGCGAACATGTCGTGCGCGCGGGCGTGACATGCGAAATCCTTCACGGCGACGAGATGACCTCGCGCGATTGGCGCACGGTGCACAATTTCTACGAATCGACGTTCGACGAGAAAGGGAATTATCCAGCGCTCACTTTGAAATTTTTCGAGCATCTCGGACGCGCGATGCCGCGTCGTGTGCTCGCCGTCATCGCACGCCGCGCCGGCGAACCGATCGCTGCTGCGCTGCTGCTGCGAAGTTCGGACACGCTCTACGGCCGTTATTGGGGAAGCTCTGAAAACATCCCGGGTTTGCACTTCGAGGTCTGCTATTACCAAGGCATC
>DATBAU010000143.1:0-38150 GCA_036271355.1 Rudaea sp. | reverse complement strand
GCTTGCTTGAGCGCGCGCGACAGTTGCAGATAGCGCGGTCCTTGATCGTCGAGCTGGAGAAACAAGGCGGCTCCTAAAATTCCATGGAAACTGGCTCTCGCGGCGGCCAATTTGCGGCTCTAGTCTGCTCGCGTCAAGTCCCGTTTGCGAGCGAGCGATGCCGAAGAAACCGAAAGAGCGCCATCACGTCCAGCGCATCAAGGAACGCGCGCATTACGACCACGAGACCGCATACGGAATTCTCGATGCGGCGTGGCTCGCGCATGTCGGCTTCAGCGCCGGAGGTCAGCCTTTCGTCATCCCGATGTTGTACGTGCGGCGCGGCGATGCGCTGATCCTGCACGGTTCGATCGCCAGCCGTTTGCAGCAGGACGTCGGCAGCGGAATCGACGCGTGCGTGACGGTGACGATCGCCGATGCGCTGGTGCTCGCGCGGTCGCATTTTCATCATTCGGTGAATTATCGGTCGGTGGTCGCCTTCGGCAAGGCGCACGTGATCGAGGATGCGGATGAGAAAATCGCCGCGCTCGCGCATTTCGTCGAGGCAATGCTGCCCGGCCGGTCGGCGGAATCACGCGCGCCGGACCGCAACGAACTCGCGGCGACGTCGGTGCTGAAGTTCCAGATCGAGGACATCACCGCGAAGATTCGCGATATGGGCGTAAAGGACGACAAAGCCGATCTCACGCTGCCGCATTGGGCCGGACTCGTGCCGATGCGCACCGTCTACGGCACGCCGATTCCGTCGGACGATTGCGATTTGCCGCTGCCACCTTCTGTGCAGAGATTGCTCGGCGCGTCCACGTAGCGGACGTTCGATCACGCGAAACGTGGCGACGTGCGAAAATGTCGCATGGCCATCGAAAACGGTTCGGCACCGATCAAACGCGGCAGCATCACGATGCTCGTCGCCGCCACGTTGTTGAGCGGCCTCGCGGCCGGCGCGTTGTGGTGTCTGCTTTCGATTTTCATCGATAGCGAAACGACGATTGTCCTGATCGCGTTCGCGTTCGTCATCGGACTGTCGATGCGCTGGCAGGGTTACACGGATCGCCGCGGCGCAATTGCGGCGGTGTTCGCGACGCTGATCGCATTCGTCTACGCGCAGTATCTGTTTTCGGCGGTGCGCATGGCGAACCTGCTCGGGTTTCCGTTGCGCGACACGTTGTTCCGCATGGATTTGCCGTATGCGTGGCGCATCGCGCGCGACAGCGTCAGCGGTTGGGGAATCGGTTTCGCGCTAGTTGCTTGCGTCGTCGCGGCGATTGCGGCTCAGTGGAAATCGCCGTCGAAAAAATAGAGGCCGACCATAAGACACGCCAGCGCGCCGACGATCATCAACGTCGTCGTGAAGTGGTCGGGCAACTGAACCGGCGGCGGATTGTCCGCGCCGATCCCGATCAGCAATTGTTTTGCGCGATCGAAGTCCTGATCGTTGCAGACGTAAATGTCGTATTCCACGCTGCGGAAAAAAGGCCGTAAGGACGAACCTTCCAGCTTCTTCGTATGCGTTTCGATGCCGCTATCTTCGAGAAGATCGACGGCGCGGCGATGAAATTCGCCGCGGGCCGTCTTGTAAAGGAACAACATCGCGGCGTTAGTGACCGCCGCCGCCGTCCATCGCCTTGAGACCGCCGATGAGTTTCGTCGCGGCTTCCTGGCCGTCGGCGTAGAGCATGCGGCAGTTGTCCTGATAGAACAGCGCGTTTTCGATGCCGGCGAAACCGGTTCCCTTGCCGCGCTTGATCACGATCACCTGTTTCGCCTTGGCGACATCAAGGATCGGCATGCCGTAGATCGGCGATGACTTGTCGGTCTTGGCCACCGGATTCACGACGTCGTTCGCGCCGATGACGATGGCGACGTCGCAATTCGGGAACTCCGGATTGATGTCGTCCATGTCGGTGATGAGGTCGTACGGCACGCCGGCTTCGGCGAGCAGCACGTTCATGTGGCCAGGCATTCGGCCCGCGACGGGATGGATCGCGAACTTCACATCCTTCTCGCGCTTGATGAGATCTTTCGATAGTTCCCAGATCTTGTGCTGCGCTTGCGCGACGGCCATGCCATAGCCGGGGACGATGATGATTTTCTCGGCCATGTAGAGCAGCGATGCTGCGTCGTCGGCCTCGATCGGCTTGAGCGAACCTTTGATTTCCTGCGCCGTTCCGCCACCGCTGCCGAAGTTCGAGAACAGCACGTTGCTGATCGAGCGATTCATCGCCTTGGCCATCAAACGCGTGAGCAATGTACCCGCCGCACCGACGACGGTACCGGCAATGATCAGGGCGACGTTGCCTTGCACATAACCTTCGAAACCGACGGCGAGGCCGGTGAACGCGTTGTATAGCGAAATGACGACGGGCATGTCGGCACCGCCAATCGGGAGCGTCATCAAAATGCCGAACAGCAGCGCGAACACGAAGAACAGAACGATCGCGTGCGGATACATATGCATGACGACAACCGCGCCGGCGATCACCGCCAGCAGAAAACAGACGCCGTTGACGATCTTCTGGCCGCTGAAACGAAACGTTCTGTCCATCAGGCCTTGCAGTTTCGCGAATGCGATCAGCGAACCCGTGAACGAAATCGCGCCGATCAACGCACCGATCACGGCGAGCACTTTTTGCGTTTCGGTCAACGCGGTTTCCGGCGACGCGGAGAACGCGGCACCGAGCAGCGCGCTCGCGCCAATCGCCGCCGCCGAACCTCCGCCCATGCCGTTGTACAGCGCGACCATCTGCGGCATGTCGGTCATCGCGACTTTCTTGCCGCTGTACCACGCCGCCGCCGTACTGATGGCGATCGCGATGAAAATCAGCGCGGCGTTCTCGATGAATACATGGCCGTTGCCCGCGCCGTGGAAGAACGTGGCGACGACCGCGACGAGCACACCCACGCCCGCCCATTGAATGCCGGAGCGCGCGGTGACGGGCGACGACATCCGCTTGATGCCCATGATGAGCAGCACCGCGGCGATGAAGTAACTCGCCTGGATCAGGATGGAAACGATGTAGTCGGTACTCATCATTTCGCTCCCTGCTTATCGGAGCCGGGCTTCTTGCTCGACTTGAACATCTCGAGCATGCGTTCGGTGACGACGTAACCACCGGCCGCGTTGCCGGCGCCGAGGAACACACCGATGAAACCGATGATCTGCTGCAGATGCGTGGTCGCTTCGCCGAGCGCGATCATCGCGCCGACGAGCACGATGCCGTGCACGAAATTCGAGCCCGACATCAACGGCGTATGCAGAATCACCGGCACGCGCGAGATGATCTCGTGCCCGGTGAAGGCGGCGAGCATGAACAGATAAAGTGCGAGAAATCCGTCGATCATGGCTGCGCTCCTTCCACCAGTTTCTTCGTCGGCTCGTGCTTGATTTCGCCTGCATGCGTGAGGCACGTCTTGGCGATCAGTTCGTCGGTCCAGTCGAGATTCATCGCGCCGTCTTTCAGGCTCAGCTCAAGGAAGTTATACAAATTCTTCGCGTACAGTTCGCTCGCGTTGATCGGCGTGGTGGCCGGCAGATTCACCGGACCGATCACCGTGACGCCGTTCGGCGTCGTGATCGTTTTGCCCGCTTCGGTGTACTCGCAGTTGCCACCGGTTTCCGCGGCGATATCGACGATCACCGATCCCGGCTTCATGCCGTCGACCATCGCGCGGCTGATGATTTTCGGCGCAGCGCGGCCTGGAACCGCCGCCGTGGTGACGATGACGTCGATGCCTTTCAGATGTTCGGCGAGCGCAGTCTGTTGCTGCGCACGTTCTTCTGCCGTGAGTTCACGCGCATAACCGCCACTACCGGCTGCGCTGACGCCGAGGTCGAGGAATTTCGCGCCGAGCGAACGAATCTGTTCCGCCGTTTCCGGACGCACGTCGAAGCCTTCGACTTGTCCGCCGAGTCGGCGCGCGGTTGCGATGGCCTGCAATCCCGCAACGCCCGCGCCGACGATCAATACTTTGCTCGGACGAATCGTTCCGGCAGCCGTCGTGAGCATCGGGAAGAATTTCGGACTCGCTTCCGCAGCAATCAGCACGGCTTTGTAGCCGGCGATGTTCGCTTGCGAGGACAACACGTCCATCGCTTGCGCGCGCGTCGTGCGCGGGAGCAGTTCCATGGCGAACGACGTGATCTTTCGATCGCGTAACGCCTTCGTGCGCTCGGGCGACTGATGCGGCGCGAGATAGCCGATCACGACGGTGCCTTCGCGCAATGCGCCGATTTCGTCGAGCGTCGGCGGTTGCACTTTCAGCAGCACGTCGCTGCGCGAGAGCACATCGCGCGCACTCGCCGTCGAAACATCCTTGAACGTGGCATCGGGAAAACTGGCGGTGTTGCCCGCGCCGTTTTCGATCACGATGTCGGCGCCTTTCGCCTTGATCTTTTTCGCTACGTCGGGAGTCAGCGCTACACGGCGCTCCCCGGGCACGCTCTCGCGTACCACGCCTACGGTCGTCGCCATCCTCCCCTCCCAGGTTGAACGCTATGTGATCCCACGCGAGCCGTCGATGCTAGCCGAGCTTTCGCGCCACCGCTAGTATGCACAGATGACGATGCAACCTCTTTACGCCGATCCGCTCGCGGCGCTGAACGAGCGTATTTCCGCGCCGGCGCTGCAACTGGGCGAGCCGGGACCCACGGCCGAACAGCTCGATCGATTGCTGAGCGCCGCCGTCCGCGTGCCCGATCACGGCAAGCTCACGCCTTGGCGGCTGCTGCTGGTGCGCGACGACGCGCGCCTGAAACTCGGGGAGGCGCTGGCCAAACTGCATGCTGAAGTCGATCCGGATGTGGCGCCGGCGAAGCTCGAAAAGGATCGCGCGCGATTGGCCGCGTCGCCGCTGATGATCGTGGTCATCGCGGTCGTCGACGGGCATCACAAGAAAGTGCCGGCGCAGGAGCAGATCCTGTCGGCCGGATGCGTCGCGTACAGTTTGTTGATCGGCGCGCAATCGCTTGGACTTTCCGGCCAATGGCTCACCGGCTGGGCCGCGTACGAGCCGAAAGCGGGCGCGCTGTTCGGACTGAAAGACGACGAACGAATCGTCGGATTCATGCACATCGGCACGCCGCGCGAACGCCCACCGGAACGCACGCGGCCGTTGCTCGCGGATGTCGTCGGCGAGTGGAAACCGTAGCCGTCATGAACCAGACGTTGTACCTGATCGACGCGAGCCTTTACGTGTTCCGTTCGTGGCACGCCGTGCCGCCGACGTTTCACGATCACGAAGGCGCGCCGGTCAACGCGGTGTATGGATTCGCGCGATTCCTGTGCGACTTCCTCGAACGCGCGAAGCCGACGCATGTCGCGGTCGCGTTCGACGAATCGCTGACCAGTTCGTTTCGCAACACAATCTATCCCGACTACAAAGCCAACCGCGAATTGCCGCCGGATGAATTGCGCCGGCAGTTCGCCTATTGCAAACAAGTCTCTGCCGCACTCGGCTTGTGCGTTCTTTCGCACGAGCATTACGAAGCCGACGATCTGATCGGCAGCGCGATGATCGGCATGCGCAAACACGGTTTTCGTTCCGTCGTGATTTCCGCTGACAAGGATTTCGGCCAGCTCATCGAAGTGCACGACGAACAATGGGATTTCGGACGCGACCTGCGCTGGAACGTCGACGGCGTGAAGCAGCGTCTCGGTGTGCGTCCGGATCAGGTCGTCGATTTCCTCGCGCTCACGGGCGACGCCGTCGACAACATTCCCGGCGTGCCCGGCATCGGCGCGAAGACGGCAGCGATATTGCTCGCGCATTTCGGTTCGCTCGACGAACTGCTGCGCCGCGTGGAAGAAGTTCCGTACCTGCGTTTCCGCGGCGCGGGCCAGATTTATCTGCGGCTAAAGGAACACCGCGAACAAGCGTTGCTGTCTCGCATGTTGAGCGCGATTGCGCTCGATGCGCCGGTGCCGCCGCACGCCGATGGTATGTCGCGCGGAACACCGGATCTTTCCGCGATCGACGACCTGATCGAAAAACTTCGCTTCGGACCGCTCACGCGAAGCCGACTGCGCGGCTTCGCGGTAACTCAGTGAGTTTTCTGCTCGGGCGGCGTGGTGTGAAAGCCGGGCCCTTCCTTTAGCATCGACGGATCGCCCTGCTTGATCGGAATCGGCGCCGCCATCGCGCCCGATTGTCCCCACGCGAAGCGCAGGTTGCTCGCGAACACCGCTTCGCCTTCCGCCTGCGTTGGATCGGTGAGCACGCCGTTGCGGTCGTACAGCGAATCCTGTTTGTTGGTGATGAAGTACAGCCTGTCGCCGGCGATCGCGCCGTCGCCGAGCGCGATGAAATCCTGGCTCGCCACATCGAGCGGCATGGCGGACTTGATGGAACGGCCATCCGGCGACAGACCGAGGCGCATCACGCGTTTCGGCACCATGCCGTCTTCGGTGATGATGAGCGTGCCGTCGTAAAAATGCATGTCGGTGATTCCGCCGAGCACGAGTTGGTCGACGTTGTATGCCGGCTCGAACGCTTCGCCTTTGGCCAGATCGAAACCGAAAATGCCGAGCGCGTAGTCTGCGATGTAGAGCACGCGTCCGTTCGTGCTAATGGCGATCGCGCTGATCGCCGTGAGTTTGGAATTCGTCACGACCGGTTTGAGCGCGTCGCCTTCGAGCTTGAACACTTCGTGATGCGCACCGTCGGCGACGAAGGCCATGCCGTTCTCGCTCACCGCGATGTCGGTGAACGTGCGCGGGATGTCCTGCGCCGGCGTGTATTTCTTCACGAACTTGCCCGACGACAGATCGAACTCGAGCAATGCGGCCTTGTTGGCGTTGTCGGCGGAGAACTTCGCGAACTTCGACGAAGCCGACGTCGCGACGTACAGTTTGTCATGCGCACTGTCGACGCCGAGCGCGTCCACGCCCCACAGACTGGGATTGGAACCGGCCGCGATGAAATCGGTGAGCTTGCCTTTTTCGCTGAGCAGATGGATCGATCCATCGCGCTCGCTGCCGATCAGCAACGACTTGCGCTTGGGATCCCACGCGAGCGCGTTCATCAGGTTGTCGGATTTCGGTAGTTCGAATGCGACTTTGCCCTCGCCGAACGATTTCGAATTCACGTTGAGGTTGGCGACGAGATAATCCCACACCTTATTGCCGTGGATCGGCTCGAAGCGCGGATCCTTCGAGATGTCGTAGCCGAAACCCTGCATCTGCATGTGCATCAGCGTGTCGTACGCGCCCGACTTGTTGTTCTGCTTGGCATAAACGAGCGCGAGTTGCAGTTTGATCTCGCCCGAATTCGGCATCAGTTCGCTCACGCGCTTGAGCACCCACGACAGGCGTTCGTAGTCGTTCTGCTGCGAATAAAGCTGGGCGAGGCGCGACAGCGCTGCGACGTCGTGCGATTGCTCGATCTGATCCTGCGTCAACGATTCGGCGCGCTGCGCGACGGGCGCCGACGGGCCGGCCGCCGGTTTCTTGGCCGGTTCCGCTTGAACGCTGGACGCCGCCATCAACGCAGCGGCGAACATCCACGATTGAGTTTTCATGCCCGAATCCATGATGATTGATTGAACGAAGTGTGACCGTGCCGCGCCGGTGAAGTTCGGCGGCGTGCGACGGACCGCGCGGCGGCACAGCGCGCCGAGCCCAGTATTATCGCCGATTTCCCCGATCGGCGCGACGAACACGGAAACGAGCATGTCAGGAACCGAAAACACCGAAACACTCTACGAAGGACGCTGGCTGCGCCTGATGAAGCGCGGCCGCTGGGAATACGCCGAACGCACCAATCCGAGCGGCGGTGTGATCATCGTCGCGATGACGCCGCAGAACCGCATCGTGTTCGTCGAGCAATGGCGCGAAGCGGTCAAAGCCAAGACGATCGAAATGCCCGCCGGTCTCGTCGGCGACATCGCCGGCAGCGCGAGCGAATCGGCCGTCGCCGCGGCGAAGCGCGAGCTCGTCGAGGAAACCGGCTATCGCGCCGAGCGCGTGGAATTCCTCATGGCCGGTCCGTCATCGGCGGGCATGAGCAACGAGATCATCGCCTTCGTCCGCGCGCACGGACTCACGCGTGTGAACGCAGGCGGTGGAGATGCGACGGAAGATATCGTGGTCCACGAAATCCCGCGCGACGACGCGGCCGCGTGGTTGTTGCAGAAATCGCGCGAGGGTTATTCGATCGATCCGAAACTGTTCGCCGGACTATATTTTCTCGATCACGCCGACGTGCTGTTCACCGCGCCGAAATAATCGCCATCGCGAAGAACTGCCAGAGCAGCAGCAGCGCCATCAGCACCATCATCAGCACTGTCAAACCCGCGCCGAGCGCGCGGCCGGCGGTGATGCCGCTGTGCCGCGACACGCCCCACGCATGCATCAGGCGCGCAACGACGAGAACGATGCCGAATGCATGGATCAGGATCGGCGCGGTCTGGTTGAGCTCGAGGATGAGCATCAGCAACAGATAGAACGGAACGTATTCGACGGCATTGCCGTGCACGCGGATGCGTTTCAGCAAATCCGGATTGTTGCCGTCACCCAGACCGATGCGCGCGCTGCGCCGGAACATCACCACGCGCAACGCCAGCACCACGACAAGAAGCGCCATCAGCGCCGCATAAAGTCCCGTAATTTTCATCGCTCCCCCATCAGTTCACGCTCAATCGCTGCCCGTGCTGCACGCCAGTGAGACTGGCCGTGCGCGTGGGAATAATTCGGTAGCTTACGCGCAGCGCGCCGACCTTGGGATGGTTCACGTCGTCGGCGGTGACGAGGTCGCCGTCGGAATCGTGGAAATTGACGGCGAGATTCGGCGGCAGATTCGCGACGTGCGTCGGATATTTCTCGGGCTGCACTTGTTCGGCGATCAGATCCGGATCGACGACGTAGCCGGCGATGCGCACCGGGCCCGTCGCAAAACGCGCTGCGGTAAACGGGAAACGTGGATTCTCATGCCCTGCGGGCGCGCGGAATTTCGAGGAGTCGATCGGCGTGGCCGACCACGCAGTGTCGTAGGTGCAGTCCGATCCGGCGCACTGCTCGCGCCATTGATACATTTCCACATTGCGCAAAAGTACAATCGCGTCGACGCTGAGGCCGAGCTCGGGATCGTGCACCGCCGCCGGCGTGGCGAGTTTGCCGCTGACCGTTACGCGCTTGCCTTCGCTGGCTGGATCGACCGGCGTTTGCGGAACGGTCGCTACCGGCGCTTCCGCGTGCTCCTTGAGCCGCCAGCCCAGTTGCGTGACGCCGTACCAAACGACTACGCCGAAGAAAAACAGCAGCGCGAGGCCGATCACGAACGATGGGTTACGCTTCCGTGCACGCTTCGCCATATCAGGCTGCCATTCCCGTCAGTTCGCCGTTTTCGTCGGTGGTCGAATAGCGGCCTTTGTCGTCGCGTTTCACGCGCGCCATCGCGCAGTCGACGTCATGCGTGAAGAACAGACGCACGCCGCGCGCGAGTTTGTCGTCGAGGAATTCGCGTTTTTCGTCGATGAGGATTTCCGGCGCGCGGTCGTAGCCCATCGTCACCGGCAGATGCACCCACGGACGGCCTGGAATCAGATCGGCGCAAAATACGACGCCGCCTTTCGGCATCACGATTTCGGCGAGCATCAATCCCGGCGTATGTCCGTCGCTGAAGGAAAAGCGCACGGATTGGCCGAGCGTTTTGGAAAATTCGCCGTCGACGAGCTCGAGACGTCCGGTCTGCTCCAGCAACGCCGGCAGTTCCGGAATGAACGACGCGCGATCACGTGGATGCGGATGCAATGCGCGCTCGAATGCGGTTTTGCCGACGACGAACGTGGCAGTTGGAAACAGCAGCGACGGCGCCGCATCGGGTTTCCATTCCGCCAGCAATCCGCCGGCGTGATCGAAATGAAGATGCGAGATGACGACCACGTCGATGTCTTCGTGCGAGAAGCCAGCCGATTTCAGCGAATCGAGCAGGATGTGCCGATCTTCCATCACGCCATAACGCTCGCGCAGTTTCGGCTCGAAGAATGCGCCGATGCCGGTTTCGAACAGCACGGTTTTGCCGTCGAGATCGTCGACGAGCAGTGCGCGGCAGGCGAGTGGAACGCAATTGTTTTCGTCCGGCGCGAGCCACTTCGACCACAATGCTTTCGGCGCATTGCCGAACATCGCGCCGCCGTCGAGCTTTTGCGAATTGCCGAGAATCGACCAAAGTTTCACGTCACTTCACCTTTCCGCTCGCGCCCGGCCGGCGCGGATCGGAACCCGCGTGCATCTCGCCGGTTTTACGATTCCAGCTCACCATGTTCATGAAACCCCACGACCATACGTCGGGTGCGACGTCGAGCTGATAACCCATCTTCTGCAGCGTCTGGATTTCCGCGTTGTCGAATGCGCCCTTCTCCGCGGTGACTTTGTCGGGCATGTATTGATGATGATAGCGGCGCTCCGCGACCACTTTCTCCGGCGTTTCGCCGTCGATGTACGCGAGGATGCCTTCGAGCACCATCGTGATGATATAGCTGCCGCCGGGCGTGCCAAGCGCGGCGGTTTTTTCGTCGTTGTCGATGAACGTCGGCGTCATCGACGACAGCGGACGGTGATGCGGTTTCGGCGCGTTGTTGTCGTTGCCGAGCAAACCATACGCGTTCGGCTTTCCGGCGACGAGCGCGAAATCGTCCATCTCGTTGTTGAGCACGAAGCCGGTGCCGGGCACGACGAACTTCGAACCGAATGTCGTATTGACCGTCTGCGTCGCGGAAACGAGATTGCCGTCCGCATCGATGATCGAGAAATGCGTGGTGTGCAGGCTTTCGTTCGGCGCCATGTATCCCGGAAGGCTGCTGCTGGGCGTGGCTTTGTCGGGTTCGATCGTCGCGCGGAGTTTTTCGGCGTGCGCCATGCTCGTGAGATCGGCGATCGGCATTTTCACGTAGTCGGGATCGCCCAAGTATTCGGCGCGGTCGCGGAACGCGCGGCGCATCGTTTCGATGATCGTGTGAACGCGATGGACGTGATCCATTTTCGCCAGATCGAAACCCGACAGCATGTTGAACATTTCCGCCAGCGCGATGCCGCCCGACGACGGCGGCGGCGCGGTGACGATGTGCCAGCCGCGATACGAAAACGTGATCGGCTCGCGTTCCTTCACGGTGTATTTCGCGAGATCGTCGAGCGACCAGCCGCCGCCGGCGGCTTTCACGCCGTCGACGAGCGTCTTCGCGATTTCGCCGCGATAAAAACCATCGTCGCCTACGTCGGCGATTTTCTGCAACACCTTCGCCAGATCCGGCGAGCGGAACGTCCATCCGTTTTGCGGCGCCTTGCCGTTGTCGAGATACAGCGCGATCGTCGCCGGAAACCGCTGCATGCGCGGCGCGACGTTCGCGAGTTCTTCGATGAAACGTGGATCGGGTTTGAATCCGTCGCGCGCGATGCGGATCGCCGGCGCGAGCGATTTCGACAGCGGCAGCTTGCCGTAATTCTTCGCGAGCCAAACGAGTGCGGCGGGTTCGCCCGGAATCGCCGACGACAGCGGACCGTTCAGCGAATGATCGCGATCGGGATTGCCGTCGGGCTTCAGATAATCTTTCGGATCGACGCCTTCGGGCGCGGTTTCGCGCGCGTCGAGCATGGTTTCTTTGTTATCGGACATGCGGCGCAGCAGGAACAATCCACCGCCGCCGATGCCGGAACTCTGCGGCTCGACGACCGACAGCGTGCTGGCCACGGCGATGGCCGCATCGAACGCGTTGCCGCCTTCGTCGAGCACCTCGAAACCGGCTTGCGTCGCCAGCGGATGCGCGCTCGCGATGGCGGCGTGACCGGGTTTCTTGTCCGCCGCGTGCGCGACGGAAACCAACAACAGAACACTCGCGGCAAACGGACGAAAACTCACGATTTCTCCTCGACAGTCAACGCGCGATATTTCGCCATGAGTTGTTCGCGCGATTCGGGATGCTCGGCATCCACGAGTATGCACTCGACCGGGCAGACTTCCACGCATTGCGGCGCATCGTAATGACCCACGCATTCCGTGCATCGGTTCGGCGCGATCTCGTAAATGACGAAGCCGAGCGAGATCGCCTGATTGGGACATACCGGTTCGCACACGTCGCAGTTGACGCACACGTCGGTGATTTTCAGCGCCATCGATTCACAACCTGACATCGCGCCCGCAATCGCGGGCGCGACGTAAGTATGTTGTGACGTCCTACTTCATTTCAACGAAGCGGAATTCCCCGCCGGTTTTCGCCACCGCGTTCTTGACACGATCCTCATCGGCGGCCGCGCCGACGAACAGGATGACGACGCCTTTGAACGAACCGTCTTTGGCATCCTTGAACGCACCTTCGACGAGATCGGCCGTGGCTTTCGAATCCGGACCGCCGAACGCCATCATGTTTCCGGGCAGCACGCCGCGCGCGACGGTGTCGGAGACGTTGTTCATCTGGTTGTTGCGCGCGTCCTGCACGTCCTGCGAATCGCCGGCCGGCACGAAATACATGAACGGGCTGTTCGACTTCACGCCCTGCATGTTGCGCGTGACGACGTTGGCGAGATATTTCTGCCAGGTCGCCTTGTCGGCGGTTGCGGCCGGCATCGGAACGGGCTTGGCCGCTTCGGCGGCGGCTGCGGCATCGGCTTCCTTGCGCCGATCCTCGTCACTCTTGCCGCATGCGGACAACATCAGCGCGCCAACCAGCGCGATGGCGAGTATACGAATGTAATTTTTCATTTTGTCACCTTTTTCGACGTTGAATTCAGGGAGTTTTCCAGCGCAGCCGCAATGCCTGCTGCACGGCAGGATGGACGAAGCCGGAAACATCGCCGCCCAGGCGCGCGATTTCGCGCACGAGCGAGGAAGAGATGAAACTGTACTGCTCCGCCGGCGTCAGGAACAACGTTTCGGCGTCGGGAATCAAATGCCGGTTCATGCTGGCGAGCTGGAATTCGTATTCGAAATCCGACACTGCGCGCAGGCCGCGAATGATCACGCCCGCGCCGGTTTCGCGCACGAAATCCGCGAGCAGTGATGCGAATCCGCGCACCTCGACATTCGGCACGTTCGACAGCGCGAGCCGCGCAAGCGAGATGCGTTCGTCCAACGTCAGGCTCGGCCCTTTGCCCGCGCTTTCGGCGATGCCGACGATGACGCGATCGAACAACGGCGCGGCGCGGCTGACCAGATCGGCATGGCCGTTCGTGATCGGATCGAACGTGCCGGGATACACCGCCACGCGTGCGCTGGCTGGATTGGTGATCTGGCTGGGCATGGCGTCGGCCGCGGATGTGGGATCGCCGCTAAATGTTAGCGGATGGTCAGTCGCGGCGATAGAGCGCGAAACGTACCGCGCCCGCGCGGCCCTCTCGATGCGGGATCCAATTGTCCGGCAAGGAAATCCCGCGATCGGCGGGCGATTCGACATAGATCCACGCCCCCGGCGCGAGACGACGATGGGATTCGAGCGCGGCGGCGGCGCTATCCCACACGTCTTCTCCGAACGGCGGGTCGAGGAAAACGATGTCGTATTCGCTTCCTGCCGATTCCAGAAAACGCGACGCCGCCGATTGATGCACCGACGCCAGTTCTTTCGCTCGCGCGAGGTCGTCGCGAAAAAGACGCGCGAGGTTGTCGCGAAGAAGACGCGCGAGTTGCACATCGGTTTCGACGAAATCCACATGCGCCGCGCCGCGCGACAACGCCTCGATGCCGAGCGCGCCGGTGCCGGCGAAAAGATCGAGACAACGCGCGCCGTCGATCACCGGCATCAGCCAGTTGAACAATGTTTCGCGGATGCGATCCGGCGTCGGACGCAAACCCGGCGCATCCGGCACCTCGAGCTTCGATCCGCGCAACGATCCGCCGATGATGCGAATGCGTCCCGGCGTCGCGTTCGTGCGCGGCTTAGCCAAGATTGTGGTCGGCGAGTGGTAGCATGCGCGCATTGTCTTTCATCTGCGTTTGCGATGCTCAAGTTCTGGAAGAAAAAACCGGGCGAGGATGCGCCCTCCTCCGATCCGCCGAAAATCGAAGAACCGGAGGCGACGCCGAAACCGGCGTGGCGCGGACGTTTCCAGAAAAGTATTTTCAATCGCGACGTGCGCGATCTTTTTGCGCGCCATTCGAAACTCGACGACGAATCACTGCTCGACGATCTCGAAACGGTGCTGATCGGCGCGGACGTCGGCATAGCGGCGACTACCGAAATCGTCGAGAACCTGCGCGCTCGCATGCGCAAACGTGAGTTCACGTTTCCCGACGACCTGCTCAACGCGCTGCGCGAACAACTGCTCGCAATCTTGCGTCCGGTGGCGGTGCCGCTGCAGACCGACAGCGCGAATCCATTCGTCATTCTGATGGTCGGCGTCAACGGCGTCGGCAAGACAACGACGATCGGCAAGCTCGCGCGCTATTTCCAGAATCACGGCAAAAACGTGCTGCTCGCAGCCGGCGATACGTTCCGCGCCGCGGCGATGGAACAGCTCAAAACATGGGGCGATCGAAACAACGTGCCGGTTATCGCGCAAGGTGCGGGCGCGGATTCGGCGAGCGTGATTTTCGATGCGTTGCAATCGGCGATGTCGCGCAACGCCGACATCCTCATCGCCGACACCGCCGGCCGACTGCACACACAAGCCGGATTGATGGACGAGTTGAGCAAGATCCGTCGCGTGCTCGCCAAGCTCGATCCCAACGCGCCGCACGAAGCGCTGCTCGTGCTCGACGGCACGACCGGCCAGAACGCGATCAATCAGACCAAACAATTCCTCGCCGCGATCGGTGTCACCGGACTCGTCGTTACCAAACTCGATGGCACCGCGAAAGGCGGCGTCGTGTTCGCGCTGGCGAAAGAATTCGGCGTGCCGATCCGCTTCGTCGGTTTGGGCGAAACCGCCGACGACTTGCGCGAGTTCGATGCCGCTGCGTTCGTCGATGGATTGCTTCCCGCCTCACTCGGCAATGCCTGACGATTTCGCCGGCCGCCTGCTCGTCTGGTTCGACCGACATGGCCGCCACGATCTGCCATGGCAAACGCCGCGCACGCCGTATCGCGTCTGGCTGTCCGAAATCATGCTGCAGCAGACGCAGGTCGCGACGGTCATTCCGTACTTTTTGCGCTCTGTGGAAAAGTTCGCATCGATCGCCGAACTCGCGGCGTCGCCGATCGACGATGTGCTCGCCGCGTGGTCGGGCTTGGGTTATTACAGCCGCGCGCGAAATCTGCATAAAGCCGCTGTCATCTGCGTCGAACATCATGGCGGTGATTTGCCGCGCGAATTCGAAGCGCTGGCCGACTTGCCCGGGATTGGTCGCTCGACGGCCGGAGCGATTCTTGCGCAAGCGCACGGACTGCGATTTCCGATACTCGACGGAAATGTGAAGCGTGTGTTGTCGCGCTATCACGGCGTGCGCGGATGGTCCGGTTCGACATCGGTTCAAAAAAAATTATGGGAATTCGCCGATTCGCACACGCCGCACGAACGCGTGGTGGACTACACGCAGGCGATCATGGATCTCGGCGCGACGGTTTGCGTACGTTCGCGTCCGCGCTGTCCGCGATGTCCGCTCGCGAGCAGTTGCGTCGCGAACATCGAAGGATTGACGGCGCAGTTGCCCGAATCGAAACCGTCGCGCGCGTTGCCGACTCGCGCGACGATGATGCTGATCGTTCACGATGGTTCGGGACGATTGCTGTTGCAACGTCGACCATCGGTCGGCGTGTGGGCGCAGTTGTGGAGCTTGCCGGAAGCAGCGGATATCGAATCCGCGAAATCGAGCATCGCGACGATCGCAACACAACGCAAAGACGACATCGCGTTTCGCCACCTCCCCTGCTTCACGCACACCTTCAGTCATTACAAACTGGACATCTCGCCGATCGCGTGCGATGTCGAACGCGTTGCGCGCATCGCCGACGTTTCCGAAAGCCGCTGGTTATTGCCTGAGGAAGCCGCGCAACTCGGTTTGCCCGCGCCGGTGCGTAAACTGATCGAAGCATTCGCGAAAGAAAACCGACGAGCAGAAATTCGATGAGCAGAAATGTATTTTGCGCGCGACTTCAGCGCGAAGCCGAAGGACTCGCCTTCGCACCGTATCCCGGCGAGTTGGGAAAGCGCATCTACGACCACGTCTCGAAGGAAGCGTGGTCGCAATGGCTCGCCCATCAGACCATGCTCATCAACGAGAACCGTCTTTCTCCGCTCGATCCGAAAGCACGCAAATTCCTCGAAGGCGAAATGGAGAAATTCCTGTTCGGCGAAGGCTCCGCCGCCCCGCAAGGTTACGTGCCGCCGGACGCGTGATCGTCTAGCCAGACGCCTTGCCCGCTTTCAGCATGGCTTTGTAATCGACCGGCCGGATTTCCGTGATGCGGCAGCGTTGTCCGCCGAACGTGACCGAATCGAAATGCTTGCTGACCCGCATCGACTGCTCCTGCGTCACCGCGAAGCCGTGCGCGAACGCGAGGTTGTTGCACGGTTGATCGACGGTCAGCAGATATGCGCTGTTGATCGTCGGCCAGACGACGACTTGGGCGTCGCCGACGATTTGCGTCTGAAAAATATTTACAAGATTGAATTCATACAGGCGCGCCCGCGAAACTGCGGAACCGCGCGAGTTCGTCGGCCTGGTGTTGCACCGAATCGGCCAACGCATTGGTTGCGCAAATCGCGAGCACGAGCGGAGCGATCACTTTCATTCGAATCGAATTCATGGCCTGCCTCCTTGACGTTCGTGATGTAGCTTAGCCCCAGACCGCCGAAGCACGCATCCTATTACTTGACGAATTCAGCGCCAGCCGTTGTAATACGCGCCCCTCAAGCGGCCCATTCGGCGCCGCCCAAAGATTTCCGGCCAGGTAGCTCAGTTGGTAGAGCAGGGGATTGAAAATCCCCGTGTCGGCGGTTCGATTCCGTCCCTGGCCACCATATTTTTTAGCAACTCTTCCACGCTTGCACGATTTGCTGCGATCCAAGAGTTCGTTCAAGGATTCGGCGTCTTCGTCTTATCGTTGGCGTCGAGGCCCGCGTTGCTTCCGGCCGAATTGCCTTCTCCCGTGCTGGTCGGCTGACGGCCGAGGCCATTGCGAGGTCCCGGCTTCGCGGGCGGCCGATCGAGATCGCGATTTGAAGGCTTCTTGGTTTTGTTTGATTTGTCGTCCATAACTACTCCAGTCCGTTCACCGTGTTTTTAGCATGCCGTTGCGAAACGTTCGCTGAGCAGCGATGGCGCGACGCCTCAGGCGGAATTCGGAAACGCTACGTCGATATCCGGATGCAAGATAGGCCGATAGCCGGCGCGCATCGCTTGCAACGTCGAAGGTGGTGTGAGCACACCGTCGACGCTTTTCAATTTTCGCGGCGGCGCGTAATGGCCGGTCGTCCAGCGGAAAGCAAGTCCGTGCGCGATCGTATACGCATCGTCGCCGCTGGCGACGACCGCGCCGTCAGGAAGTTCGTCGAGACGCGTCTGCAACGCATGAATTTGCTTGCGTCCGTTCTGAAGGCGTTCATGGTGCAGCGTCCGATCGATCTCCGGCACTTTCGCATCGCGGGTTCCTTTCGCTGCATTCCACGCTGCGCGGAATGCTTCGGCGGATTCGCGGCGACACGCAAAACACGGGCGATGCCCGGCGGCGAGTGCGATGGCTTCGTCGAGGAAGAACAGTTCGGTCCAGCTCCGCGCAGCCATCACATCGCGGCGACGATTCTTGTAGCTGCACGTGCAAACGATCCATGCTTTGCTCGACCAGCGTTTGCGAAGTAGTGTCTTGGTCGCGGGATCGTGGATGATTCCGCGATTGCCCGTGAACATTCCGCGTTGCGGAATGGCGATGATGTCGCCAAACGGCGTCACGCGGTTTTGCAGAGGCATCGGTCGGATCGCCAAGCGATGAAACAACGTCGATGCGTGAGGATATCTCAACGCAACCGAGCGGTCGGACCCCCGGTTGCGCGGCGGCATCAGAAAAATCTGACATGCTTCGTCTGGAGTCCGTCAAAAAAAAATGATGCCCGGATTGATTTCGTATGCGCCGATGTCGGGCGCGGTGCCGGGGATGCGCGGCTAATGGGACGCCGGAATACACCGGCGACGGCGCACGCGAGAAGGATGATTTGCGGCTGCGAAACACCGCCATTTCGCCGCGTGACATGAAACGCCGCTTTGTCACGGTTTGCAGCAGTTTCAGCGCGTGCGCAGGAACGCGCTGTCGGTGCCGAGTTCGAGCGCTGCGATCAGATCGAAGATGAGTTCGAGTTTGTCGGGATGATTGGCGTCGAGGGCTTCCTGCTTGAGCACCTTGACGATGCGCGGGCGGCTCGCGCCGGTTTCGGTGACGAGCGTATCGACGACGGAAAACATGACTTCGCGCGCCATGCGGCGCGACACGGTTTCGGCGGCGTCGGCGTTGCCCGCGAGTGCGCGGGCATTCGGAAAATGCGGATTCGGCTTCACGGCTGATCTCCCCTTGCAGGGGACACAGCAATGAGCGTGTCCAGCCGATCACCCATGAATGTGGCCGCGTCGATGCGATCGCGCGCGGCCTGCGGCGTCGGGGCTGACGCGATGCGTCAGCCGGACATCGATTACTGCGAACGGCGGCGGCGGCGAACGGCCGCCGACGTCGTTGCGATCATCAAAGCGACGAGCGCGATCAGCATCCAGCGCGGCATCGGCACAGGTGTCGTATTGGTGGCGCGCGGCGTCACTGAAACCACCGCCGTCGCGACGGACGTATTCGTCACGCCTTGCGTATCGGTGAGCGCGCCGGCCGGGATCACGTTCGTGTAACTGCCGGTCGATTGCGCGGTGACCGAGACAACGATGTTGCACGTCGCATTCGCCGCAAGGCTTCCGCCGGTAAGCGTCACGCTCGTCGCGCCCGACGTTGCCGAGACCGATCCTCCACACGTCGTGGATGCGTTCGGCGTGCTCGCGACCGAAAGTCCGCTCGGCAAGTTGTCGGTCAGCGCCATGTTGGTCAGCGCGACCGCGCCGACCGCGGTGTTCGGGATGTTGATCGTCAGCGTCGACGTGCTGCCGGTGCTGAACGTCGGCGGCGAGAACGACTTCGAGATCACCGACGGCGTGCTGATCGTCAGGTCCGCTGTCGTCGGCGCGATGTTGGTGACGTTTTGCGTATCGGTCAGCGCGTTGGCCGGAATCGTGTTGGTGTACATGCCACTCGCCGTGCCGGTCACCGACACGACGATGGTGCACGATGCGTCCGCTGCGAGACTGCCGCCACTCAGCGCGACCGTCGTGTCGCCGCCCGTGGCCGTGACTGTTCCGCCGCCGCACGTCGTCGATGCATTCGGTGTCGATGCGACCGTCACGCCGGCGGGCAACTGATCGCTCAACGCCATTCCACTCAGTGCGATGGCACCCGAATCCGTGTTCGGAATGGTGATCGTCAGCGTCGAGGTGTTCCCCGAACTGATCGACGTCGGCGAGAACGCCTTGGTGATTCCGAGCGGCGCGGTGATCGTGAGATCGGCCGTCGTCGGCGCGGTGTTCGTTACGTTTTGCGTATCGGTCAGCGCGTTGGCCGGAATCGTGTTGGTGTACGTGTTCGTCGCCGTTGCCGTTACCGGCACCGTGATCGAACATGTGCCGCCCGCGGCGACACTGCCGCCGCTGAGCGTGACGGTGCCGCCACTCGCCGCAACCGTTCCGGCGCCGCACGTGGTCGACGCGGTCGGCGTCGACGCGACGGTAACGCCACTGGGCAACGTGTCGGTCAACATCATTCCGCTCAGCGCGACCGAACCGGTTGCGGTGTTGGGAATGGTGATCGTCAGCGTCGACGTTCCGCCCGAGGGAATCGATGTCGGCGAGAACGCCTTGGTGATTCCCACAGGCGCCGTGACCGTCAGGTTGGCGGTCGCAGGCGTCGTGTTGGTGACGTTCTGCGTGTCGGTGAGCGAGTTCGGCGGGATCGTGTTGGTGTACGTGTTCGTCGCGGTCGCCGTCACTGGCACCGTGATCGAACATGTGCCGCCCGCGGCGACGCTGCCGCTGCTGAGCGTGACGGTGCCGCCAGTCGCAACAACCGTTCCGCCGCCGCACGTGGTGGATGCGGTCGGCGTCGAGGCGACCGTGACGCCGCTCGGCAACGTGTCGGTCAACGTCATTCCGCTCAGCGCGACCGAACCGGCGGCGGTGTTCGGAATCATGATGGTCAGTGTCGATGTACCGCCCGATGGAATCGATGTCGGCGAGAACGCTTTCGTGATCGCCACCGCCGTGTTTATGCTGAGGTTCGCCGTCGCGGGCGTTGCGTTCGTCACGCCTTGCGTGTCGGTCAGTGCGCTGGCGGGAATCGTGTTGGTGTAGCCGCCGGCGACCGTGCCGGTGACCGATACGGTGATCGCACAGCTCGCTCCTGCGCCCACGCTGCCGTTGTTCAACATCACGATCGCGGTGCCCGACGTCGCGGCAACTGCGCCCGCTCCGCATGTCGTCGATGCGTTCGGCGTTGACGCAACGGTGATGCCGCCCGGCAGGTTGTCGGTCAGCGTCATTCCGCTGAGCGCCACCGAACCAGCCGTCGTGTTGGTGATCACGATGGTGAGCACGGAACTTTCGCTCGCCGTGACTGCCGTCGGCAGGAATGTCTTGCCGATGGTGACGGGCGGTGCGACGAGCAAGCTTGCGGTCGCCGGCGTCGGGTTCGACGCGCCTTGTGTCGAGGTGACCGAATTCGCGGGAATCGTGTTCGTGTACGTTCCGGGCGTCGACGCGGTCACCGAAACGGTGATGGCGCAGTTCGCGCCGGCGGCGACACTGCCGCCGGTGAGCGAAACGGAGGATGTGCCGCTCGTCGCCGTAACGGTGCCAGCGCCGCACGTCGTTCCTGCACCGGACGGATTGGCGATCGTGACGCCAGTCGGAAGCGTGTCGCTCAATGCAAGGCCGGTGAGTGCCGCGGCACCCGACGCGGCGTTCGTGACGGTGATCGTCAACGTCGATATGCCATTCGGCGCGATGGTCGTCGCGGAGAATGCCTTGCTCAAATCGACCGCTGGCGCGGCCGTGAGCGTGACGGTTCCGGTCGCGGGATTCTGATTGCCGAATCCGCCGATGTTCAGTCCGCCGGAAGCGATGGTGTTCGCTACCGTCGCAGGTACCGCCGTCGGCGAGGACGTGACGAGGACATAGACCACGCACTGGCCGGCCACACCGCCGATATATCCGCCGATGCTCAATCCGTTGAGCACGTAGTTGCTCGAACCCAACGAGCCACTGATTGATCCGCCGCACAACGGCGGATCGCCCGCTTGCGACGGACCTTCCGTGAGACTGGCCAGCACGAGACTCGTCGGCATGTTGTCCGCGAGCGAACCGCCGGTCAGTGGCGACGGCGTCGCCGTGTTGGTGACGAGCAGTCGAATGTAGTCGGTGCCGCCGATTGGGAAGCTCGCGTTGACGAACGTCTTCTGCACACCGAGGCCAGCGGCCACGGTGAGCGACGCTTTCGCGGTCTGCGTGTTGGTCGCGCCTGCGCCGGCGGTTGAAGTCACCGCACCCGCGGGAATCTGGTTGAGCGGCGCGCCGACGGCGTTCGATGTCACGTCGAAGGCGACGATGCACGTCGTCTGCGTGGTGCCGTTGGTAATCAGCGAAATATTGGAGAACGCAATCGATGTCCCCGTGATCACGAAGCTCGGTGCAGGCTGCGCCGTTTGCTGACAGCCGGTGAACGTGACGTTCGGCGTCGGCGAGAACACGAGGTTCGTCGGCAGGTTGTCCGTGAACGCGACACCTTCGGCTTCCGTCACGGCCAGCGTTCCCGCGCGCGGGACGACGAGCGCGATCTTCGCGGTGGCCACGCCACCCGCCTGGATCTGGTTCGGCGTGAACGACTTGCTGACGCCGATCGGTACCGGCGCCGTGAACGTGACGTTGTTCGTGCCGGTGAAAGACACCGACGTCTGGCCGGTCAGATCACCCTTGTAACTCGGATTTCCCGGCGTGAATGTGCCCGCGACACTGCCGATATCGATCACGTCATAACCGATGGTGCACGTCTGGTTGATGGTGCCGAGTACGACGCTGAACGATTGGCCGTTCGCGGCCGGCGTGACGGATGTCGCGTCGACGCCGGCAGGACAATTGGCGAACGTGAAATTCGGCGTCGGCGCCAACTCAACGCTGGCGGGCGTGACGGAATTAAGTGGAATCGTGATCGACGCGTTCGTATCGCTCTGTCCGGTCGGCACGTTGACGGTCGCGGATACCGTCAGCGGCTGATTGGTCAGGCCGCTTGCGGATGCGACGTAATTGGTGACGGTGAACGTCGGCAGCTCGGTGATGTTCACGCTGTTCGAGGTCGGTGTCACCGGATTGTTGAGGCTGTTGGTAAAGCTGATGCCGGTCAACGTGTTCGCGTCGACACGACTCGGGCCGGTCACGTTCGGGAAGAAGACGTAGAACTTGACCACGCAGCTTCCACCCGCCGCGATGGTGAGACCGGACCCCGTGACGCTGGTCGCGCCGTCCACGGCACTTATCATCGCCGCGCCACCGCATCCGGTCGTCGTCGGTGCGTGCGCGGCTCCGTCGAAAAATTGTTCCATCACGACTGGCGTCTGCGGCAGCGCGTCGGTGAACTGTCCGGCAGTGAACGCAGCGTTGCCCTGACTCGCGAATGTGAGCGTGATCAAAATCGGCGTGTTGATGCCGGCCGATGTCGGCGCGGCCGCCTTGGTCGCGGCGACACCGCCGCCGGGAGCGGTGACGATGAGATTTGCAGTCGCATTTTGCGCGGCGCCCGGGATCGCGGCGCCGGTATCGCTGGTCGCCGTCAAATTACCTTTCGGAACCGTGTTCGTGTAGGTGGCGGGTGCCTGAGCGAGCGGTATGTCGACCACGAACGTGATCGTGCACGTTGCGCCAACGGCGATGGTCGCGCCGGAAATCGTAAACGTTCCCGTTCCTGCGCCACCCAACGTCGCACCGCCGCAGCCGGTTTGTGTCGGCGCGGCTGCATCGACGATAAATCCTGCGGGCAACGGATCGGAATCGGCCAGCGCGTTGAGCGCCTGATCGGTCAGCACGTTCTGGATTTTCAGTGTCACCGTCGATGTGCTGCCCGGCTGCACCGAGGTGGGATTGAATGCTTTGGAGACGTTCGGTTGTCCGTTGACGAACTTGGCCTGTCCCGACGTTCCGGTGGAATTCGTCGCGCCCTGATCGTCGGCGATGGCGTTGGC
Organism: Rudaea sp.; assembly: GCA_036271355.1. Taxonomy (GTDB): domain Bacteria; phylum Pseudomonadota; class Gammaproteobacteria; order Xanthomonadales; family Rhodanobacteraceae; genus Rudaea. Next base: position 14,979 of record DATBAU010000143.1, on the reverse strand, counting down.
GACGAGCGTGAAGTTCACCGTTTCGACGGTCGGCGTCGTCACCTGCAACGTCACCGTGCACGCGCCGCTTGCCGGAATCGTGATGCCGGAGAACGTCGTCGTGCCGGTCGTGCCACCCGGTGCCGGCAACGTAGCCGTTCCGCCGCAGGTGGCGCCCACACCGGTTCCCGAGACCGTGTAAGCCGACGTCGCATTCGACGTGATCGGAAACGTCACGTTGGTCAAGGTCACCGGTGTCGTGTTCGTCAGCGTGTACGTGACGGTCGCCGTGTCCCCGGTCAGGACGGTCTGCACCGGTCCCGATGCCGTCGTGATGTTCGCGGCTTGAACGGTGAGCGTTTGCGTCACGTCCGAACTTGGCGAGCCGTTCGATGTGACCACGTCGCTGGCGCGAATCGTGTTGAAGCCGTTGCCGGTCTTGAGCGTGCGCACGCTGAAGGTAATCGTGCACGAGCCCGGCGTGGACGCATTCGGCGCGATCGGAATGACGCCGTTGCTCATCACGATCGCCGTGCCGCTGACAGTCGGCGTGCCGCCGGTGCATGTCGTGGTCGGCGTCGGTGTGCCGAGCAACTGCGCGGAGCCACCCATCGAGGCGATGTCGTCGGTGAAACCGGAGATGGTCGCTGCCGATGTCGTCGACGTGTTTTGCAACGTCACGGTGACGACCGATGTCGCGCCCAGCGTGACGCTGGCCGGGTTGAATGATTTATTGACCTGGACCTGTTGCGCGGATGCCGCATGCGCAACCATCAGCAAACCGATCAACGCGAAACTTCGCGACATCATTCGATCGAAGCGTGCATTCTTGAACGCCACAACGATCCTGCACGCACGCGCACGCAACTTCCCAACCATCACCCACCCCTAAATTGGTCGACCGAAAAAGACGTCGTCGAAAAATAGACGTCTGTAGCTACAGATCATAGGCAAATGACTTCAGCCTGCCAATAAGGTAAATCCTGCATCGCACGTTGAAACGCCGTATTCACTCGCGCGCGATATAGTTGAGCCGGAACCACGGAGAAATGTAATGAAGAGTTGGACGTTTTGCGCGGCACTGACCCTCGCCTTCGGCGTCTTCGCGGGCGGCTGCATGGAAGAACCGTCGAAGCCCTGCTCGGGCATCGGTTGCGTGAGCGACGCGGAAATCACCGCGAACATCAAGGCCGAAATCGATCGCCACGACGAATTGACGGACTGGACCATCGATGTGCAGAGCATCAACGGCGTCGTGTATCTGCACGGCATGGTCGACACCGACCCGCAGCGCCGGCTGGTTGAGGACATCGCGCGCGAGACGCGCGGCGTGATGGGCGTGGAAAACGCGATCGAGCTGCGCAATTTCCGCTAGGTCATCAGTCATGCGACGATCGCTCGACCCTCGTCGTCCGGACATGTTGTGCGACCCGTCGGGAGGAATTTCCATGCACAAGATCGCCATTACCGCGCTGACCATGCTCGCCACATTGCCCGCGCACGCCGCGTGCACCGCGCAAAGCGGCGCGGATCGGCCGCATCTCGTCGAGCTTTACACGAGCGAGGGATGCAGCTCGTGCCCGCCGGCGGAAAAGTGGATGAGCAAGCTTGTCGATAAACCCGACGAGGTCGGCCTCGAATTCCACGTCGACTACTGGGACAACGGCGGCTGGCGCGATCCATTCGACAGCAAGTCGTACACGCAGCGGCAGGAAAAACTCTCGCGCCGTTTCAACAAAGGCCAGTTCTACACGCCGCAGGTGTGGGTCGACGGCGAACTCTGGCACAACTGGCCGGGAGGCGATCCGCCGAGCGCGGCCGCGACCGCCGCACCGACGCTCACGATCGATGCCGTGCCCGGCAACAAAGTCAAAACGCACATCGTCGCAGGCGATCTCGGCGGACAGAAAATCTTCGTCGCGCTGACTGAAAATGGTTTAAGCACGTCGGTTCGCGCCGGCGAAAACAAAGGACGGCAACTCGCGCACGATCAGGTCGTGCGCGCGTTCGACGGTCCGTTCGATAAAACCGATGTGCAAACCGATCTGAACGTTCCGCGCGGAACCGATCTGTCGAAGAGCAGCGTCGTCGCGTTCGTGCAGGATGAAGCGAGCGGACACGTGTCGCAGGTCGTTCGGCTTCCGCTCAATCAATGCGCGATGACCGCGCAATGAGCGCGATGACGCAATCGTCATCCGCATCGCGCAACGCGCTGGCGATCCTGCTCGCGGGCGTGATCGCGGCGTCGTTCGACATGATCTTCGCGTGCACGTTCAACGGACTGCGGTCCGGCGTGTCGCCCGAACGCGTGATGCAGTTCATCGCGTCCGGATGGCTCGGCCGCGCGTCCTTCGACGGCGGCGCGGCGTCGGCCGCATTGGGCTTCGTTTCGCATTACGGAATCCTACTTGTCGCCGCGGCGTTGTATTTCGTTGCGCTCACGCGCGTGCGCTGGATGCGCAACAACGCGCTTCTATGCGGTGCGATCTATGGCGTGTGTATCTACGCGTTCATGCATCTGGTCGTGTTGCCGCTGTCGAACGTGCCGCCGACGAAGCCGTCCGTGGTCGGCATGTGGGCGGATTTTGCGATGCACGTGCTGGTGATCGGTCCGACCATCGCGCTCGCGTTGCGGAAGTTCGCTCGATTCGCCTGAGCACGGGTTCTGTAAAGACGGAGCCTGAAAAACCGCACGCCGCGCGCTTTTGTCTATCATCGCGCGGATGCGCCTCACGCTTCTCGATCTCGACGGCTCCCTTCCGCCACAACTGCCTGCATTGCGCGCGGCCGCGCCGTGGAGTTCGGTGACGTCGACCGATCTGCGCGACCTCGGCCCGCGCCTGCGACTGTGGAGTCGCGATCGCACCGTGCGCGCCGCGCGCGAGCGCCTTCGCGAGACCGACGCGGAACCGACGATTCACATGCTCGGCTCCGGCGATTTCCATCATCTCGCCGCGTTGCTGATGGAACAAGCGCGCGAACCGATCACGATCATCCACTTCGACAACCATCCCGACTGGGTGCGTGTCGCGCCGCGCTGGCATTGCGGATCGTGGGTGAATTGTGCGCTGTCGTTGCCGCACGTCGATCGTATGATCACACTCGGGCCGTGCAGCGACGATCTGGTCAAGCCCGGATTGAAAGGCGGCAACATTCCCGCGCTCGCGTCGGGGAAACTCGTGCTGTTTCCGTGGAAGCACGCGCCGTCGCGTCTTTATCACCCGATCCCCGACGGAGCGGGACATCGTTACGACGAAGGCTTCGTGATCTGGCGCAATCTCGCCGACGATTTCGACGGAATTCTCGCAAGCATTCCTTCGCTGATCCGCACCGACGCCATCTGGTTCAGTATCGACAAGGACGTGTTGCCCGAATCCGAAGCGCTGACGAATTGGGATCAAGGACAGATGCCGCTGGCGCAGGTACTGAGTGCGATCGGCGTGATCGGCGCGCACAAGCGCATCGTGGGCGCGGATATCTGCGGCGAATTTTCGTCGATCGAGCACGCGAATCTGCTCAAGCGATGGGAATCGCGGATGGATCAGCCGCGGCGTCCGAGCAATACCGAATTTCTAGCGCAGAACGAGCGCGTCAATATCGCCTTGCTCGCGGCGATCGAAAAGGCGTCGCACCCATGTTGATGTTCGCGCTGCTGCTCGGCACCGTGGCGTGCGACGTCGCCGGCCAAACCTGCTTCAAGCTCGGCGTCGACGACACGCGCGAATCGTCGGGATTGCTCGCCGCGCTCGGCTCGCGCTGGATCGTGGCCGGCGTGCTCATCTATGTCGTGGAATTCACGATCTGGTTCGCGGTGTTGAGCATGACGCCGCTGAGCTTCGCCTATCCCTTCATGGCGCTGTCGTATTGCGGCGTCGTGGTGGCCAGCCGGTTCATCCTGCACGAGCACATCTCGACGCGCCGCTGGATCGCAACCGCCGCCATCGCGCTCGGCGTGGCCCTCATTTGCGCGCCTTGAGCAACGTTCCTTAACGTAATTTTAGGTATTCATACCGTGCCTGGGGCAAAATACCGGGAAGCTAAGCATTCTTTATTGCCCTGATGATCAAAGCGACCGATTACTACATGCCCGGCGGCAGATCCGGCGTGTTGCTGATTCACGGCCTGACCGGCACCCCGACCGAAATGCGCTTTGTCGCCAAGGGGCTCAACAAGGCCGGTTTCACCGTCTATGCCATGCAGCTCGCCGGCCATTGCGGCGACGAAGGCGATCTGCTCAAAACCGGCTGGCACGACTGGTACCGCAGCGTTTGCGAAGCCGCCGACCGGCTGCGCAAGGACGTGGACCACATGTTCGTCGCCGGCTTGTCGATGGGCGCGTTGCTCGCGCTGAAGCTCGCCGCCGATCGTCCGGATGAAGTCGACGGCCTCGGCCTGTACGGCACCACGTTCGTCTACGACGGCTGGACCATTCCGTGGCTCGGCAAACTGTCGTTCCTGTTGCCGCTCGTCACCGCGCTCGGCTTCGGCCACAAGAAAAAATTCTACGAATGCTTTCCGTACGGCATCAAGGACGAACGCATCCGCAACCGCATCGCCGGCAGCATGCTCAGCGGCGACAGTGCCGCGGCGGGATTGCCCGGCAACCCGTGGCCGTCGCTGGCGGAGTTTTATCGCCTCTCGTTTCGCGTGCGCCAGCAGTTGCGCAGCATCCGCACGCCGAGTCTCGTCGTGCACGCCGTCGACGATGACGTGGCCAGCCTGAAGAACGTACGCACGATCGTGCGCGGCATCGGCGGACCGGTCGAAACCGTGCTGCTGGAAAACAGCTACCACATGATCACCGTGGATCAGGAACGCGATCAGGTGATCGAGCGCTCGGCGCGCTTCTTCAATGAAGTCGCCGCCACGCGTTTCGTGCACATGCCCGAACAATCGCGAGTTGTCATCGCTGTCGATTGATGGGAATGGCGGTTATCGCAGCACGCACCTGGATGGCCTGGCTGCTATTGCTGACGTGCGAGACGATTTGCCAGATTTCGCTGAAAATGGCGGGACGGGCGACAGGTCCTTTCGACTTCTCGCCCGATGCGTTTTTGCGCGCGCTGACGACAGGATGGCTTTGGGTTGCGATCGCCTGCTACATCGGCGCATTCCTCGCGTGGCTCACGATCCTGCGTCGGTCGACGTTGTCTTCCGCGTTCGCCACCAGCGCGATCGTATTCGTTGCCGTGATGTGTTCGTCATGGCTGCTGTTCGGCGAACGTGTCGGCGCAATGCAAGTCATGGGTTCATTGATCATTCTGGTAGGCATCTTCATGCTCGGCGCCGACTCCAACCCGGATGCCGCTCACAACGTGCCTCCATCGACCGCGCGGCCCGGCTCGCGGTAACCTTAGCCATCCGATATCCTTAAGCGACGAGTCGCGGAGAACTTCATGAGTAGTGTTCAGGACACCGTCTTCAGCATCATTTCCAAGGAAGCCGGCATCGATATCGCCAGGATCACGCCCGAGTCGACATTGAAAGATCTGGAAATCCAATCGCTCGACGCGGTGCAGATCATTTTCGAGATCGAAGACCACTACAAAATAACGTTGCCCGACCGCGATCCGAATTTCGACACGGAATCCGTGAAAGGTCTCGTCGACGCCGTCGAAAAACTCCTCGCGGAAAAACAGGCCGCGTCCCCGCCGGCCTGATCCTCACGACTTGGCGGAAACACAATGCGACGCGTCGCGATCACGGGCATGGGCAGCATCAGTTCGCTCGGCCACGACGCCGGCGAACAGTGGCGCGCGATGTGCGAAGGCCGCTCCGGCATCGGTCCCATCGCGAATATTCCCACGGATCTGCTGAACGTGAAAATCGCCGCGGAAGTGCGCGGCTACGATCCGTCGAAGCATTTCGATTCGAAACGATTGATCCTGCTCGACCGCGTTTCGCAATTCGCGCTGATTGCCGCGCGCGAAGCCGTCGCGCAATCCGGTTTGGCATTCACCGAGTCGGAAATCGGCGAACGCACCGCCTGCATCGTCGGCACCGGCATCGGCGGCGAGAACACGCACAACGAACAGTCGCAGCGATTTTACGGCGACAGGAATCCGCGCGTGCATCCGCTGACCATCGTGCGCCTCATGGCGAACGCGCCGGCCTGCCAGATCACGATGGAATACAAATTGACCGGACCGTCGTTCGCCGTCGTGAGCGCGTGCGCCTCGGCGAATCACGCGATGGCACAGGCGTTCGACATGGTGCGAAGTGGAAAAGTGGATTTTGCCGTGACGGGCGGAACAGAAGCCTGCATCACCGTGCCGACAATAAAAGCCTGGGAAGCCGTGCGCGTGACGGCCGACGACACATGCCGTCCATTCTGCAAGCAGCGGCGCGGCATGGTACTCGGCGAAGGCGCCGGGATTTTCGTGCTCGAAGAATACGAACACGCTCGCCAGCGCGGTGCGACGATTCTCGCCGAGTTCGCCGGCAGCGGCATGTCGGCCGACGCGGGCGACATCGTGCTGCCGTCCGAAACCGGCGCGGCCCGAGCGCTCGCCAGCGCGTTGCGCGACGCACGGCTCGACGCCGGCGACATCGGCTACATCAATGCGCACGGCACCGGTACGCCCGCGAACGATCCGACCGAATCCAAAGCGATTCGCCGCGTGTTCGGCGAGCACGCGAATACGCTCGCCGTATCGTCGACGAAATCCATGCACGGCCATGCACTCGGCGCGGCGGGTGCCATCGAACTGGTTGCCGCCATCGGCGCACTGCGCGACGGCGTGATCCCGCCCACGGCCAATTTCATCGATCCGGATCCCGCGTGCGATCTCGACTGCGTGCCGAACGTCGCGCGCGAGAAAAAAGTCCGCGCCGTATTGTCCAACTCGTTTGCGTTCGGCGGATTGAATGCCGTCATCGCATTGAAACGTTTCGACTGACTTTTTCGTTCGTCGAAAACGCTATCATCCATCGTTTTCGATCCGCCTCGCCTCGGTCTTCGTCGCATGCCGACTTTCCATTATTTGCAGCTCGACGTTTTTCCGGCCACACCGGGCGGCGGCAATCCGCTGGGCGTCGTCGTCGATGCGCGCGGCTGGAGCGGCTCGGAAATGCAGCGCTTCGCGGCGTGGACGAATCTTGTCGAAACGACATTTCTCCTGCCGCCGGAAAACGATGCCGCAAATTATCGTTTGCGCATTTTTACACCCACCCAGGAAATTCCGTTCGCCGGACATCCGAGCATCGGCAGCGCGCACGCGGCGCTCAATACGGGGTTCGCTGCGGCCCGCGATGGAACTCTGATTCAGCAATGCGGCGCCGGCTTGCTTCCGATTCGCGTCGAAGGAAAAAGCGAGTCGCGCGAACTTCTCATCCAGGCGCCGAGTGCAAAAAAGGTTGCCGACTCTGCCGCCAGTCGCACCGCGTTGAACGCGGCCCTCGGCGATCGGCGCATGGGCGGCCTGCCGCCCGCGCTCATCGAAGGCGGACGGCGCTGGTGGGTCGCGGAATTCGCGGATGAGGAATCGGTACGTTCGTGGCAACCGGATCACGCCGCCATCGGTGCGCTGGCGAAGCTCGACAATTGCATGGGCCTGTGCGTGTTCGCGCGCTGCGCGAATGCCGACTATCAACTGGTCGTTCGCGCATTTCCGGCGGGCGTCGGCATCGTCGAAGATCCGGCGTCAGGCGCGGCGAACGGCTTGATCGCAACGTGGATCGCCATGTGCGAACCGGGCGGCACACTCGCACGCGGCTTTCGCGTGAGCCAGGGCCGTGAGATGGGACACGATGCATCGATCACGCTGCGCATCGACGCCGGCGGCGAGGTGTGGGTCGGCGGCCGTACGCAGACGATCGCCGACCGCATTCTCACCTGGAATTGAATCGCTTTAATCCAAATCCACTGCGACGCATACGGCGCACAGGAAGTGCGCCGTTCGACGCAGGTACAGGGATGTGGCTTCGGCGAACACACCGTTCGTGAAGAACAAACGTGCTTTCTTTGCTTACTTCCTTTGCACGCAGCAAAGAAAGTGACTCACTCGCCGCAGGCGAGTGAAAGCTCTGGCTTTCCTTAAATCAAAGCTGGATTCCAGCTTGACCAGCTTCGCTGTTGTGGAGCTCCTCGCTGGAATGACAAATTAGTGGGGTCCTTGTCAGGCGAGTTTTTTCGCCTTCGTCAGAAGCTGATCGATCAGCTTCAATCCCAGATCGATTTCGTCGTTGCTGATGTGCAGCGACGGCGCCAGCGTGATCACGTTCTTGTAGTAGCCGCCGACATCGAGCACCAAGCCGATTTTCTTGCCGCCGTGGTCGAGTTCGCCGGCCAGGCCGATGTCGCACATCTTGTCGAGCAATTTCTTGTTCGGCGTGAACCCGTCGGCTTCGCAAATTTCCGCACGCAACGCTAAACCCAATCCATCGACATCGCCGATTTCCTTGTGCTTTTTCTGCAGTTCGCGAAGGCCTTCAAGGAAACGTTCGCCCTTCGCCATCACCATCGCTTCGTAGTCGGTTTCGGCGAGCATCTTCATCGTTTCGAGTCCGACCGCCGTGCCGAGCGGATTGGATGCGAATGTCGAATGCGTCGATCCAGGCGGAAAAACTTTCGGGTTGATCAGTTCTTCCCGCGCCCAAATGCCGGCGAGCGGATTCAGGCCGTTCGTCAGCGCCTTGCCGAACACCAACACATCGGGTTTTACGCCGAAATGTTCGATCGACCACAATTTGCCGGTGCGGAAAAATCCCATCTGGATTTCGTCGACGACAAGCAAGATGCCGTATTTATCGAGTACGCGCTTTAAGCCCGTGAAGAAATTCGGCGGCGGAATGACATAACCGCCCGTGCCCTGGATCGGTTCGACATAAAACGCCGCGTATTCGCACTGGCCGACTTTCGGATCCCACACGCCGTTGTATTCGGTCTCGAACAGGCGCTCGAATTTCGCCACGCAGAGTTCGCCGTACTCTTCCTTCGACATGCCTTTCGGCCCGCGGAAGTGATACGGAAATTCGACGAACTGTGCGCGATCGAAATGACCGTAGCGGCGCCGGTAGCGATACGACGACGTGATCGCCGACGCGCCCAGCGTGCGGCCGTGATAGCCGCCTTCGAACGCGAACATCAGGCTTTTGCCGTTGCTCGCGTTGCGCACGATCTTCATGGAATCTTCGACCGACTGCGAACCACCCACATTGAAATGCACGCGGCCGTCGAGGCCCCATTTCTTCTTCGCGTCTTGCGCGACCACTTTCGCCAGCTCGATCTTGGTCGGGTGGAGATATTGACTGGCGACTTGCGGCAAGGTGTCGATCTGATGTTTCAGCACATCATTGAGGCGTTTGTTGGCATAGCCGAAATTGACGGCCGAATACCACATCTGCAGATCGAGGAACGGCGTGCCGTTGCCGTCGTACAGGTAACTGCCGTCGCAACGGTCAAAAATTTTCGGCGGATCGGAGTAATGCACCGTATCGCCGAACGAACAATATTTGGCTTCGTCGGCGAGCAGATCCACGTCGCGATCGACGCTGGAAAACACCGGCCTTACCGGCACTGCAGCTTCACGCATGAGAAACGATATCCTGCGAATGAATAGGTTGTTCGCGGCCGCTCAATTGGCCTGCGATGAGCGAAGGGATCAGCGCGATGACGTCGGAAAAATCCGTGATCGGCGCGTGCGCGATGTTGTTGGCGATGCAATGCGCGATCAATTTGCCTTTCGCGAAAACGAAGTCGGCGACGCGCGCGACGCAAAAATCCGACGCGCCGTCGCCGATCAGCAACACGCGTTTACCGGCGGCGCGCGCATTCACCGAGCACGCGCACTTGCACGTGCCGCTGGCGACGCGGCATTCCGTGCTTGCATTCGGAAACGTCAATTTCCAGCGACGGTCTTCAACCACATCAAGCTTGTTGGACGTAACGGGCAAACCATCCAATGCGTAGCGCGCGAGGATTTTATGGATCGCGTAATCCAAACCGTCGCTCAGGATTTCGACGTGCATGCCGAGCTCTCGCGTCAGCGCGACGAACTCCGCGAACGACGCATCGAGTTTGCGCGCGGCCAGATGCGCATCGAGCTGCGTGCGGTCCATGTCGAGCAAGGCGACTTGGCCGGCCATGCATTCGCGCGAGCCGATTTTGCCGGCGCGCCATTCCGCTTCCAGCGCTTCCCAGCCGTCGCGGCCAAACGTTTCGAGCAAAGTGTCGGTTGTGTCGTCGAGGGCGGCGGTGCCATCGAAGTCACAGAGAATAGTCCAGTCGGACACGCGGATCCCCGTCATCATGTGGGCTGCAACAATATTGACATCAGCAATTTTGACAGCAGGTCGTTAAAGCGGCCTGGAGCGGCCTTGTCTTCCGATAGGATTGAGACGCCTTTAGCCCGTTTCCGCGGGCGATCTGGCTGACACTGCATTGTCCTTGATCGATAACGGTATGTCGAGACGATCCAGTTCGTTCACACGCCGATGGGTTCGGGTCACTGGTAGAATTGCGCGATTCGATCGTTGCGGCATGCAGCGCGATATTTTGGGGAAAACCGATGGCCGTACGAATTTTCACGTTACTGGCGCTGCTCGCGGCATGCGCTCAAGTAGCCGCCGAATCCGCCGTTACAGTCGACGCCGTTCGGTCGTTGGGTGCGCAAATCGCGCATGCCGCCGATCAATTCGATCACGGCACGACGCCGTCCTCGGTTGAAATGTCGGATCTGGAGCATCGGCTGTCGCTCACGCGCGCATCGATCGCTGCCGAAACCGACCAGACCGTCGTTCGTAAATTCACGGCGATCGCCATGCGATTCGAAAAATTGAAGTTCGACATCGCCTATTCGTTAGCGCCGGCTTTGGTTCCCGGTTCACTACCACGTTCCCAAATCGATCTCGAATCGGTTTCCGCAACGCACGGCGCAAATTGCGCCAATGCGTTGGGAATCTCGCCCGACCATCCTGTGCAACTGGCGTTACAGACGTCGTCCGATGCATGGTTTTTCATGTCGGGAGTCGACGCTGCGAATCTGCGCTTTCGCACCACATCTGCCGGACCGGACCCGTCACTTGAGGTTTTCGCTGGATGCGAAGCGGGCGCGCAATCCATCGCGAGCAACGACGATGGCCTTGGACTCGATGCCGATGTCGTCGCCGTCAATGCTCCATCGCAAACGCTGTTTGTGCATTTGGCGAACTCGGGCGTTTCTGGAATTGTCATGCTCAACGCCACTGTCGCACCCGGCTCCGTCAACGGATCGGTGAAAGACATTAAGACGAACGCGCCCGTCGCGAACGCCTACATCACTTTATATTCGACAACCTACGGTTACTCGGCATACGGCTATGCCGATCAGAACGGCAACTACTCTGCGACGGCTCCCCAGGCGGGCACGTACTATGTCGTCGCCAGCGCGCAATCGTACATAACCCAGCTTTATCCAACGGGCAACTGTCCGTATGGAATTTACTATTACAGCTCCGAATGCGATTTGAGCCAGGCGCACACGGTCACCGTTACCGCAACCGGTTCCGTTTCGAACATCAACTTTTCGCTCAGCACGGGACAGAAAATCTCCGGGGAGGTGCGCGCAACGGACAATACTCCGTTGAGTCAAAGCTCGGTTTCGCTGCTGATGCCGAACGGTCAGGGAGTAACCTCCGTCAATACCGACACCGCGGGGCATTTCGTCTTTACCACCCTGCCGCCGGGTTCGTACGTGATCCAAGCCTTCGCGCAGGGTTATGGGTCGCAGTTGTACGACAACGTTCCTTGTGCCGGTCCGTCGCAATCGCAATGCAACGCATTGGCGGCAAACGTAGTCATCGTTGCTTCGCAAGATGTGACCGATGTGGACTTCCGGCTCCCGCGACTATCGTCATTTACCGGAAAAGTGACGGGCAGCGATGGCCAGCCGTTAAGTTCCGTCAGTCTGATCGTCCTCGATAAAAATGGAAACAACGTCGCCTATGGCGGAACCGATAATTACGGCAACTACACCGCCGGGTCCATCGGCACAGGTACCTACTATATCTATGCCAGCGGCAACACCGTCTTCTCTCAGCTTTATCCCGCTCACGATTGCATTTCGAATTGTGTTGCCGAACTGTCCGAAGCCACGGCGTTCACGTTTACTTCCGTGGGCCAAAGCATCGAGGCGGATTTTGTCCTGGACTATTTTCCGACGCTGAGTGGCCACATCACCGACGCGACGACGGGCGCGCCGTTGCGAAACGTGCAAGTCTTCCTCAACACGCAGCCGCCGAGCATGTCCGGTTATTCGAACCTGAACTCGGTCACGGATGGCCTTGGCAATTACGGTATCCCAAACGTCCCTGCGGGTCAGTATTTCGTGTGGGCCCAGAGCAGCGACCATGTCGATCAGGTTTATAGCGGCATCATTTGCGAAGCGACAAATTATTATTCCAGCGCGAACTGCAACATAGCGGGCGCCACGTTGCTCACTGTCGTGGCGGGTGAGCAGACGGTGCCGTCGTTCGACTTCGCGTTGAATGCCTCGTCCCGTATCGGCGGACACGCCGGAATCCGCGCCGGCGCCGGCAGCGATATTCCGGCATCCATAACGACGACCATCTATGACGGCACGGGAACCGTTATCGGCTATGCCGCGTCCGATGCGGACGGCAATTACGTCATCACCGATGTTGCGCCGGGCACGTACTACGCCGTCGCCACGCCGAACTACTATGGCACTTACATCAGCCAGATCTGGCAAGGCATCGACTGCTCGACGTGCGTAGCCACAACGGGCACGCCGATCGTTCTCGGGACTGGCGTCTCGGCAACGGATGTGGATTTCCAGGTGACGCGACTCGATGCGGTGGTTGGCCGCATCGTCGATGACCACGGCACACCGGTGAGCGGGGCCGTCGTCGACCTATTTTCTTCCATCGACCGCAGCTATGTATCCGGCGCCGGCACCGACCAAAATGGTTTCTACATGGTTTCCGCGCCCGTCGGTTCGTCGTATTACCTCGCGACCGAGGCGGGTGGCGGTTATACCGATCAAATCTATTCCGGAATTTCGTGCCCGAACGGAACTGCCTACGACCAGAAATGCCCGCTGTCGGGAGGAACGCCGGTCAACGTGAACGCAGGCGCGACGCAACCGCACATCGTCAATTTCGTCCTGATCCCGAACGACCGCGTATTCGAGAACGGATTCGACTAATCGGCGACGGCGGGTCCGTTCGCCGTTCTCCGCAGCACCTGCAAAAACGCCTCGCCGTACTTCGCCAGCTTCGCTGCGCCGACACCACTGATCTTAACCATCGCATCCGCCGTCTGCGGCCTATCGCGCAGCATCTGAAGCAACGTCGCATCGTGAAAGATCACATACGCCGGCACACTTTGCTCGCGCGCGAGGCGTGCGCGTGTCGCGCGCAGCTGATCCCAGCGATGCGTCTCGTGCGGCGCGATGTCGAGCGACGGCTTCGCCGTATCGCCACGCGGCGTTTTGCGACGGCGTTCTTTTTTCTCGGCCGGTTTGCGCAGGCTGATCGTGCCTTCGCCGCGCAGGATCGGTTTGCTCGCCGGCGCAAGACTCAGCACGCCGTAACCTTCATCATCCGTCGCAAGCAGACCAGCGGCGACTAACTGACGAAACACACTGCGCCATTGCCGCTCGTCCAATTCCTTGCCGACGCCGAAGACGCTCAACCGGTCGTGGCCGAGCGACCGTACGCGCTCGTCGTCCTCGCCGCGCAGGATGGCGACGAGATGCTTCACGCCAAAACGCTGACCGCTGCGATACACGCACGACAGCGCTTTCTGCGCGAATACGGTGCCGTCGATGGCGGTGGTCGGCTCCAGACAGTTGTCGCAATTTCCGCACGGCGCGCCAAGTGTTTCGCCGAAATAAGCGAGCAGACGTTTGCGCCGACAACCGGTGGTTTCGGCGTAGCCGAGCAGCGCGTCGAGTTTGGCGCGCTCCACCCGTTTGCGCTCTTCGCCCGACTCGGATTGCGCGATGAACTGATGAATGGCGATGACGTCGCCGAGTCCGTAGCACATCCACGCGTCGGCGCTCAGACCGTCGCGTCCCGCGCGTCCGGTTTCCTGATAATAGCTTTCCAGACTTTTCGGCAAATCCAGATGCGCGACGAAACGCACATCGGGTTTGTCGATGCCCATGCCGAACGCGACGGTGGCGACCATGACGATGCCCTCATCGCGCTGGAAGCGCTGCTGATTCGCCGTGCGCGACGCCGCATCCATGCCCGCGTGATACGGCAGCGCGGCGATACCCTGTTCGACCAGCCAGCCGGCGGTGTCTTCCACTTTCTTGCGCGACTGGCAATAGACGATCCCGGATTGTCCCGCGTGCGCTTCGAGAAACTCGGCGAGCTGCCGTCGCGCGTTGTCCTTCTCGATGACGCGATACCGAATGTTCGGCCGGTCGAAGCTCGAAACGAACTGCCGCGCATCATCCAACTTGAGATGCTCGACGATCTCGCGCCGCGTCGGCGCATCGGCCGTCGCCGTCAACGCGATGCGCGGAATATCGGGAAAGCGCTCGTGCAGGATCGTCAGCTGTCGGTATTCCGGCCGGAAATCGTGGCCCCACTGCGACACGCAATGCGCCTCGTCGATGGCAAACAGCGCGAGCGGCATGCGCGACATCTGATCGAGAAAACGCTCGGTCAGCAAACGTTCCGGCGCGACATACAACAGTTTCAGTTCGCCCGCCAACATGCGGCGCTCGACATCACGCTGCGCCATGGCATCGAGACTGGAATTGAGAAACGCCGCTTCGATGCCGAGCTGCCGCAGCGCGGCGACCTGATCCTGCATCAGCGCGATCAGCGGCGAGACGACGATGCCGATGCCTTCGCGCAGCAGCGACGGAATCTGATAACACAGCGATTTGCCGCCGCCGGTCGGCATCAGCACGAGCGCATCGCCGCCGCGCGCGACGTGCTCGATGATCGCCTGCTGCTCGCCGCGGAACGCCGCGTAACCGAAAACCGAATTGAGAACGTGCAACGCGCGCGAATCCATTGCACGGATGCTAGCAAATGCGTCAA
>DATBAU010000142.1:0-3922 GCA_036271355.1 Rudaea sp. | reverse complement strand
CTCATGCGCGCGCGGACTTGCGCAATGCGGCATTTCGCCGAACGCGCAGCCGATTACAAAACTTTCATAGGCCCGCAGCGTATAGTGCCGCTACGACTGGCAAAAGGAGTTCGCCATGACCCGATCGCCGCTGGATGCGGTTCGCGCCGCGCTGAGGGCGTACGTCGATAAGGATCGCGCCGCCATCGAGGCCGTCATTGCCGACGACTATCAGTTCACCAGTCCGCTCGATAATCGTATCGACCGCAAAACCTACTTCGAGCGCTGCTGGCCTAACGCCAAGCAGACCGACGGTTTCGACGAAGTTCATGCGGCGGAGCATGGCGAGGTCGCGCATATCGTCTACATCGGCCGCGCGGGCGATCACAAATTCCGCAACGGCGAAGTGCACACGGTTCGCGACGGAAAAATCGTCGAGACCGAGGTGTATTTCGGCTGGGACGTGCCGCACAAAGCGCCGCTCGGCGGATTCATCGACGATCCGAAGTAGGAACTAGTGATGAGCATCCAGTTCGCGGACGAATCGACCGAGTACCGCAAAGCGCGCGACGAATTGCTAGACGCGGAAATCGCGCTGCGTCGTCAGATGCAATCGGTAGCCGATCAGCGACAGAAACTTCCGACCGGACCGGCGATAAAACAGGACTACGCGTTCGACGGACTGGACGCAGACGGCAAACCGTCGCAGTTCAAACTGTCGCAACTATTCCGCGATGGCAGCAACACACTGCTGATCTATCACTACATGTTCCCGCGCCATCCGAAGGAAACGCGTCCCGGCACGACGGAGGGCAAAACGGCGTCGCTGCCCGTGACGGATCAACCCTGCCCTTCCTGCACGGCGATCCTCGATCAGATCGACGCCGCCGTGCCGCATTACGAATCGGCGGGAAAAAGTTTTGCGGTGGTCGCGAAGACGTCGCTCGATCGGATGCGCGATGTCGCGAACGAACGCGGCTGGCGCAACATGCGATTGATCTCGGCAAGGGACAACACGTTCAAGCGCGACTACCTGAGCGAAGACA
This sequence comes from Rudaea sp., assembly GCA_036271355.1. Taxonomy (GTDB): domain Bacteria; phylum Pseudomonadota; class Gammaproteobacteria; order Xanthomonadales; family Rhodanobacteraceae; genus Rudaea. The sequence goes on along the minus strand of DATBAU010000142.1, from coordinate 2,897 downwards.
AGGAAGGTTCGCAAATCCCACTCATGACCGTGTTCAAGCGCGAAGCCGACGGCACGATCCGGTTGTTCTGGGCGTCCGAACTCAGCTATGCGCCGCGCGATCCGGGACAGGACGAACGCGCCATCGGCACGCTGGAAACGTTCTGGAACATGGTCGATCTAGGACCCGGCAAGCGACCGGATTTTCAGCCGCAGCTCGACTACGGCTGCTGTCACGGACATCGCTAGTCGTCGATCGCTACCGTTTTCGATGCGAGATACGCTTTCGCATGCGTGATTTCTTCGCGCGAAGCGTCTGCGTGCTCAGCCTGTTTCACCAGTTTGGAAAAATAATCGCGCGCCGTTGCTGAATCAGCCACCTGCTCGGCTGCGACGGCGGCGCCGTACAAACTGCGGAATCGCGCCGGATAAATCTTGAGTTCGGCGTCGTAAGCGTCGAGTGCTTCATGCGGCCTTTTCATGCCGAGCAGCAGAGCCCCGAGTTGCTCGCGCACGGGGATCAACGCGCCGGGCGAGACGGGATGTTTGCCCAAGGCGTCTTCCGAATCCGCCGCCGCGCGCAGCATCGCAACGGCTTTGTCGTCATGGCCCTGCGCATGCGCGATCCACGCTTCGGCCGCCTGCGCCTGCAGTTCGAGATGCCGCCGAAAATATTCGAACCTGATGTCCGTACTCGCTGACTGCAGCGACCGCATGCGCGCCAGCGCCTGCGTGGCGCCTTCGACATCGCCGAGATGCGCGCGACCGAGCGCATGCGTGTATTCGAGCATGGCTTCGGTGAACGGATAACGCGCCCACTGCGCGCGCTCGGGAATCGATAACGACGCGGCATCGCGCCACGCTTCGCGCTCCAGCGCGTAACGCGCGGGAATCGCCGCCAACGCATACGCGCCGACGAAATCCATCGGCGGAAATGTCTCGCGTACCTGCGCAGCTTCGTCGTAGACAGCGCGCGCTTCGGTATCGCGACCTTCCTGGAGATACGAATACATCAGGTAATCGAGCGCGTGCAGTTCCTCGACTTCGACGGCCGAACGTTTACGTTGTGCAGCGTAAGCGCGCGAAGCTTCCGCCGAAGCACGGTTGGATTCGATCGACTCGTCCCACATACCCAGCCGCGTGAAGATATGCGACGGCATGTGCAACGCATGCGGCACCCACGGCGCGATGGCGGCGTAGGATCGCGCCGCAGGCAACGCGCGTTCGGCAAGCGTCGGATAGTCGTAGCTGTGGATGATGTAGTGCGCCACACCCGGATGGTGTGGATTTTCCTTCCATAGCTGCTCGAGCAGTTGCCCGGCTTCTTTTTGATGCGCCAACGTTACGTCGGTTGGCGATGCGTAACCTTCTGACAACAGGGCGAACGCGTGGAACACGCGCACTTCGAAATCGCCGGGAAATTGTCGATACATTTTTTCGATCGCGTCGCCGTAAGCGAACACCCGGGCCGAGCCGCCGATGGGACCGTGGCAGGATTGTCCGACCGGCTGATCGGTGGATGTGTCCGGTGTTGCGTAATACGCCGCGATGGCCGCGATGAAAGCGCGTTCGCGCGGCGTTGCCTTAATTGCGACCGCGCGATCGGCGGCGGCTTTGCCGGCGTCGAATTCTTCCCGCTGCGGCGGCGCCCAGATCGGGTGCCACCAGGTTTCGGCGATGCCCCATTGCGCCATCGCGCAGGTCGGATCGCGTTCGGCGATTGTGCTGAAAATCCGTCGCGATTCCTCGTAGAAAAAAGAATGCAGCAACGCGACGGCGCGATTGAACGCCGGCTGCTCATCCGCGTTGCACGAAATCGGAAACGACACCGCGCCCGCGACGCGTAACTCACCGGGCGCGAACCGATCGGCGCCGCACACCTGCGACGACCACGCGGCAAAAAACAAAACGGCCAGGCACCATGAACTGCGCATTCTCGCGATCCCCATTTTTTCGATGGCGACAATGCATCGATTGAACGCCGTTTCGTCGAAAAACGCGACAGGTGCGACGATCGCCAATAAAAACCCCGCATCGAAGCGGGTTTTTGGAAGAAGCGCCCATGTGCTCGGAGACGCGCATCTCGAATTTGGTGCCCAGAAGAGGACTCGAACCTCCACGACTTACGTCGCTACCACCTCAAGGTAGTGCGTCTACCAATTCCGCCATCTGGGCTGATGTGTGTCGACTATTTTAGTGCGAATTCTTGTCCGCGGGTTTCGTGCCGCCTTTTTTCTTGCTGTCGGATTTCTTGTCCGTCGCCACGGGGGGCGTTCTCGTCGCGGCCGGAACCGGTGTCGATTCCGCCGGCGCGGCGGTAGCTGGCGCGGGAACAGCGGCCGGAGCCGGCGCCGCAGTCGTCGGCGCAGGCTTGTCGCCGTTGGCCGCAGGCGCGGACGTTGCTGCCGGAACATCGGAGCTCGCCGGTGCGGCGGGCTTCGTCGTGTCGGGCGTCTGGTAACCGCTCATCACGCCGAGATCGGCTTCGGGTTTCGTCGCAACGGGATGCAGATACACGCCCATGACGAGGCTGAGCAGGAAGAACACGCCCGCCAAAACCGCTGTGCTGCGCGACAGGAAGTTGGACGCGCCGCGCGCGCCGAACACGGTGGCCGATGCGCCTCCGCCGAATCCCGAGCCCGCTTGCGCACCCGCGCCGCGTTGCAAAAGGATCAGCGCGATCATCGCGACCGCGATCAGCACGTAAATCACATTGAATAACGTCAGGAACATGGTTTAAAGAATCCGAAGTTTCATGCTTTGGCCGCGGCGCAGATCGCGAGGAAATCCGCAGCCACCAGGGAGGCCCCGCCGATCAGTCCGCCGTCGATGTCCGGCTGCCCGAACAACCCGGAGGCGCTGTCGGGCTTGACGCTGCCGCCATACAAGATGCGCAGCGAGCCCGCGATTGTAGCATTG
>DATBAU010000141.1:0-9710 GCA_036271355.1 Rudaea sp. | reverse complement strand
ACGCGTTCCAAGCACGATATCCCACAACGGCGATGTGACACCGAAATTACATTCGGGATGATGATGATGAATGTGATGGTTCGCCGCCCATTTCACGGCGGCGCGGCTGCGGAAACGGATCGCGTGGATGATCGTGTGCGCTACTCCGTAACTCGCGTAACCCGTCGCGGTCGCGCCGGCGAGCAGCAACGCGGTGCTCGTCGGCAGCACGAGTGCGAGCAGTCCAGCGAGCAGCAACATGCCGACGGGCGGAAGGAAAAACGGTAACGCGTCGAAGCCGTGCGGATCGTCGTGATGTTTGTCGTGGCCTTCGCGCATCGAGGATTGGCCGTGATGGAACAGCCAGCGATGGAAGCTGTATTCGATCGCACTGAATACGAGCAATCCGAACGCGAGCGTGGCGACGGCGGTCAGAAAACCGAACCGGTTCGTGACTAGACCGGCGGCGAGCAGCGCGATGCCGACGGCGACATCGCAAATCAGGCCGGCGTTTGCGTTGAACCGCGTGCTCGACAACCTCGCCAGCGCGCCGGGAATCGCTGCTTCATGCGGCTGGGCCGTGGGGATTTTCATAGGTGGAGTCGCTCGCTGAGTCGTCGGGATTTCCGCCGCCGTCCTCCCCCAGACCGCGTGGCGCGAAACCGCTGCCGAATTGTAAACCAGAAGTATCCGGCACCGCCCGTGAAAATGTCCTTGAGCGCGCTAGCGCTCGCCCAGCGACGGCGAGGAGACGAACTGGTCGGTCTCGTTGGCGGGCGTGACGATGGCCTGGTGCTGGCTCACGGAATTGCCGTCCGTTGAGCGCAGCCGCGCGAACACGGCAACCGACACCATCGTCATCACGCCGAGCAGAAGGAACGCGAGATGGATGCCGTGGATCATCTCCGCCGGCTGCAGGTTGAAACGATCCGGAATGAACATCGCCGCCAGCAGCGACGCGGTGGCGACGCCGAAGCTGATCGACATCTGCTGCGCCGTGCTCGCGATCGTGCTCGCACCGCTGCTTTCCTCGGTGGTGACGTCGGCGTAGACGAGCGTGTTCATGCTCGTGTATTGCATCGACGTGAACATGCCGAAACAGAAAACCTGGATCACGATCAGCCACACCGGCGTCGCCGCACCGATGGTCGCGAACGAAAGAATCATCGCGCCGAGCAGCAATGTGTTTACGATCAGAACGACGCGATAACCCAGCCACGTGAGGATGCGCGGCATCACGGGTTTCAGGCTCATTGCCGCGAGCGCTTGCGGCACCATCATCAGGCCGGACTGGATCGGAGTCCAACCGAGACCAATCTGATACAGCAGCGGAAACAGAAACGGAATTCCGCCCACGCCCAGACGCGTGACGAAACTGCCGACCACCGCCGCGAAAAACGTGCGGATGCGAAACAGTTTCACGCGCAGCAGCGGAAATCGCGTGCGCACCGAATTGACGCCGTAGCCCACCAGCAGCACGACGGACAGCGCGAGCAATCCAAGAACCTCGCGCGTGCTCAGGAAATGCTCGCCGAACACTTCCAGCACATACGACAACAACGCGATGCCGGTGCCGAACAGCGCGAGACCGGCCACATCGAGCCGATGCGGCGTGTCGCCGCGATAATCCGGCAAATGTCGATACACCATGTACAGACCGGCCAGACCGATCGGCACGTTGAGGAAAAAAATCACGCTCCAGTGAAAGTAATGGATGATCACGCCGCCGGCCACCGGACCGAGCATCGGACCGATCAAACTCGGCATCGCCACGAAACTCATCACACGCAAAAGCTGCGATTTCGGAAACGTGCGCACCATCGTCAAACGCCCGACCGGAACCATCATCGCGCCGCCGAAACCTTGCAGCACGCGGCATGCAACCAGCGTATGAATGTCGCGCGACACACCGCACAGCAACGAACCGAGCGTGAAGAATCCGATCGCCGCCGCGAATACGCGCCGCGTGCCGAATCGGTCCGCACTCCAGCCGCTGATCGGAATGAACACGGCGAGACTCAACGTGTAGCTCGCCATCACCGCCTTCATGCTCAACGGCGCGACATCGAGCGCGGATGCGATTGCCGGAATGGCGGTGTTGAGAATCGTGGTGTCGAGCGACTGCATGAAAAACGCCACGGCCACCAGCCAGGGCAACAGTCGCTTCGCGGTATCGACGGTCATGGACTCCATTCCCTTGTCGCGCATCGAAGAATGCGGCTATCGTCGCGCGATGACAACCGCTTTGGATGTAATGTCGTTCATGATTCGTACAAAAGATGCATCGAACAATGCGTCCCGTGCGTCGAACGTTGCACCGGTTCGCTGAAGTCCACAACGGAGAAGCACGATGGCGGCAGTCGTTGAACGCGGGGAATCCGTCTTCACGTTTCCGGGATCCTCGATCACCGTCGACCGCATGGGCTACGGCGCGATGCGTCTGTCCGGCCCGGGCATCTTCGGACCGCCCGCTGATCACGCCGCCGCCGTCGCGGTGTTGCGCGAAGCGATCGAACTCGGCGTCGATCACATCGACACATCGGATTTCTACGGACCGCACATCACCAATCGGATCATCCGCGAAGCGCTGCATCCGTATCGCGACGGATTGACGATCGTCACCAAAATCGGATTCCGGCGCGGCGACGACAAATCATGGATCGCCGCGCAATCGCGCGACGAGATCGTCAGCGCGGTGCACGACAACGTGCGCAATCTTGGACTCAACGCACTCGACATCGTCAACCTGCGCGTTGGCGGCGCGCACGGGCCGACGGAAACCTCGATCGTCGATCCGCTCATTGTTTTGGTCGATCTGAAACGCGAAGGACTCATCCGGAACATTGGGCTGAGCAATGTCACGCCGCGTCAGTTCGAGGAAGCGCGGCAGGCGACCGAAATCGTGTGCGTGCAGAATCAGTACAACCTCGTGCAGCGCGGCGACGATGCATTCATCGACGAACTGCGCAATCGCGGCGTCGCCTATGTGCCGTTCTTTCCGCTCGGCGGCTTCTCGCCGTTGCAATCGAGTGTTCTCGACGAGACCGCGAAATCGCTCGATGCGACGCCGATGCAGGTCGCGCTCGCGTGGCTGCTGCAACGTTCGCCGAATATTCTGCTGATTCCCGGCACATCGTCGATCGAACATTTGCGCGAAAATGTTCGCGCAGCGGAGTTGCGATTGCCGCAAGATGCGCTTGCGAGGCTCGATTCGGTGGGCTGATTTCGTTTGCGGGAATTGGTGTGTTTGAGATTTGAGCAACAACATTCGAGCAGAGCTTTCGCTCTCAAGCGAGCGAGTCACTTTCTTTGCTGGTGCAAAGAAAGTAACCCAAGAAACACCTTTTAAATCTGAGCCTCCACTCAAGAACCGTCGTACAGGCCCAACGCTTATTGTTCGAATTCAGGAGTGCGGTCATGTTACTTCCACAATGCTGACCGCCGACCCAGCTCTGCCCGCAAGATCAAAAGAGGAAAAGGCAAGACGTTCGACAACCTCACTAAGCAGACGCGTGCCGAGTTACTTGAGAACGAGCGTTCTGGCTTGAGCGCGGCAATGCACCTTGTGTGAAAGCCCCACATTCTTGTTGGGCGTCGCCTGAGTGGTTGCTCAGATCCTAAAAGGTGTTTTTTGGTGACTTTTTGTCACCCGACAAAAAGTTACCCGCCGCTCGCGGCGGAAGCTCTACCAACGACAAACAAACACCCCACCTAAATCAAAAGCTCACACCAAACCCGCCCTGCACCCCACCCCTCCACCGCCATCTAATCACAGACCACCCAAACCGAAGGACCCCCGCCATGAAAATCAACCGCACCGCCTCCGCCCAATGGAAAGGCCCCCTCAAAGATGGCCGCGGCGCCATCAGCACGCAGAGCGGCGCGCTCGATGCGTATCCGTACGGATTCGCGAGCCGCTTCGAAGGCACGAAGGGCACGAATCCCGAAGAACTCATCGGCGCCGCGCACGCGGGATGTTTCACGATGGCATTGTCGATGATGCTCGGCGAAGCGGGATTCACGGCGGATGAAATGAACACCACTGCACAAGTCACGCTCGAACGGGACGGTGGCGGATTTTCGATCACGAACGTCGCACTCACGTTGCGCGCGAAGGTCCCGAACATCGACGACGCGAAGTTCCAGGAAATCACCACTAAAGCGAAAGCCGGCTGCCCGGTGTCGAAGTTGCTGAAAGCGAATATCACGCTCGATGCGAAGCTCGACTGAGCATCACGAAAACGCGTGAGCGTTTACGTAGACGACTTCCGCATTCCGTTCCGCGGCCGTGTGATGTGCCACATGCTCGCGGACACGGACGAAGAACTGCGCGCCATGGCCGATCGCATCGGCATGCAGCAACGCTGGCATCAAGGGGATCATTTCGACATCGACGCGGACATGCGCGTACGCGCTGTCGCGCACGGTGCATGTGAGATCACGCGGCGCGAAGCCGTGATGGTGCGACGGCGTTTTCGCACGCGCGAATCGGCGGCGCGCTGAAACGTTTTTCGTGGCACATGTGTTGCTGCCCCAAGACACCGCGCTCGTTCAATCCCCATCGGTAGCGCGGCAATTGGCGGCCGCTTGGAATGCTTGAGCGGCCGCATTTTTGCGAGATCAGCGCAAATTGCATTGGTTTAAACATCCGACCATGCATGTTCGGATGTCTACGACGTTTGCTGACTGGCGACGCAGCATTTACATCATCGAGGAACGCATCGTGGCGACCAAAAAATCAGTTCCACGCGCGCCGGCAAAAAAAACCGGCCGCAAGGATGGCGACGTCGGCGTCGACAAGAGCGGTCATTTCGCAGCGAAGACCGCGAAGAAGAAAAAATAGTCGCGAAGCAAGGGCCGAGTCGTTGTCGATTCGGCCCTCGCGACTACGCCTTCACGCGCACCGGCAGTCGCCAGTTCGGACGCGGAAAATGACAGGTGTATCCGCTCGGATATTTCTCCAGATAATCCTGATGCTCCGGTTCCGCTTCCCAGAAATCGCCGACTGGCGACACTTCCGTCACCACTTTGCCCGGCCAAATTCCTGACGCATCGACGTCGTCGATCGTGTCTTCGGCAATCTTTTCCTGCTCCGGCGTCGTGTAGTAAATCGCCGAGCGGTAACTCGTGCCGAGATCGTTGCCCTGACGGTTGCGCGTGCTCGGATCGTGGATCTGAAAAAAGAATTCCAGCAATTCGCGATAGCTGATTTTTTGCGGATCGAAATTGATTTCGATCGCTTCGGCATGCGTTCCGTGATTGCGGTACGTCGCATTTTTCACGTCGCCGCCGGAATAACCGACGCGCGTCGAAATCACGCCCGGCTTTTTGCGGATGAGATCCTGCATGCCCCAGAAACAGCCGCCGGCGAGCACTGCACGTTCGGTCGTCATCGCACGTCCTCCACTTGATCCAGATAATCGCCGTATCCTTTCGCCGCCATTTCTTCGCGCGGAATGAATTTCAGCGACGCGGAATTGATGCAATAGCGCAAGCCGCCGCGATCGCGCGGACCGTCGTCGAACACATGCCCGAGATGGCTGTCGCCGTGCGTCGAGCGCACTTCGGTTCGGATCATGCCGTGCGTGCCGTCGCGCAGTTCCTTCACGTGCACCGAATCGATCGGCTTGGTGAAACTCGGCCATCCGCAACCCGATTCAAATTTGTCCGACGACGCAAACAACGGCTCGCCCGACACGATGTCGACGTAGATGCCCGGCTTCTTGTTGTCGAGGTATTCGCCGGTGCCGGGACGCTCCGTCGCGCTTTCCTGCGTGACCGCGTATTGCATCGGATTCAACGCCGAAACGGCCTCGGCGGTCTTTTGGTATTGCGCCATTGACGTACTCCTGTGGTGGCGGTTGTCGACGATCCGTGAAGACCGATTCTACCGCCGCGAAAAGGAGTACTGAATGTGGGGTTCGGCGGTGCGCAATCAACGCCGCCGGACACTCATTGCGACGCGAGTTTCGGCGCGCCGTTGGCCACGCGGACGCTTTGTCCGGGATTCAGCCGTTCCGCGCCGCGCACGACGAGCCGGTCGCCCGGCGACAATGCGCCGCGCACTTCGACCTTCTCGCCCGCGGCGCTGCTCGCGACCACCTCGACCTTTTCCGCGATGTTGTTCGCACCCACGCGCATCACATATGTCTGATCCTGACGTTGCACGATCGCATCACGTGGAACGGTCAACGACGTGTCGCCGGAATCTTCGGGCAGCGCGACATCGACCGCGCTTCCGACCAGCGCGAAATCACCCGGCAGCGCGACGCGCAACTCGAACTGGCGCGCGCGTTCGTCGCCGACCGGCACGACGGCGCGAACGTCGGCCGGCTGTTCGTTGCCGGTCGCGCGAACGGTCACGTTTGAACCGGCGCGCACTTTTCCGGCCATCGCGAGCGGCGCCTGCACGCGCGCTTCGATGTGATTCGTGTCGACCAGATGCGCGATCATCGCGCCGATTTGCAGATATTCGCCGCGCTGCGCGAAACGTTCGGTGACGACGCCGGAAAACGGCGCGCGCACGTCGGCGAGTTCGATGTCATGGTCGATCTGATGCAATTGCGCACGCGAATGCGCGAGCGATTGCGCGTTGGTTTCGAGCGTGGCGCGCGCTTCGTCGATTTGCGATTTCGCGATCGTGCTCGATGATTCGAGCTTCTCCAGTCGCCCAAGCTGCGTGTCGGACAACGCGCGCTGCGCATCGGCGCGACGCACGTCGGCCTGGATTTCCTCGCGACGCAGGCGTAGCGCCTGATCGTCGAGTTTCGCCAAACGCTCGCCTGCTTTCAGGCGCGTACCGACTTCGGCGACGAATTCGAGCCGGCCGGCTTCGGCGCTGGCGATCTTCGCGTCGTCACGGCTGACCACGCTGCCCGGCACCCAGCGCGTCGGCGCGAGTTTCCCCGAGACCACTTGCGCGACTTCGACGACGGCGGGCGGTGCATGCTCTTCCGCGAAACACGGCGTCGACGCGTAACCGAGGATCGCGGATGCGACAGCAAAAACCGCCGCACGCCAATTCAGATGTGAAATTGTATACATGTTCATCGATGTGCTTCCGTTCCCGAAATCGTCATGCGGCTTCTGCTTCGTGCGTGATCGCGCGCGGACGCTGCCCGCGCGGCGGCACTGCGACTTCGCGTCGGCGCGGCGCGAACCACAGGCGCATCAGGCTCGGCAAGAGCAGCAGAGAGAAAACCAGACTGACCACGACACCACCGACGTTCACCGCCGCGAGTCCGCGATAGATCACGCTGCCCGGCCCCGGATTCACGGCCATCGGCAACGCGCCGAGCGCGCCGGTGAGCGTGCTGGCGAGGATGGCGCGCAGTCGCTGGTTGAGCGACAGGCGAATCGCGTCGTCGAGGCTCGCACCGTTTTCCTGCGCGGTGCGCGTGAGGTCGACGAGCAAGATCGCGTGATTGACGACGACGCCGACCATCATGATGAAGCCGATCATCGACAACAGATCGAGCGGCTGGAATGCGAACAGACCGAGTACGCGCAGGCCGAGCATGCCGCCGATCAGCGCGAGCGGCACGGTCAGCACGATCACCATCGCGTGGCGCAGCGACTTGAACATCGCGCCCATCAATAGCAGGAGCACAAACAGCGCGAGGATGAAATTGGTGCCGATGGTGCCGACGATCTGGCCGAGCCGATCCGCGCTCCCGGCGAGGCGGACGGTGCCATCGGGCAGTTGCTGGCGCAGCGTCGGCACGACGTCGGTGTCGATGGTTTTCAGCGCGTCTTCGAGCGCGAGTGTGGCGGGCGGATCCATCGTCAGCGTAACGGTTCGACGATGATCTAGGCGGCGGATCTGCGTCGGACCGAGCACGGTTTGCAGCGAGACCATGTCGCCGAGCGGCATGATGCGGCCGCTCGGCGTCATCATTGGAATCTGCGCGAGTTGTTCGGGCGTGTCGCCACCGGATGCGCGCAGGATAATCGGCACGCGCTGTTCGCCGTCGAAATATTCGCCGAGCCACGCGCCGTCGGCCATCGTCTGCACGATACTGCCGAGCGTGGCGCGATCCCAACCCGCTTCGGCGATGCGACGGTCGTTGGGCTGCGCGTGCAGTTCGAGTTGCGCGGCGTCGGTTGGCGGAAATGCCTGCACGTTTGCGCCGGGGAATTTCTTTTCGAGCAACTGACGGCCTGCTTCGGCGACTTTGTATAATTTTGTACTGTCTTCGCCTTGCAGATGGATCGAAACCGAACGCGCCGATCCGCCGAAACCGCCGAACAGGTTTCCTTCCTCAACGAAGACACGCGTGTCGGGAAAATCGACGGCGACTTGGTCGCGCACGATTTTTTCCAGATCGCCGATGCGTTTTTCGTCAACGACACGCGCGCCGATTGTGCCGCCGCCGGGCCACAACAGCACATACCAGTTTTTCAGTTGCGGCTGTTTCGTGCCGTCCATGTACGGTTTCATGCGCGCGAGGAGTTTCGGCACGATTTCCTTGTCGACCACATCCGGCGCCATGCCCGGCGGGAAGTTGAAATACGCGTCGATGGCGGCGCGTTTCACCGGCGGCAAATAATCCAGACGCGGCTTGAATGCGAACGTCAGCGCGAGCGGCAACACGAGCAACGCAGCGACCCATCCCAACTGTTTCGGACGCGTGTCAGTGAGCGCCATGATCTTGTCGGTGAGCCACGGCCAGCCGTCGCCATAACCGGATTTGAGTTTCTTCGCCTTGAGCCAGCCCGATGCCGCCGGCAATACCGTGATCGCGACGATGACCGAGATCGCAACCGCAATCGAGATCGTGAGCGCGAGGTCGGCGAAAATCTGACCTTCGACGTCGCGCAGGAAAACGACGGGCAGAAATACGGCGACGGTCGTGATCGTCGAGGCGATCAGCGCGCCGACGACTTGCTGCGTGCCTTTCGACGCCGCTTCGTACGGCGTCATGCCGCCTTCTTTCAGACGCAGGATATTTCCCGAGACGACGATCGCGCCTTCGACGACCATGCCGACGGCGAACGCGAGACCGGCCAGCGAAATGACGTTGAGGCTGTGTCCGGTCAGGTGCAGCACGCAGAACGTGGCGAGCAGACAAATCGGAATCGCGCTCGCGATGAGCAGCGTCGCGCGCCAGTCGCGCATGAACCACCACACGCAGAACAGCGAGAGCAGTGCGCCGACGATCAGGTTTTCAGTGAGCAGACTCACGGCGCGGTTGATGAACAGCGCGGAGTCGAAGGACTGCTCGATGCCGAGTCCTTTCGTCTTGAGCAGGCCGTCGCGCATTTCGGCGACGACGCGTTTCACTTCGTTGAGCGTTGCGAGAACATTCGCGCCGTCGGCCTTGCGCACGTCGAGACCGATAGCGGGATTGCCGTTCTGATACGCATAGAACTGCCGCTTCGGCGGCTGCAGTTTTATTTCGGCGACGTCACCGAGCCGTACCGGCCGGCCGTTCTGCCACGACAAAACGAGATTACCGAGATCGGCTGGCTTGTAGCGCCCGGTGTAGCGCAATTCGTATTGCTGACGGCCGACTTCGATCGAGCCGCCCGACAAATCTTCCGCGCTCGCCGCTTTCGCCGCGATGTCCGGAATGGACACGCCGAAACTCGCGGCTTTCGCCGGATCGACGGTGATGCGCACTTCGTCCGGCGGTCCGGCGTTGACGACGACTTGCGAAACTCCCGGCACGCCTTCGATGCGCGGCTTCACCGTGTTCTCGATGAAGTGGCGATATCGATCGATCGGTCCG